>NZ_JBHXMA010000003.1:0-420489 GCF_042721035.1 Streptomyces sp. NPDC058464
GGCCCATTGTGGTTACCCCCCGCGGGCCGCCCGCCGGTGAGGGTGGGGTCCCCCCCCCGGGGGGGCCACCCCTCAGTCGTCGGAAACCCTTGCTGCGGGCCGTGAGCCACTGCGGGCCGGTGGGGGCTGGTCGCGCAGTTCCCTGCGCCCCTTACGGGGCGCGTCACAGCCCCCAGCTGCGGGCAGGCGTGCCGCAGGGCGGCACGGGTGGGCGCAGCGGCACCCTGCCAGTGCCGGTAAGCGACCCCATCCCCCCGCGCCGCCCCCGTCAGCCTTCCTGCTCCGACGGCTTGCGCAAGGTCGGTCGGGCCGCTGCCGCCCGCTCCCGCAGCCGGGTCCACCCCGCCGAAGTCGCCCACACCAGCCGCACGGCCGACCGCGGAGCGAACAGCGCTCGCAGCCGCGAGGGGACACCGACCGTGCCGTTGAACGCGGCCGTCACCCTGCGGACGTCGTCCGCGAGGCCCGCCGTCGGCCGCGGCCGAGGCGCGTACAGCACCTGTTCGACCGCGTCCGCCACCCGGTGCACCGAGGCCCCGGCGGCCGGGTCCAGACCGCCGAGCCGGACGATCCGGGCGGCGGCGTTGCGCGGGGTCTGCGAGTCGTCCGGCAGGACGCCGAAGTCCCAGGCGGTGTCCGTCAGTTCCGTCCAGACGGCCAGCGTGTGCGCCGCCACGCCGGCCGGCGTGCGGTCGTAGGCCCCGAGCCGACGGGCACGTGCCTGCTGCCGGTACAGCATCGGCGACAGCGGCACCGCCACCACGACGAGGCCGCCGAGCGCCCACAGCGCCAGCTGCCACCACGGCGGCCCGTCGTCGCCGCTCTGCACCGCGGCCGCCGCGGACGGGCTGGCGCAGGCGTCCTGCCTGCGCAGCTGCGCCGGGCAGCTCTCGCTCTGCGAGGCCGAGACGGACGGCGCCGCCGAGGCGCCCTTGGAGGGCAGGGTCTGGTCCGGCAAAGAGGAGCCGGGCGAGTCCGACACCGTGTACGAAGGCGTCGTGCCCCGGGTCGGGGTCGGCTCGAAGCGGGTCCAGCCCACGCCCTCGAAGTACAGCTCCGGCCAGGCGTGCGCGTCCTTCAGGCCCACCGACACCGTGCCGTCGGCCTGCGGGGTGCCCGGCGCGAAGCCCACCGCGACCCGGGCCGGGATGCCCAGCGTCCGGGCCATCGCGGCCATCGCGAAGGAGAAGTGCACGCAGAAACCGCGCTTCTGCTTCAGGAAGTTCGCGATCGCGCCCTCGCCCCGGCCGACCTCCACCTGGGTGTCGTACTGGAAGCCGCCCGTCACCGCGAAGTAGTCCTGGAGCTTGACCGCCTCCTCGTAGTGGTTGGCCGAGCCCGCGGTGACCTCCTTCGCCGTCTGCGCCACCACCGACGGCAGCGAGGACGGCACCTTGGTGTAGTCCTTCCTCATCGCCGCCGAGGCCTCGGGCGCCGCGGCCAGCTGCTCCGCCGTCGGCTGCACGTCCAGGCTGGTGACCTGGTACGTCTCACCGCGCGTGTTCTGCCCGTGGTCGCCGACCAGGGTCATCCCGACCGGCTCGTAGCGCCAGGTGCCGGCCACCTTCACCCCGCTCGGCGGGTACGGCATCGGCAGCCAGTCCTGGGCGTACCAGTCGGCGGCCGAGATCGTCGACTTCACCGTCGTCCGCCGGACGTCGCCGCCGAGGCCCGCCGGGGTGGGGAACGTGTTCGGGACGCTGGTGATGTGCCGCTGGGCCGGCTTCCAGGTGGTGCCGTCGAAGTCGTCCAGGGAGACGATCCGCAGATACAGGTCGGAGACGTCGTCGCTGCTGGTCCGCACGGACAGCACCTGGCGGTCCTCGTCCACGTTGAGGCTGTCCCGCAGCGACACCAGCGGGTTGACCGCGGAGATCGTGCCGCCGTTCCCGTTGCCCACGCCGACACCGGCCCCGGTGCCGTCCAGCAGGCCGCCCTGGATCGAGGGCATCGCGAGCGGCACGAACAGCGCGACGCTCAGCACGGCGAAGCCGATCCGGCGCCCGGTGCGCACCGGGGCCACCGCGCCGCTCTCCTGGGCGCCCGGGGTGCGCGCGGCCCCGCCGAACACCCGGCCCCACTGCGAGAGCCGGTCCCGGCCCTCGGCGAGCAGCAGCATCAGATAGCCGGCCGCCGCGACCAGGAACCACAGCCAGTCGATCGGCCCGTCGGACAGGCCGGCCGCCACCGAGTACAGCGCGAGCAGCGGCAGCCCGGCCGGGGCCGCGCTGCGGAAGGTCACCGCGAGGGTGTCCACGACCAGCCCGACGACCAGCACCCCGCCGACGACCATCAGCCGGATGCCGGGCGTCAGCGGCGCGGGTATCGCGTACCGGCTGACGTCGTCCGAGCCCTGCTGGAGCAGGTCGCCGAAGTACCGGAAGGTGTCCGGGCCGGGGATCACCCCGGCGATCGCGTGCTCCCGGGCGAAGGCCACGGTCAGCGTCAGCAGCGTGACCAGGGCCTGCGCGGCCACGGTGAGCGGCCGGGCCAGCGGCACCCGCCTGGCGGCCGCGCCCACGCCCGTCTGGACCGCCACCAGGAACGCCGCCTGGAACAGCCAGGTCATCGGGGAGACCAGCGGCAGCAGGGCACAGGACGCCATCAGCGTCGCCGCCGCCGCGGTGAGGGCGAGCCGGGCCCGTCCGCTCATCACTTGGCCTCCCCGCTCAGCGCGGCCAGCCCGGTGCGCTCCCGGTCGGCCTGCCGCCACAGCTCGGCCAGCGCGGCGCCGCGGTCCACGCTCACGGCCGTCCAGCCGGCCTCGCGCAGCATCCGCAGCCGCTCCTCGTGCGCGTTGCCCGGGGCGGGCACGTCGCTCGGCTCCCGGACCCAGGTGTCCGGGTCCAGCACGAAGGCGAGGGCACCGCCGCTGCGCTGGCGCATCTTCGCGGCCACCGTCGCCTGCTCCTCGTCGAGATCGCCCAGGAAGGCCACCAGCAGCCCCTCGTTCCCGCTGCGCAGCACGTCGTAGGCCCGGGACAGGCCGGTGCCGTCCGAGTGGTCGATCACGGCCAGGGTGTCCATCATCAGCCCGGCCGCCTCCGCCGACTCGTGGCCGGAGCCCGCGAAGCCGTCGGCGCCCTCGCCCGGCACCGAGCTGCCGGTGTCCGTCAACAGCCGGACCGAGAAGCCGCGTTCGAGCATGTGGACCAGGACCGAGGCGGCACCGGACACCGCCCACTCGAACGCCGAGTCCGGACCCGCGCCCTCGTAGGCGAGGCCCCGGGTGTCCAGCAGTACCGTGCAGCGGGCGCGCTGCGGCTGCTCCTCACGGCGCACCATCAGCTCGCCGTAGCGGGCGGTGGAGCGCCAGTGCACCCGGCGCAGGTCGTCGCCGTAGCGGTAGCCGCGCGGGATCACGTCGTCCTCGCCGGCCAGGGCCAGCGAGCGCTGCCGGCCGTCGCCGTACCCCTTCGCCTCGCCGCTGAGCCGGATCGGCGGCAGCGGCTCGACCTTCGGGATGACGGTGAGGGTGTCGAACGTCGAGAAGGAACGGGTCAGTTCGCACATGCCGAACGGGTCGGTCAGGCGCAGCTGGAGCGGGCCCAGCGGATAGCGGCCGCGCAGGTCGGAGCGGACCCGGTAGGACACCTCGCGGCGGCCGCCCGGCTCCACCCGGTCCAGGACGAAGCGGGGGCGCGGCCCGAGGACGTAGGGCACCCGGTCCTGGAGCATCAGCAGGCCGGTGGGCAGCCGCGAGACGTTGTCCATCCGCAGGTGGACCCGGGCCTCGCTGCCGGCCGGCACCCGCGCGGGGGAGAGCCGGCGGCTGCCGGCCACCCGGTAGCGGGTGCGGTAGAGCACGGCGGCGCAGATCAGCGGCAGCACGGCGAGCAGCAGCCCGACCCGGCGCAGGTCGGCCTGGCCGAGTATGTACGCGCAGATCACCGCCGCGATGCCGGCCGCCAGGAAGGACCGGCCGCGGGTGGTCAGCCCGGCCAGGGCCGTGCGGATCCCGCCCGTCTCCCCGCGGTCGGCCTCCGCCGGGGTGCCCATCACCGACTCCGCGGGGGCTGCTGGGGATACGCCGGCACACCCCGGCCCAGACCGCCGAAACCGGCCTGCTGCTGGGGGGCCGCGGGCACCGGGGTCGACTGCAGGATCTCCTGGACGACCTGCTCCGCGGTGCGCCGGTTGAGCTGGGCCTGGGCGGTGGGCAGCAGCCGGTGCGCCAGCACCGCGACGGCGAGCGCCTGCACGTCGTCCGGCAGCGCGTACTCCCGGCCGCTCAGGGCCGCGGACGCCTTCGCCGCGCGCAGCAGGTGCAGCGTGGCGCGCGGGGAGGCGCCGAGTCTGAGGTCGGGATGGGTACGGGTGGCGGCGACCAGGTCCACCGCGTACCGCCGGACCGGCTCGGCGACGTGGACCCCGCGCACGGCCTCGATCAGCTTCACCACGTCATGGGCGTGCGCCACCGGCTGGAGGTCCTCCAGGGGGCTCACCCCGCCGTGGATGTCGAGCATCTGCAACTCGGCCTCCACGCTGGGGTAGCCGACCGAGACGCGGGCCATGAAGCGGTCGCGCTGGGCCTCGGGCAGCGGGTAGGTGCCCTCCATCTCGACCGGGTTCTGGGTGGCCACCACCATGAACGGACTGGGCAGTTCATAGGTCTGCCCGTCGATGGTGACCTGCCGCTCCTCCATCGACTCCAGCAGCGCGGACTGGGTCTTCGGCGAGGCGCGGTTGATCTCGTCGCCGATCACGATCTGGGCGAAGATGGCGCCCGGTTTGAACTCGAAGTCCCGGCGCTGCTGGTCCCAGATGGACACGCCGGTGATGTCCGACGGCAGCAGGTCGGGCGTGAACTGGATACGCCGCACCGTGCAGTCGATGGACCGCGCCAACGCCTTCGCCAGCATCGTCTTGCCCACGCCCGGGACGTCCTCGATCAGAAGATGTCCCTCGGCGAGCAGTACGGTCAGCGAAAGCCGTACGACCTCGGGCTTGCCCTCGATCACACTCTCCACCGAACTGCGGACCCGCTCCACAGTCGTGGTCAGATCAGTGAGGCTCGCTCGATCGTCATAGGTCGTCACCCGGCCCTCCTCGGCCCGTCATTGCCCGGGCCGGCGCTCCGTCTGGCATAACCGGCCCACCCCGAATCACGGACACCACGCGTGAATGGTTCCGCGTGACGTCTCACACCGCATTCTTGCTGCCGTTACCGATTCGTGTCACTCGCCTGTGGACAACTGCCCGCACTATGTCGGTCTTACGGGCTTTCGACCGCCTATTTGACAGTGGGTCGACAGCTTACGGCGGGCGTGTTCCGGGGCGCGCGGTCTGCTCGACGGGCCGGGGCGGCGGGATCGGCGGGCGGCGGCGGCCGGTGTGCCCCGCCGCCCGCCGCGCCGATTCCGGGACGGCGGGCGGCCGGGCCGGGACCGGTCAGACCGGGTCGACCTCGCGGAGGAGGCCGGTGCGGACGTCGAAGACGAAGCCGCGTACGTCGTCGGTGTGCAGCAGGAACGGCGAGGTGCGCACCCGCTGCATGGACTGCCGTACGTCCTGGTCGACGTCCCGGAAGGACTCCACCGCCCAGGCCGGGCGCTGGCCGACCTCCATCTCCAGCTCGGTGCGGAAGTCCTCCGTGAGGGCCTCCAGACCGCAGCCGGTGTGGTGGATCAGCACGATGCTGCGGGTGCCGAGCTTGCGCTGGCTGATGGTGAGCGAGCGGATCACGTCGTCGGTGACCACACCGCCGGCGTTGCGGATGGTGTGGCAGTCGCCGAGCTCCAGGCCGAGCGCGGCGTGCAGGTCGAGGCGGGCGTCCATACAGGCCACCACGGCCACGTGCAGCACGGGCCGGGCGTCCATGCCGGGGTCGGTGAAGGCGCCTGCGTAGGTCCGGTTGGCATCGACCAGGCGGTCCGTCACGGTGCCGTCCGTGGTTATGGCGCCTTCGGATCCAGTGGGAGCTGCTGCGGAAGTCGTCATAGTCACGACGGTACTGGTCACGGGTGGTCACGGCCTGCTGTGAGAGGGGACAAAGGACGTCATCGTGGCTTGTTGTGAGCTAACCCACACGGAGGGCAAACCAGGGCCGCCCGGGTGATTCCCGGTGAATCCCGCCCCGGCCGGGACGCCGTACGCGCCGTGCAGGCCGGTTGATTGACCGCGCGACACGGTGGACTAAAGTGACGCGAAGCGGGAGGCGAGGCTCTCCCCGCTGGTGAAATCCCCTGGAGACCCCGGCACGGCGCCCGGGCCGTCTCCCCACGTGCGCGGCGCGCGTACCGAGCGGGCGGGGACCCGGCGGTGCGTCCCCCGTGCCGGAACTGAGAGGCCCCCTTGAGCCAGAGTCGACACGTCCCGGTGATGCTCCAGCGGTGCCTGGACCTGCTGGCGCCCGCCCTGGAGCGGCCGGGCAGCGTGGTCGTCGACTGCACCCTCGGCCTCGGCGGCCACAGCGAGGCGCTGCTGACCCGCTTCCCCGAGGCCCGCCTGGTCGCCCTGGACCGCGACAAGGAGGCCCTGCGCCTGTCCGGCGAGCGGCTCGCCCCCTTCGGTGAGCGCGCCACCCTGGTGCACGCCGTCTACGACGAACTGCCCGACGTGCTCGCACGCCTCGGCATCGCGCGCGTGCAGGGCGTGCTCTTCGACCTCGGCGTCTCCTCCATGCAACTCGACGAGGCCGGCCGCGGCTTCGCCTACGCCCAGGACGCCCCCCTGGACATGCGCATGGACCAGACGACCGGCATCAGCGCCGCCGAGGTCCTCAACACCTACCCGGCCGGCGACCTCGTCCGCATCCTGTTCGCGTACGGCGAGGAGAAGCAGGCCAAGCGGATCGTCTCGGCGATCGTCCGGGAGCGCGAGAAGGAGCCGTTCAGCAACAGCGCCCGGCTCGTCGAGCTGATCCGGGACTCGCTGCCGCAGGCCGCCAAGCGCACCGGCGGCAACCCGGCCAAGCGCACCTTCCAGGCGCTGCGCATCGAGGTCAACGGCGAACTGTCCGTCCTGGAAAGGGCGATCCCGGCCGCCGTGAAGGCCCTCGCGGTCGGCGGACGGATCGCCGTGCTGTCGTACCACTCGCTCGAAGACCGCCTGGTCAAGCAGGTGTTCGCGGCCGGCGCCGCCACCACCGCGCCGCCCGGGCTGCCGGTCGTGCCCGAGCAGTACCAGCCCCGGCTCAAGCTGCTCACGCGCGGTGCCGAACTTCCCACCGAGGAAGAGGTCGCCGAGAACCGCCGGGCCGCGCCGGCGCGTCTTCGGGGAGCCCAGCGCATCAGGGAGGAAGCCGAGTGAGCGAGCGGGGTTTGCGGACCCACCGGAGGACACGTGAGTAGGAAACCCGAGCTGCGGGGGCGGGCGGCCCGGCTCGCCCGGCTCTTTCCGGCCGGCCGTGCCAACCAGGCCGCCCGCACCCCGTTCGTCCTGCTCGTCGTCCTGCTCCTCAGCGGCGGCCTGATCGGCCTGCTGGTGCTGAACTCGGCGCTCAGCGAGGGCTCGTTCAGACTCGACGACCTGCAGAAGCAGACCAAGAACCTCACCGACGAGGAACAGGCCCTGCAGCGGGACATCGACGCCTACTCCGCCCCCGACGCCCTCCAGCGCCGGGCCCGCGAGCTCGGCATGGTCCCCGGCGGCGACCCGGCCTTCCTCGACCCGGACGGCACCGTCAAGGGCGTCCCCGGCCCCGCCGCCCTCCGGCAGACCACCGCGCCCCTCGCCCCCGAGGCCCTCGGCACCCGGTCCGCCGCCGCGGCGACGCCGACCGGGTCCGCGTCGGTGCCCCCGCCGGCGGCCGCACCTACGGGCACGCCGGTCACCACGCCGGTCGCCACCCCCGTGACGACCCCGGCGCCGGCACTCACGCCCGCGACCACCCCGACCCCGACCCCCGGCAGGTGACGGAAGTGCCAGACACTTCTGGAGACAGGCAGCCGCCGCGCCGCCGCGTGCCCGGCCCCGCCAGGCCGCCCCGCCCCCGGGACCCCAGGGGTACCGTCCGGAGCCGGTCCGGTCCCGGGCCCGGCGCCCGCCCGGTCCGCCGCCCGAGCGGTCCGAGCGGCCCGCGCCCCCCGGCCGCGCCCGCGCTGCGGCTCGGCAGCCCCCGCCCCCGGCTGCGCATGGTCGGGCTCGCCCTGACCCTGGTGCTGATGGTCTTCGTCGGGCGCCTGCTCCAGGTCCAGGCCGTCGACGCCAGCGCGTACGCGGCGAAGGCCGAGCTGAACCGGTACGTCGTGCACACCCTGGCCGCCGAGCGCGGCGGTATCACCGACCGCAACGGCGTGGCGCTCGCGATCAGCGAGGACGCCTACGACATCACCGCCGACCCCACGATGTTCACCAGCAAGCAGCTCAAGGTGGACGACGGGCCCGAGCAGGCCGCCGCGCTGCTCTCCCCGATCCTCGGCAAGAACCAGGCCGACCTGCTCAAGCTGCTGCGGCCGAAGAACAAGGAGCTGCGCTACGTCCGGCTCGCGACCCGGCAGACCCCGCAGGTCTGGAAGCAGATCAAGGACCTGAAGGCCGCGCTCACCACCAAGGCCGGGACCGACAGCAGCACCGTCAACGTGCTGGCCGGCGTCTTCGCCGACCCGAGCAGCCAGCGCGTGTACCCCAACGGCGACCTGGCCGCCGGGATACTGGGCTGGGTCAACGCCGAGGGCAAGGGCGGCGGCGGCATCGAGCAGCAGCTCGACAAGGCGCTGACCGGCAAGGACGGCAAGATCCGCTATGCCCAGTCCGGCGGTCGCGAGGTCCCCACCGCGGGTTCCACCGAGACCCCGGCCGTGGCCGGCTCCGACGTCGAGCTGACCATCGACCGCGACATCCAGTGGGCCGCGCAGAACGCCATCAGCGAGCAGGTCAAGAAGTCCAAGGCGGACCGCGGCTACGTGGTCGTCCAGGACACGCAGACCGGGCAGATCCTGGCCATGGCCAACTCGCCCGGCTTCGACCCGAACGACCTGTCGACCGCCGACTCCGCCGACATGGGCAACGCGGCCCTCCAGGACGCCTACGAGCCCGGCTCCACGGCCAAGGTGATGTCCATGGCGGCCGTCCTGGAGCAGAACGCCGCCACCCCGCTCACGCACGTGGTGGTGCCCAACCGGCTGCACCGCGGCGACCGGCTCTTCAAGGACGACGTCGACCACACGACCTGGTACCTCACGCTCAACGGCGTGCTCGCCAAGTCCAGCAACATCGGCACCATCCTCGCCGCCGGCCAGCTCGGCAAGACCCAGGAACAGGCCAACCAGGTCCTCTACTCGTACCTGCGCAAGTTCGGCATCGGCAGCTACTCCGGGCTCGGCTTCCCCGGCGAGACCAAGGGCATCCTGGCCGCGCCGGACAAGTGGTCGACGTCGCAGCAGTTCACGATTCCTTTCGGCCAGGGCTTCTCCATCAACGCCATGCAGGCGGCCTCCGTCTACTCGACCATCGCCAACGGCGGGGTCCGCGTCGACCCGACCCTGGTGCGCGGCACCAAGGGCGCCGACGGCCGCTACACCCCGGCCGCCCAGCCCAAGAAGACGCGCGTGATCAGCGCGAAGACGGCCAGGACGCTCGCCGAGATGCTGGAGTCCGTCGTGGACGACGAGCAGGGCACCGGCGCCAAGGCGGCCATCCCCGGCTACAACGTCGCCGGCAAGACCGGCACCGCCAACCGAGTGGATCCGGCCACCGGCAGGTACCGCGGCTACACCTCGTCGTTCGCCGGGTTCGCACCCGCCGACAAGCCCCGCATCACCGTCTACTGCGCCATCCAGAACGCCACCGCCGGCAGCTACTTCGGCGGCCAGATCTGCGGCCCGATCTACAAGCAGGTGATGGAGTTCGCCCTCAAGACCCTCCAGATCCCGCCGACCGGCGCCAAGGCGGCCGACCTGCCCGTCGACTACAAGCCCTGATCAGCACCTCAGCACTTCGCACAGACCACCAGGAACGAGCTCGTGACAACGATCACCCCCGATCCCGGGAACCACGGGACCCCGCGCCCCTCGCTTCGCTCCGGAGCGGGTGCGCCCGGTACGCTCACCGCCGTGCCAGACGCTGATCAGTCCCAAACCACCCAGAAGGGCGCTTCCGTGACACATCCGGGGCCGCCCAGGCCGGTTCGGGCCTCCGCCACACCCCTCGCGGAGCTCGCCGGCCAGCTGGGTGCCGCCGTCCCGGACAGCAGCGCGGAGGTCACGGGCATCACCCATGACTCGCGCGCGGTCCGCCCCGGCGACCTGTACGCCGCCCTGCCGGGTGCCCGGCTGCACGGTGCCGACTTCGTCGCCCAGGCCGCCGGCCTCGGCGCGGTCGCCGTTCTGACCGACCCGTCGGGCGCCGAGCGCGCCGCCGCGACCGGCCTGCCGGTCCTGGTCGCCGACGACCCGCGCGGGCGGATGGGCGAACTCGCGGCCACCATCTACGGCCGTCCGGGCGCCGGCCTGCTCCAGATCGGCATCACCGGCACGTCGGGCAAGACCACCACGGCCTACCTGGTCGAGGGCGGTCTGAAGACCACGCGCAACACCGGTCTGATCGGCACGGTCGAGACGCGCATCGGCGACGAGCGCATCAAGTCCGAGCGCACCACCCCCGAGGCCACCGACCTCCAGGCCCTGTTCGCCGTGATGCGCGAGCGCGGGGTCGAGGCGGTCGCCATGGAGGTCTCCAGCCACGCCCTGGTCCTCGGCCGGGTCGACGGCTGCGTCTTCGACATCGCCGTCTTCACCAATCTCAGCCCGGAACACATGGAGTTCCACTCCGACATGGAGGACTACTACCGGGCCAAGGCGCAGCTGTTCACCCCGAAACGCAGCAAACGGGGTGTGGTCAACATCGACGACGAGTACGGCCGCCGGCTCGCCCGGGAGGCCTCCGTCCCGGTCGTCACCTACTCCGCCGAGGGCCACCCGGACGCCGACTGGCGGGCCACCGACGTCCACATCGGCCCGATGGACTCGACGTTCACCGTCACCGGGCCCGAGGGCGTCCGGATCGCCGCCAAGTCGCCGCTGCCGGGCCCCTTCAACGTGGCGAACACCCTCGCCGCGATCGTCGCCCTGGCCGCCGCCGGGCTCGACCCGCAGACCGCCGCCGACGGCATCGCCGCCGTGCCGGGCGTCCCGGGCCGCCTGGAGCGCGTGGACGCCGGACAGCCCTACCTCGCGGTCGTCGACTACGCCCACAAGACGGACGCCGTCGAGTCGGTCCTCAGGGCCCTGCGCAAGGTCACCAAGGGCCGGCTGCTCGTCGTCCTCGGCTGCGGCGGCGACCGTGACCGCACCAAGCGCGCCCCGATGGGCGCCGCCGCGGCCCGGCTCGCCGACACGGCCGTACTGACCTCCGACAACCCCCGCTCCGAGGACCCCCTCGCCATCCTCGCGACCATGCTCGAAGGCGCGGCGTCGGTGCCCGCCCACGAGCGCGGCGAGGTGCTCCTCTTCGAGGACCGGGCCGCCGCGATCGAAGCCGCCGTCGCCCGTGCGCACCCCGGCGACACCGTGCTGGTCGCCGGCAAGGGCCACGAGCAGGGCCAGGACATCGCCGGCGTGATCCGTCCCTTCGACGACCGTCAGGTCCTCCGCGAAGCCATCCAGAAAACCCAGGGATGAAAATCCAGAAGACCCAGGGGATGAACTTGTGATCGCCCTCTCTCTCGCCGAGATCGCAGCAGTCGTCGGCGGGCAGACGCACGACATACCGGATCCGTCCGTCCAGGTCACCGGCGAGGTCGTCCGGGACTCCCGCGAGGCGGGGCCGGGCAGTCTCTTCGCCGCCTTCGTGGGCGAGCGCGTGGACGGCCACGACTTCGCCGCCCAGGTCGTCGAGCAGGGCGCGGTCGCCGTACTGGCGTCCCGCCCCGTCGGCGTGCCCGCGATCGTCGTGGACGACGTCCAGACCGCCCTCGGCGCCCTCGCCCGCCATGTCGTACGACGGCTCGGCGCGACCCTCGTGGCGCTGACCGGCTCGGCCGGCAAGACCAGCACCAAGGACCTCATCGCCCAGGTGCTGCGCACCAAGGCGCCGACCGTCTTCACGCCCGGCTCCCTCAACAACGAGATCGGGCTGCCGCTGACCGCCCTGTCCGCCACCGAGGAGACGAAGTTCCTGGTGCTGGAGATGGGGGCCCGGGGCATCGGCCACATCCGCTACCTCACCGATCTGACACCCCCGAAGATCGGCCTGGTCCTCAACGTCGGCACCGCCCACATCGGCGAGTTCGGCGGCCGGGAGCAGATCGCCCAGGCGAAGGGCGAGTTGGTGGAGGCCCTGCCCGCGGCCGAGGACGGCGGCGCCGCGATCCTCAACGCGGACGACCCGTTGGTGCGGGCCATGGCCTCCCGTACCAAGGCGAAGGTGGTCCTTTTCGGAGAGTCGGCCGAAGCGGACGTACGGGCCGAGAACGTACGACTCACGGACACGGGACAGCCCGCGTTCAGCCTTCACACACCCTCCGGTGCAAGCGATGTGACCATGCGCCTGTACGGTGAGCACCACGTGTCGAACGCGCTCGCCGCGGCCGCCGTCGCCCATGAGCTGGGCATGTCCGCGGAAGAGATCGCGCTCGCGCTCTCCGAGGCGGGCTCCCTCTCCCGCTGGCGTATGGAGGTCACCGAGCGCCCGGACGGCGTGACCATCGTCAACGACGCCTACAACGCCAACCCCGAGTCCATGCGAGCCGCGCTGCGCGCGCTCGCGGCCATGGGTCAGGGGCGCCGCACGTGGGCGGTGCTCGGCAAGATGGCCGAGCTCGGGGACGAGGCGCTCGCCGAGCACGACGCGGTCGGACGGCTCGCCGTCCGGCTCAATGTCGGCAAGCTCGTCGCCGTCGGGGGAGTGGAAGCCTCCTGGCTGCAACTGGGCGCATATAACGAGGGTTCGTGGGGTGAGGAGTCGGTGCACGTGTCCGACGCACAGGCGGCGATCGACCTGTTGCGCAGCAAGTTGCGCCCGGGGGACGTCGTACTCGTGAAGGCGTCCCGGTCGGTGGGCCTGGAGAGCGTTGCGCAGGCGCTCCTGGAGTCCGGTGCCGAGGGTGTTGATGCCCGATGATGAAGCAGATCCTCTTCTCGGGCGTCATCGGTCTCTTTCTGACCCTGGTCGGCACCCCGCTGCTGATCAAGCTCCTCGCCCGCAAGGGCTACGGCCAGTACATCCGTGACGACGGCCCGCGCGAGCACGCCAGCAAGCGCGGTACGCCGACGATGGGCGGTATCGCCTTCATCCTGTCGACGGTCGCCGCCTACTTCCTGTCCAAGGTGATCACCGGCTACACCCCGACCTACTCGGGCGTGCTGGTGCTCGGCCTGATGTGCGGGATGGGCCTGGTCGGCTTCCTCGACGACTACATCAAGATCGTCAAGCGGCGCTCGCTGGGCCTGCGGGCCAAGGCGAAGATGGCCGGCCAGCTGATCGTCGGCATCGGCTTCGCGGTGCTGTCGCTGATGTTCGCCGACGCCCGCGGCAACACGCCGGCCTCCACCAAGCTGTCGTTCATCACGGACTTCGGCTGGTCCATCGGCCCGGTGCTGTTCGTGGTCTGGGCGCTGTTCATGATCCTCGCGATGTCCAACGGCGTGAACCTGACCGACGGCCTGGACGGTCTGGCCACCGGCGCCTCCGTGCTCGTCTTCGGCGCCTACACGTTCATCGGCGTCTGGCAGTTCCAGGAGTCCTGCGCCAACGCGGTCACGCTGACCAACCCCAACGCCTGCTACGAGGTGCGCGACCCGCTGGACCTCGCGGTCATCGCCTCCGCGCTGATGGGTTCCTGCCTCGGCTTCCTGTGGTGGAACACCTCGCCGGCCAAGATCTTCATGGGCGACACCGGTTCGCTCGCGCTCGGCGGTGTCCTCACGGGCCTGGCGATCCTCTCCCGCACGGAGCTCCTCGTCGCCATCATGGGCGGCCTGTTCGTCCTGATCACCATGTCGGTCGTCATCCAGGTCGGCTCCTTCCGGCTCACCGGCAAGCGCGTCTTCCGGATGGCACCGCTCCAGCACCACTTCGAACTCAAGGGCTGGTCCGAAGTCCTTGTGGTGGTCCGCTTCTGGATCATCCAGGGCATCTGTGTGATTGTCGGACTGGGCCTCTTCTACGCAGGATGGGCAGCGGACAAGTGACCGACTGGCAGGGCAAGCACGTCACCGTCGCCGGGCTCGGCGTCTCCGGTGTCCCGGCGGCCAGGGTGCTGCACGCGCGGGGCGCGATCGTCACGGTCGTCAACGACGGCGACGACGCACGCGCGCGTGAGCAGGCCGCCGAACTGGAGGCACTGGGCGTCACGGTACGGCTCGGTGACGGCGCCACCCTGCCCGCGGGCACCGAGCTGATCGTGACCGCGCCCGGCTGGAAGCCGGACAAGCCGCTGTTCCAGGCGGCCCGCGCGGCCGGCATCGACATCTGGGGCGATGTCGAGCTGGCGTGGCGGCTGCGCGGCCCCGATGCGGCCCCCTGGCTGGCCGTCACGGGCACCAACGGCAAGACCACCACCGTCCAGATGCTGGCGTCGATCCTGAAGGCCGCGGGCCTGCGCACGGCCGCCGTCGGCAACATCGGCGTCTCGCTGCTCGACGCGGTCCTCGGCGACGAGGAGTACGACGTCCTCGCGGTGGAGCTGTCCAGCTACCAGCTGCACTGGGCGCCCTCCCTGCGCGCCCACTCGGCGGCCGTGCTCAACCTCGCCCCGGACCACCTCGACTGGCACGGCTCCATGGAGGCGTACGCCAAGGACAAGGGCCGCATCTACGAGGGCAACCGGGTCGCCTGCGTCTACAACGTCGCCGACAAGCTCACCGAGGAGCTGGTGCGGGAGGCCGACGTCGAGGAGGGCTGCCGGGCCATCGGCTTCACCCTCGGCACCCCGGGACCCTCCCAACTCGGCGTCGTGGACGGCATCCTCGTCGACCGCGCCTTCGTCGAGAACCGGCAGAAGAACGCCCAGGAGCTGGCCGAGGTCTCCGACGTCAACCCGCCGGCCCCGCACAACATCGCCAACGCCCTCGCCGCGGCGGCCCTCGCGCGCGCCTTCGGGGTGCCGCCCACGGCCGTACGGGACGGGCTGCGGAACTTCACCCCGGACGCCCACCGCATCGCGCACGTGGCCGACGTGGACGGGGTCGCGTACGTCGACGACTCCAAGGCGACCAACACGCACGCGGCGGAAGCCTCGTTGGCGTCGTACGAGTCGATCGTGTGGATCGCGGGCGGTCTGGCGAAGGGGGCGACCTTCGACGAGCTGGTCGCCAAGTCGGCAAAGCGACTTCGCGGCGTGGTGCTCATCGGCGCCGATCGCGCCCTCATCCGGGACGCCCTCGCGCGACACGCGCCGGAAGTACCCGTCGTCGACCTCGACCGGACCGACACTGGGGCGATGCTCGCGGCGGTCCAGGAGGCGCGGCGGCTGGCGGCCGAGGGCGACACGGTGCTCCTCGCCCCCGCCTGTGCCTCCATGGACATGTTCGCCAACTACAACAAGCGCGGTGACGCGTTCGCCCAGGCTGTTCGCGAACTCGGCGCCTGACCCGGCCGCCTGCCGGGCGACCTTGGGAGGGACGCGTGGGACGGTCGACGTTCAGCGGAGGCGTTGATGCCCGGTAGCCGCACCGGCCGGCCGCCCGTACAGCGGGCGGTCCGGCGGCCCGCCGCGCCCCGCGCGTCGCGCGAGAACCCGCTGCGGCGGCTCTACACGCGCGCCCAACGGGCCTGGGACCGGCCGCTGACCGCGTACTACCTGATCCTCGGCGGCAGCCTGCTCATCATCGTGCTCGGGCTGGTGATGGTCTACTCGGCCTCCCAGATCACCGCGCTCCAGATGTCGCTGCCCGGCTCGTTCTTCTTCCGCAAACAGTTCCTGGCCGCCTCCATCGGCGGCGTGCTGCTGCTCGTCGCGTCCCGTATGCCGGTGAAACTGCACCGGGCGCTCGCCTACCCGATCCTCGCCGGAGCCGTCTTCATGATGGCGCTCGTGCAGGTGCCGGGGATAGGCATGTCGGTCAACGGCAACCAGAACTGGATCTCCCTCGGCGGCTCCTTCCAGATCCAGCCCAGCGAGTTCGGCAAGCTCGCGCTGGTGCTGTGGGGCGCCGACCTGATGGCCCGGAAGCAGGAGAGGCGGCTGCTGACGCAGTGGAAGCACATGCTGGTACCGCTCGTTCCGGTGAGCTTCCTGCTGCTCGGGCTGATCATGCTCGGCGGCGACATGGGCACGGCGATCATCCTGACCGCGATCCTGTTCGGCCTGCTGTGGCTGGCGGGGGCGCCCACCCGGCTGTTCGCGGGTGTGCTGTCCATCGCGGGCCTGCTCGGGTTCATCCTCATCAAGACCAGCCCGAACCGGATGGCCCGCCTCGCCTGCATCGGCGCCACCGAACCCAAGACCGGCGTCGCCGACTGCTGGCAGGCGGTGCACGGCATCTACGCCCTGGCCAGCGGCGGGCTCTTCGGATCCGGACTCGGTGCGAGTGTGGAGAAATGGGGCCAACTGCCCGAAGCCCACACCGACTTCATCTTCGCCGTCACCGGCGAGGAACTGGGCCTGGCGGGGACGCTGTCGGTACTGGCCCTCTTCGCGGCTCTAGGCTATGCGGGTATCCGCGTGGCCGGACGCACGGAGGACCCCTTCGTGAGGTACGCCGCGGGAGGCGTGACCACCTGGATCACCGCCCAGGCGGTGATCAACATCGGTGCGGTGCTCGGCCTGCTGCCGATCGCCGGCGTCCCCCTCCCGCTGTTCTCCTACGGAGGCTCCGCCCTGCTGCCGACCATGTTCGCCATCGGGCTGCTGATCGCCTTCGCACGCGACGAGCCCGCTGCGCGGGCGGCGCTTGCGATGCGGCAACCTCGCTTTGGTAGAAAGCGGGGAGCCCGGGGCCCTCAGGGGCCTCGGAGATGGAACACGATGCGACGGCGCGCCTCGGTGGCGCGCTCGTCCGGAGAGCGGTGAATTTCGGTGCATGTCGTACTCGCTGGTGGGGGGACCGCCGGCCACATCGAGCCCGCGCTCGCCCTCGCGGACGCCCTGCGCAGGCAGGACCCCACCGTGGGGATCACGGCCCTGGGCACGGAGCGCGGCCTGGAGACCAAACTGGTCCCGGAACGCGGCTATGAGCTCGCACTGATCCCGGCGGTGCCGCTGCCCCGCAAGCCCACCCCCGAGCTGATCACCGTGCCGGGCCGGCTGCGCGGCACCATCAAGGCCGCCGAGCAGATCCTGGAGCGCACCAAGGCGGACTGCGTCGTCGGCTTCGGCGGCTACGTCGCCCTGCCCGGCTACCTCGCCGCCAAGCGCCTCGGCGTGCCGATCGTGATCCACGAGGCCAACGCCCGCCCCGGCCTCGCCAACAAGATCGGCTCCCGGTACGCCGCCAAGGTCGCGGTCTCCACCCCGGACAGCAAGCTGCGCGACGCCCGCTACATCGGCATCCCGCTGCGCCGCTCCATCTCCCTCCTGGACCGCGCCGCGGCCCGCCCCGAGGCCCGCCACCGCTTCGGCCTCGACCCCAACCTGCCGACGCTGCTGGTCTCCGGCGGCTCGCAGGGCGCCCGCCGCCTCAACGAGGTCATCCAGCAGGTCGCGCCCTGGCTGCAGCAGGCGGGCATCCAGATCCTGCACGCGGTCGGCCCGAAGAACGAACTGCCGCAGGTGCACCAGATGCCGGGGATGCCGCCCTACATCCCGGTAAGTTACCTGGACCGGATGGACCTCGCGTACGCCGCGGCCGACATGATGCTCTGCCGCGCCGGCGCGATGACCGTCGCCGAACTCTCCGCCGTCGGGCTCCCGGCCGCCTACGTCCCACTGCCCATCGGCAACGGCGAACAGCGGCTGAACGCCCAGCCGGTGGTCAAGGCCGGCGGCGGCCTCCTGGTCGACGACGCGGAACTCACCCCGGAGTGGGTGCAGCAGAACGTCCTGCCCGTGCTCGCCGACCCGCACCGGCTGTACGAGATGTCCCGCGCGGCAAGCGAGTTCGGCCGCCGGGACGCCGACGACCTGCTCGTCGGCATGGTGTACGAGGCGATCGCCTCAAGCCGATAGGACCGTATGACGAAAGGCAAGTGAGCAGCGTGGCCGGACCGACCACCGCCGAACGCGGTGAACGCCAGCAGGAGTCGTCCGGCCCGCCGCTCGTCCGGCGGCTGCGCAACCGCCGCTTTCGCAGGACCCTCGTCCTGACGCTGTGCGTGCTGCTCCTCGGGTCCGGCTCCGTCTGGCTGCTGTACGGCTCCCCATGGCTGCGCGTGCGCCACGTCTCGGTGTCCGGTACGGCCGTTCTGACGCCCGAACAGGTCCTCGAGGCCGCCGACGTCCCCGTCGGGGAGCCGATGGTGTCCGTCGACACCGACGGGATCGAGGCCCGGCTGCGCCGGAAACTGCCCCGGATCGACGTGGTGGACGTCGTCCGTTCCTGGCCCCGTGGAATCGGGCTGAAAGTAATCGAGCGGACTCCGGTGCTCGTCATCGAAAAGGGCGGAAAGTTCACCGAAGTGGACAGGAAGGGTGTCCGTTTCGCCACGGTTTCACAGGCGCCGAAAGGCGTTCCGGCGCTGGAATTGAGTCTCTCCCGGTCGGGTTCGGCCACCCCGAGCCTGCGCCGGTTCGGCACCGACCGGCTGGTGCGGGAAGCGGTCGACGTCGCACGTGCCATTCCGGCCGCCGTCCGCCGGGACACCCGGACCCTCAAGGTCCGTTCCTACGACGACATCTCGCTGGAGTTGGGCGGCGGCAGCGTCGTCGAGTGGGGAAGTGCCGAGAACGGCGCCGCCAAGGCGCGTACGCTCACCGCACTCATGAAAGCAGCCTCCGGTGCCCGGCACTTCGACGTAAGCGTTCCCACCGCCCCTGCGTCATCGGCGAGTTGACGCACATCTGCCCAGGCCAGCACCCTGGTTGGGCACGACTATGCCTGATCACATAGGGTGAAAAGAAAAACGGGAGGTTCGGCGTGTTCGTTGAACGCGCGCCACTTGTCGACTTAGTGTCCTGTTCAGAAGACTCCAGGGAACAGACACACTGGTAACCCTAAACTTCAACGTTAGGGTTCGGGTCGGCGCTACGGACCGTCCCAATCGGCATCTGCCGTCCCGCGCGAACACCGCACGTGGACGGCAACGTAATTCGAGGCGAGAGGCCTTCGACGTGGCAGCACCGCAGAACTACCTCGCAGTCATCAAGGTCATCGGTGTCGGCGGCGGTGGTGTCAATGCCATCAACCGGATGATCGAGGTCGGTCTCAAGGGCGTCGAGTTCATCGCCATCAACACCGACGCGCAGGCGCTGTTGATGAGCGACGCCGACGTCAAGCTCGACGTCGGCCGTGAACTCACCCGGGGACTCGGCGCCGGCGCCAACCCGGCCGTCGGCCGCAAGGCCGCCGAGGACCACCGGGAGGAGATCGAGGAGGTCCTCAAGGGGGCCGACATGGTCTTCGTGACGGCCGGCGAAGGCGGCGGCACCGGCACCGGCGGCGCGCCCGTCGTGGCCAACATCGCGCGCTCGCTGGGCGCCCTCACCATCGGCGTGGTCACCCGCCCGTTCACCTTCGAGGGCCGGCGCCGCGCCAACCAGGCCGAGGACGGCATCGCCGAACTCCGCGAAGAGGTCGACACCCTCATCGTCATCCCGAACGACCGGCTGCTGTCCATCTCGGACCGCCAGGTCTCGGTGCTCGACGCGTTCAAGTCGGCCGACCAGGTCCTGCTCTCCGGTGTCCAGGGCATCACCGACCTCATCACCACCCCCGGCCTGATCAACCTCGACTTCGCCGACGTCAAGTCGGTCATGTCCGAGGCCGGTTCGGCCCTCATGGGCATCGGCTCGGCCCGCGGCGACGACCGCGCGGTGGCCGCCGCCGAGATGGCGATCTCCTCGCCGCTCCTGGAGGCCTCCATCGACGGCGCCCGGGGCGTGCTGCTGTCCATCTCCGGCGGCTCCGACCTCGGCCTGTTCGAGATCAACGAGGCCGCCCAGCTGGTCAGTGAGGCCGCCCACCCCGAGGCCAACATCATCTTCGGTGCGGTCATCGACGACGCCCTCGGCGACGAGGTCCGCGTCACCGTCATCGCGGCCGGCTTCGACGGGGGCCAGCCCCCGGCCCGCCGGGACAACGTCCTCGGCTCGTCCTCGGCCTCCGCCCGCCGCGAGGAGCCCGCTCCGGCCCGGCGGGAGCCCGAGCGCCCCTCCTTCGGCTCGCTCGGCAGCGTGACCCCGAAGGAGGAGCCGGAGCCGGCGCCCGAGCCGGTCGCCGACATCCCGGTCGCCCCGCCGGTCCCGCCGTCCCGTTCCTACACGGACAGCGCGGCCGAGGAACTGGACGTACCGGACTTCCTCAAGTGATCCTTACGACGTGATAGGACAGCGCGACACCGTGAGCGGCGCGCACTTCGCCTTCACCGACAGGTGGGGCGGGGTGAGCGCCGCTCCGTACGAGGAGCTCAACCTGGGCGGGGCGGTCGGCGACGACCCCGACGTGGTACGGACCAACCGGGAACTCGCCGCCAAGTCGCTCGGCCTGGACCCCGGCCGGGTGGTCTGGATGAACCAGGTCCACGGCAACGACGTGGCCGAGGTCGAAGGTCCGTGGACCACCCGGCTCACGCCCGAGGTGGACGGGCTGGTGACCGCGGCCCGGGGGCTCGCCCTCGCCGTCCTCACCGCCGACTGCGTGCCGGTCCTGCTGGCCGACCCGGCGGCCGGGGTGGTCGCCGCCGCCCACGCCGGACGGCCGGGCATGGTGAAGGGGATCGTGCCCGCCGCGATCGACGCCATGCAGTCGCTCGGCGCCGACCCGGCCCGGATCGTCGCCCGCACCGGACCCGCCGTCTGCGGACGGTGCTACGAGGTGCCGGAGGCGATGCGCGCCGAGGTGGCCGCCGTGGAGCCGGCGGCGCACGCGGAGACCAGCTGGGGTACTCCCGCGGTCGACGTGAGCGCCGGAGTGCACGCGCAGCTCGCGCGCGCCGGGGTGCTCGACCGGGCGCAGTCGCCGGTGTGCACGCTGGAGTCGGGTGATCACTTCTCGTACCGCCGGGACCGCGCCACCGGGCGGCTCGCCGGCTATGTGTGGCTGGACTGATGGGACATGACGGACCGTAACGCCGAACTCGCGGCAAACCTGGCGAAAGTGGAAGAGCGTATCGCGGCCGCCTGTGCGGCGGCGGGGCGCAAGCGGGAGGAGGTGACGCTGATCGTGGTCACCAAGACCTATCCGGCGAGCGACGTGCGGATCCTCTCGGGGCTCGGGGTGCGCCATGTCGCCGAGAACCGGGACCAGGACGCGGCCCCCAAGGCCGCCGAATGTACGGATCTGCCCCTTACTTGGCACTTTGTCGGGCAGTTGCAGACCAACAAAGTCCGATCAGTGGTCGCTTATGCGGATCTCGTGCAGTCCGTCGATCGTTCCAAGCTGGTGGACGCCCTGTCCAGGGAAGCGGTGCGGGTCGGGCGCGAGGTCGGCTGCCTCCTCCAGGTCGCACTCGACGCGGGCGCGAGCGGAAGAGGGGAGCGTGGTGGCGTGGCGCCGGGCGGAATCGAAGAGTTGGCCGCCCTCGTCGCCGGATCGCCGGGACTGCGGCTCGACGGCCTCATGACCGTCGCTCCGCTCACCGGGGAGTACGCGGGCCGCCAACGTGCGGCGTTCGAGCGGTTGATGGATTTGTCGACTGACCTGCGCCGAGCCCATCCTGCTGCGAACATGGTCTCCGCAGGGATGAGTGCGGACCTTGAGGAAGCCGTGGCCGCCGGGGCGACACATGTACGCGTCGGCACCGCGGTACTCGGAGTCCGCCCCAGGCTCGGGTAACGTCGCCAGGAAGTCGGACCACAGCAGAAAATATGGTCAATGCCGCCCAAGGTGGGCACAACGACCGTGTGGATCGCGGGACTTGGCAGTCGTCACCGATCCACCACAGAGCGGAGGACTCAGAGCATGGCCGGCGCGATGCGCAAGATGGCGGTCTACCTCGGCCTCGTGGAGGACGATGGGTACGACGGCCGCGGATTCGACCCCGATGACGACTTCGAGCCCGAACTGGACCCGGAGCCCGAGCGGGATCACCGACGGCACGAGCCGTCACACCAGTCCCACGGTGCACACCAGTCCCAAAGGGACGAATCGGTACGAGTGGTGCAACCGTCACCCCCGCGCGAACCGGTGTCGCATTCCGCTTCGCTCCCTGCGGAATCGGGACGCCCGGCGCGCATCGCCCCCGTGGCGTCCATCACACAAGAACGCGCAAGCCTGGAGAAGAACGCACCGGTGATCATGCCCAAGGTCGTGTCGGAACGAGAGCCTTACCGGATCACCACGCTTCACCCCCGGACCTACAACGAGGCCCGTACCATCGGGGAACACTTCCGTGAGGGCACCCCGGTGATCATGAATCTGACTGAGATGGATGACACAGACGCGAAGCGACTTGTCGACTTTGCGGCTGGTTTGGTGTTTGGTCTTCACGGCAGCATCGAGCGGGTGACGCAGAAGGTGTTCCTGTTGTCGCCTGCTAACGTCGATGTCACGGCGGAGGACAAGGCTCGCATCGCAGAGGGCGGGTTCTTCAACCAGAGCTGAGACGCACGACCGGTAGAAGGCACGTAACAGGGGAGAGGGAAAGCACGGACCATGAGCGTGTTCCTGGATGTGATCTACATCGCGCTGATGTGCTTCCTCATCGTGCTCATCTTCCGGTTGGTCATGGACTACGTGTTCCAGTTCGCCCGCTCATGGCAACCCGGCAAGGCGATGGTGGTCGTACTTGAGGCCACCTACACTGTCACCGATCCACCGCTCAAGCTTCTGCGGCGGTTCATCCCGCCGCTGCGTCTCGGGGGCGTGGCGCTCGACCTGTCCTTCTTCGTGCTGATGATCATCGTCTACATCCTGATTGCGATCGTTGGTCGGCTGTGATGAGCGATGTGACCTACCGTCTTGCCGAACGCCGACGACTACGTTGAGGTGAAGAGATGCCGTTGACCCCCGAGGACGTGCGGAACAAGCAGTTCACGACCGTCCGCCTCCGAGAAGGCTATGACGAGGACGAGGTCGATGCCTTCCTCGATGAGGTCGAAGCCGAACTGACGCGCCTGCTCCGCGAGAACGAGGACCTGCGCGCCAAACTGGCCGCGGCCACGCGCGCTGCTGCCCAGAACCAGCAGAACATGCGCAAGCCTCCGGAGCCGCAGGACCAGCAGGGCGGTATGCCTCAGGGTGGTATGCCTCAGCAGGGCGGTATGCCGCAGGGTATGCCTCAGCAAGGCGGTATGCCGCAGGGTATGCCTCAGCAGGGTGGTATGCCCCAGCAGGGCATGCGAGGCCCCGGCGCTCCGGTGCCCGCCGGCATATCGGGCCCGCCGCAGCAGCAGATGGGTGGCCCCATGGGCGGTCCCCCGCAGCTGCCGAGCGGCGCCCCGCAGCTGCCGGCCGGTCCCAGTGGCCAGGGCGGTCCGCAGGGTCCCGGTCCGATGGGCCAGGGCCCGATGGGTCCCGGTCCGATGGGTCAGGGCATGGGTCAGGGCCCCGGTCCGATGGGCCAGGGCATGGGCCAGGGTCCCGGCCCGATGGGTCAGGGCATGGCCCCGATGGGCGGCCAGCCGCCCATGCAGCAGCAGATGGGTGGCCCGATGGGCGGCCCCATGGGCGGTCCGATGGGCGGCCCCGGTCAGGGCCCCGGTGGCGACAGCGCCGCCCGTGTCCTCTCGCTGGCCCAGCAGACCGCCGACCAGGCGATCGCCGAGGCCCGCTCCGAGGCCAACAAGATCGTCGGCGAGGCCCGCAGCCGCGCCGAGGGTCTGGAGCGTGACGCCCGTGCCAAGGCCGACGCGCTGGAGCGGGACGCGCAGGAGAAGCACCGCGTCGCCATGGGCTCCCTGGAGTCCGCGCGCGCCACGCTGGAGCGCAAGGTCGAGGACCTGCGCGGCTTCGAGCGCGAGTACCGCACGCGTCTGAAGTCGTACCTGGAGTCGCAGCTGCGTCAGCTGGAGACCCAGGCCGACGACTCCCTGGCGCCGCCGCGCACCCCGGCTGCGGCCTCCCTCCCGCCGTCCCCGGCGCCTTCCATGGCCCCGGCCGGCGCGAGCGTCCCGTCCTACGGCGGCAACCCGGCGATGGGCGGCGCCCCGTCCCCCGCTGCCCCGTCCTACGGCGGCCAGCAGCAGATGACGCCGGCGATGACCCAGCCGATGGCGCCGGTGCGCCCGCAGGGCCCGTCCCCGATGGGCCAGGCACCGTCCCCGATGCGCGGCTTCCTCATCGACGAGGACGACAACTGACGGCCGCCGCGTAGTAGTACGGCGTAGGCGTCGGCAGGCGTTCAAAAGGGCGGGCCCCGGATTTCGATCCGGGGCCCGCCCTTTTTACGCGGGTTGCGCAAGCCACTCCAGGGGGCGCGGGGCTGTATCCATATGCGGCTGCCGCCGCGTGGGCGCACGGCTCAGCGCGCCGACCCGCAGCTGGGAGAAGGGGCTCGCACATCAGGGGCGCGGGGAACCGCGCACGGCACCTGCCGCGACCCGCACGTACCGGAAAGGGCCCGATCCCCATACGGAGACCGGGCCCTTCTCGAACAGGCCGGCGCCTACGCCTTGCGCAGGCGGAACGTCAGCGACAGCCCTTCGTCGGTGAAGGGATCGCCGTAGCCGTCATCCCCCTCGCCCTGGGAGAAGTCGGTCGCCAACACCTCGTCGGCGATCAAAGGAGCGTGCTCCGCCAGCGCCGCGATCACCGCCGGGTCGGTCGACACCCACCTGAGTGCGATCCGGTCGGCCACGTCCAGCCCGCTGTTCTTGCGCGCCTCCTGGATCAGCCGGATCGCGTCCCGGGCCAGGCCCGCCTGCCGCAGCTCCTCGGTGATCTCCAGGTCCAGCGCGACGGTCGCACCGGAGTCCGACGCCACCGACCAGCCCTCACGAGGCGTCTCCGTGATGATCACCTCGTCCGGCGCCAGCGTCACCGTCTCGCCGTCGACCTCCACGGACGCCGTGCCCTCACGCAGCGCCAGCGACAGTGCCGCCGCGTCCGCCGCGGCGACCGCCTTGGCCACGTCCTGCACCCGCTTGCCGAACCGCTTGCCCAGCGCCCGGAAGTTGGCCTTCGCGGTCGTGTCGACCAGGGAGCCGCCGACCTCGGAGAGGGACGCCAGCGAGGAGACGTTCAGCTCGTCGGTGATCTGCCCGTGCAGCTCCGGGTCGAGCGCGTCGAAGCCCACCGCCGCGACCAGCGCCCGGGACAGCGGCTGCCGCGTCTTGACGCCCGACTCCGCGCGCGTGGCCCGGCCCAGCTCCACGAGCCGCCGTACCAGGACCATCTGCTTCGACAGCTCGGGGTCGATCGCGGACAGGTCGGCCTCCGGCCATGCCGCCAGGTGCACCGACTCGGGCGCGCCCGGGGTCACCGGCGCCACCAGGTCCTGCCACACCCGCTCGGTGATGAACGGGGTCAGCGGGGCCATCAGCTTGGTGACGGTCTCCACGACCTCGTGCAGCGTGCGCAGCGCGGCCTTGTCGCCCTGCCAGAAGCGGCGCCGCGAGCGGCGGACGTACCAGTTGGACAGGTCGTCGACGAACGCCGACAGCAGCTTGCCGGCGCGCTGGGTGTCGTACGCCTCCAGCGCCTGCGTCACCTGGTCGGTGAGCGCGTGCAGTTCGGAGAGCAGCCAGCGGTCCAGGACCGGGCGGTCGGCCGGGGCCGGGTCGGCCGCGGACGGCGCCCAGTTCGACGTACGGGCGTACAGCGCCTGGAAGGCGACCGTGTTCCAGTACGTCAGCAGCGTCTTGCGGACGACCTCCTGGATGGTGCCGTGGCCCACCCGGCGGGCCGCCCACGGCGAACCCCCGGCCGCCATGAACCAGCGCACCGCGTCCGCCCCGTGCCGGTCCATCAGCGGGATCGGCTCCAGGGTGTTGCCCAGGTGCTTGGACATCTTGCGGCCGTCCTCGGCGAGGATGTGACCGAGGCAGACCACGTTCTCGTACGACGACTTGTCGAAGACGAGCGTGCCGACGGCCATGAGGGTGTAGAACCACCCGCGCGTCTGGTCGATCGCCTCGGAGATGAACTGCGCCGGGTAGCGGCTCTCGAACAGCTCCTTGTTCTTGTGCGGGTAGCCCCACTGCGCGAACGGCATCGAACCCGAGTCGTACCAGGCGTCGATGACCTCCGGCACGCGCGTGGCCGTCTTCGCGCACTGGGGGCACGCGAAGGTGACGGCGTCGATGAACGGGCGGTGCGGGTCCAGGTCCGACTGGTCCGTGCCGGTGAGCTCGGTGAGCTCAGCGCGGGAGCCGACCACGGTGAGGTGGTCGTCCTCGCAGCGCCAGATCGGCAGCGGGGTGCCCCAGTAGCGGTTGCGGGACAGCGCCCAGTCGATGTTGTTGTTCAGCCAGTCGCCGTACCGGCCGTGCTTGACCGTGTCCGGGAACCAGTTGGTGTTCTCGTTCTCCGCGAGGAGGCGGTCCTTGATCGCCGTCGTGCGGATGTACCAGGACGGCTGCGCGTAGTAGAGCAGCGCGGTGTGGCAGCGCCAGCAGTGCGGGTAGCTGTGTTCGTACGGAAGGTGCTTGAAGAGGAGGCCGCGCTGCGACAGGTCCTCGGTGAGCCGTTCGTCGGCCTTCTTGAAGAAGACGCCGCCGACCAGCGGCACGTCCTCCTCGAAGGTGCCGTCCGGGCGGACCGGGTTCACCACCGGCAGGCCGTAGGCGCGGCAGACCTTGAGGTCGTCCTCACCGAAGGCGGGGGACTGGTGGACCAGACCCGTACCGTCCTCGGTCGTGACGTACTCGGCGTTCACGACGTAATGCGCCGGCTCCGGGAACTCGACAAGCTCGAACGGACGTTGATAGGTCCAGCGCTCCATTTCGGCGCCGGTGAAGGACTGGCCCGTGGTCTCCCAGCCCTCGCCGAGCGCCTTGGCGACGAGCGGCTCGGCGACGACGAGCTTCTCCTCGCCGTTGGTCGCGACGACGTAGGTGACCTCGGGGTGCGCGGC
Source organism: Streptomyces sp. NPDC058464 (assembly GCF_042721035.1). Lineage (NCBI taxonomy): Bacteria > Bacillati > Actinomycetota > Actinomycetes > Kitasatosporales > Streptomycetaceae > Streptomyces > Streptomyces sp. NPDC058464. The sequence continues at coordinate 26,932 of NZ_JBHXMA010000003.1, forward strand.
GACCGCCGTGTTGGACACCAGGGTCCACGGGGTGGTCGTCCACACCAGGAGCGCGGCCTGGCCGGCGAGCGGACCGGAGGTGAGCGGGAAACGGACGTACACGGAGGGGTCGACGACCGTCTCGTAGCCCTGCGCCAGCTCGTGGTCGGACAGGCCGGTGCCGCAGCGCGGGCACCAGGGGGCGACGCGGTGGTCCTGGACCAGCAGATCCTTGTCGAAGATCGTCTTCAGCGACCACCAGACCGACTCGATGTACTCGGGGTCCATCGTGCGGTAGGCGTCGTCCAGGTCGGTCCAGTACCCCATGCGGGTCGTCAGCGCCTCGAAGGCGTCGGTGTGGCGGGTCACCGACTCGCGGCACTTGGCGTTGAACTCGGCGATGCCGTACTTCTCGATGTCCGGCTTGCCGCTGAAGCCCAGCTCCTTCTCGACCGCGAGCTCCACGGGCAGGCCGTGGCAGTCCCAGCCGGCCTTGCGGGCCACGTGGTAGCCGCGCATGGTGCGGAAGCGGGGGAAGACGTCCTTGAAGACGCGCGCCTCGATGTGGTGGGCGCCGGGCATGCCGTTGGCGGTGGGCGGGCCCTCGTAGAACACCCATTCGGGGCGGCCCTCGGACTGCTCCAGGGTCTTGGCGAAGATCTTCTGCTCGCGCCAGAAGTCGAGCACGGCGTGCTCGAGGGCGGGCAGGTCGACCTGTGCGGGCACCTGGCGGTACGTCGGCGCTGTCATCTGCGAGCTTCCTCCAACGGACTTGCTGCCTTCCGTCGGAGGGACGAGAGCCTTGCCTTGCGTACGCCGTGTGCGGCGCGCTCCCGCGGTACCACCCTCCTTGGCCCCCCGGTCGCCGTACGCGCCGGTGAGCCCCCTCATTGGGGTCGCGAAGCCGGTTCTACTCGCCCCCGCCTGACGGCTGCGGCTTTCCTCCGGCGGCTCCGGGGTGATCTTCACGTCGCGCTCGCCCCCGGGCTTCCACCGTCCCCGGGTCGCTCTGGGCTGCGTACGCCGCTACTCGTCCCCATCCACGCTTCTCGCTCCGCCCAGTGTACGGCGCCGCGCGGACAGCGGCCGACCCGTTTTCCCGGGGCCGGTTGCGGCACCGGCACCGGCACCGGCGGCGCCCGGCGGACGTCCGGCCGGGATGACCCGAATGGCGCGGTACGCGTGTTCGCATCCTGGGATGTCCGGCTCGGCGGATTACCGCGCGGGGAGCTGGGCACAACGCATGCATACCTGCTGCTTGGGGGGGCCGGGGCAGGCGGATCGGGCGGCGTGCCCCGTTGCCGCGGGACTCCAGTCGATTTATCGTCCCAGCACGATTCGCGTGCAAGATCACAATATGTGAAGGGGCCGCGGCCATGGTGGCGAAGAATCCCGCTGGGGGCGGCGGAAAACAGAGCACGCGCGCGACAGCGGCGGCTCCTTCCAAGAGAACGCCGGGTGAGAAGGGTTCCGTCGAGAACTCCGCCGTGAAGAAGGCACCGGTGGGCAGGACGGCCGTGAAGAAGGCCGCCGCGAAGAAGGCCGACGGGGTGAAGGCGGCCGGGAAGGCGGCCGCGGTGGTGAAGGACACCGCGGAACAGCCGGAGAAGAGCGCGTCCAGGGCCGCGGCGACGAGGACCGCGGCGGAGAAGGGCACGGCCAAGAAGAGCACGGCCAAGAAAGCGGGCGCGGCGCGGGCCGCGAAGCAGACGGGAGCCACGACGGTGGTTGCGAAGAAGACTCCTGGCACGGCCGCGGCGGCGGAGACCGCCGTCCCCAAGGCGCGGGTCGCCACGGCGGCTCCGGGCGAACTCGCGGTACGTCCCGGCGAGGACCCGTGGACGCCGCAGGAGGTCGAGGAGGCGCGCACCGAGCTGACGACCGAGGCGACACGGCTGCGGGCCGAGATCGAGGCGTCCGACAGCGCCCTGGCCGGGCTGATGCGGGACTCCGGCGACGGCGCCGGTGACGACCAGGCCGACACCGGCACCAAGAACATCACCCGCGAGCACGAACTGGCACTGGCCGCCAACGCGCGCGAGATGCTCGAACAGACCGAGCGGGCCCTGCAGAAGCTGGACGCGGGCACCTACGGACTCTGCGAGAACTGCGGGAACCCCATCGGGAAGGCCAGGATGCAGGCCTTCCCGAGGGCCACCCTGTGCGTGGAATGCAAGCAGAAGCAGGAACGCCGCTACTGAGCATCGGGGTCCCCTTGGGCGTGCCGTAGTCTCGTCCCGAGGCAGGCACCTAGGTTGAGGGACTCACGTGGCAGAGGTGGAACGCATCATCGGTACGCCGGGTACCCCGGACGAGGACGGCGAGCGGACGGCGGAGCCCGGCGCGTCGGACGCGTCCGGTGCGGATCAGCAGTCCACCGCGGACCGGCGGCCCGGGCGCGGGCGCCGCATCGCCGTGCTGTTCGCGGTGGCCGCCTTCGCGTACGCCCTCGACCTGGTCAGCAAGATGATCGTGGTCGCGAAGCTGGAGCACCACGCGCCGATCGAGGTCATCGGCGACTGGCTGGAGTTCCACGCGATCCGCAACCCGGGCGCGGCATTCGGCTTCGGCGGCGCCTTCACGATCATCTTCACGGTGATCGCGGCGGCCGTGATCGTCGTGATCTTCCGGCTGGCACGCAAGCTGTACAGCTTCCCCTGGGCCGTCGCCCTCGGCCTGCTGCTCGGCGGCGCGCTCGGCAACCTCACCGACCGGATCTTCCGCTCGCCGGGGATCTTCGAGGGCCAGGTCGTCGACTTCATCGCGCCCAAGGGCTTCGCGGTGTTCAACCTGGCCGACTCGGCGATCGTCTGCGGCGGCATCCTGATCGTGCTGCTCTCCTTCCGCGGCCTGGACCCGGACGGGACCGTCCACAAGGACTGACCGGGGTCCACCGGGACTGCCGGGGTCCGCAGGGCCCACAGGGGCTTGCGTACGGGGCTGTCGGCGCGGTCCGGCATACTCGACGGGTGAGTACGATTCCCGAGATCCGAACCCTGCCCGTGCCGGACGGCCTGGAGGGCGAGCGCGTCGACGCCGCCATCTCCCGCATGTTCGGCTTCTCCCGCACCAAGGCGGCCGAGCTGGCCGCGGCGGGCAAGGTCCAGGTCGACGGCTCGGTGGTCGGCAAGTCCGAGCGGGTGCACGGCGGGGCCTGGCTGGAGGTCGAGATGCCGGGGGCGCCCGCGCCCGTGCAGATCGTCGCGGAGCCCGTCGAGGGCATGGAGATCGTGCACGACGACGATGACGTGGTCGTGATCGTCAAGCCGGTCGGCGTCGCCGCGCACCCCAGCCCCGGCTGGACCGGCCCGACCGTGATCGGCGGTCTCGCCGCCGCCGGCTACCGGATCTCCACCTCCGGTGCCGCAGAGCGCCAGGGCATCGTGCACCGCCTCGACGTCGGCACCTCGGGCCTGATGGCGGTCGCCAAGTCGGAGCGGGCGTACACGTCGCTGAAGCGCCAGTTCAAGGAGCGCACGGTCGACAAGCGCTATCACACCCTCGTGCAGGGCCACCCCGACCCGACCAGCGGCACCATCGACGCCCCCATCGGCCGTCACCCCCAGCACGACTACAAGTGGGCGGTCACGGCCGACGGCAAGCCCTCCGTGACCCACTACGACCTCATCGAGGCGTTCCGCGCGGCCTCCCTGCTCGACGTGAAGCTGGAGACCGGCCGCACCCACCAGATCCGCGTCCACATGGCCGCCCACCGCCACCCCTGCGTCGGCGACCTGACCTACGGCGCCGACCCGACGCTCGCCAAGCGGCTGCGCCTCACCCGCCAGTGGCTGCACGCGGTCCGGCTCGGTTTCGAGCACCCCGGGGACGGCGAGTGGGTCGAGTTCGAGAGCGAGTACCCGGCCGACCTGCAGAAGGCGCTCGACCAGGTCCGCGAGGAGACGTACGGATGAGCACGCGCGCGTACGCCGTGCGGGTCGCCGAGGACCCCGCCGACCTGGAGGCGTGCTTCGCGGTGCGCAAGCAGGTCTTCGTGGTCGAGCAGGGCGTCCCCGAGGACCTGGAGTACGACGCGTACGACCCCGTGGCCGTCCATGTCCTGGCGATCCGCGAGGACGGCGTACCGCTCGGCACCGGCCGCCTGCTGTACGGCGAGCAGGCCGCGGCGAAGACCGACGGCGACCTGTCCCTCGGCTCGCTGGGCCGGCTCGCGGTCTCCCAGGAGGCCCGCGGCCTCGGTATCGGCGTCGCCCTGGTCCGCGCCATCGAGGAGGCCGCACGCGCGCGTGGCCTGGCCGCCGTGGACCTGCACGCGCAGACCCACGCGCTGGGCTTCTACGAGCGGCTGGGCTACGAGCCGTACGGCCCGGAGTACGAGGAGGCGGGCATCCCGCACCGGGGGATGCGGCGCGCGCTCTGAGCGGGGTCGCATGGCAGGCTTGAGGCCTGCCGTGTGATCGTCGACTCCCGGAGCGCTGGCCGTGGATCAGTTGGCCCTGCTGTTCGTGCTGCTGCTCGGGGCCCTGGTGAGCGTTCCGGTGGGGGACCGGTTCGGACTGCCGGCGCCCGTGCTGATGACGCTGTTCGGGATCGTCCTAGCCGTCGCCGACTTCGTGCCGAACGTGAACATCCCGCCCGAGCTGATCCTGCCCGGCCTGCTGCCGCCGTTGCTCTACGCCGCCGTACGACGGACCTCCTGGCGGCAGTTCGCGGCCAACAAGCGGCCGATCTTCCTGCTCGCGGTGGCCCTGGTCTTCGTCACGACGGTGTGCGTGGCCGTCGTCGCCAACGCGATCGTGCCCGGACTGTCGATCGCTGCCGCGGTCGCGCTGGGCGCGCTGGTCGCCCCGCCCGACCCGGTCGCCGCGACCGCCGTCGCCGGACAGCTCGGGCTGCCGCGCCGGCTGGTGTCGATCCTGGAGGGCGAGGGCCTCTTCAACGACGTCACGGCCATCGTTCTCTACCACGTGGCCATCGCCGCCGTGGTCAGCGGCACGTTCTCGCCGTGGCGGGCCGGGCTGGACTTCCTGCTGTCCGCCGTGGTCGCGGTCGTCGTGGGGCTGGTGCTCGGCTGGGGCGCGAACAAGCTGATGGACATCCTCGGCGACGCGACCCTGCAGATCGGCCTGACCCTGATCGTCCCGTACGCCTCCTACGTCATCGCCGAGGAACTGCACGGCTCCGGGGTGCTCGCCGTGCTCACCACCGCGCTGTTCATCGCCGAGTACGCCACCGACGCCGACGACGTGATGACCCGGCTCGCCGGCTACACCTTCTGGGACATCGTCGACACGCTCGTCACCGGCGTCGCCTTCGGGCTGATCGGCCTGGAGCTGCACAACGCGATCCGCACGGCGTCCGGCCGCTGGGGCGAGCTGCTCGGCTGGGCGGCCGCGATCGTGGGTGTGGTGGTCGTGGTACGGCTGGTGTGGCTGCTGCCCGCCACCTGGCTGACCAAGCGGCTGCACGCCCGGCGGGACTACGACGAGGAGATCCCGACCAGCTGGCGGGAGACCATCGTGATGTGGTGGTCCGGGATGCGCGGCGTGGCGTCGGTGGCGCTGGCCCTGGCCATCCCCCTGAGGACGGACGACGGGTCGGCGTTCCCGGACCGGGACGAGATCGTCTTCATCGCCTTCGGCGTGATCATGGCCACGCTGGTGCTCCAGGGGCTGACCCTGCCGTGGCTCGTGAAGCGGTTGGGGGTCAGGGCCGACACCGACCGCGAGAAGGAGATCGAGAAGGAGCTGGCGGTTCGGGCGGCGAAGGCGGCACGGCGGCGCCTGAAGGAGATCGAGCAGGTCGAGGAGTTGCCGGAGGACGTGACGGAGCAGATGCTGCGGCGGGCCTTCGAGATCGGGTTCCGGATCAGTCCCGACGTGGTGGAGGACGAGCGGCGGGAGGGCCACGAGAAGCGGATGCGGCGGCTGAAGCGGTTGCGGCGGATCCAGCAGGAGATGCTCAGCGCGGCGCGGCACGAGGTGCTGGCGGCGCGGAGCGAGCCGGGGGCGGATCCGGAGATCGTGGACCGGGTGCTGCGGCACTTGGACGTCCGTAGCCTGCGCTGAGCGCTCCGCTGGAAGGGCCGCGATGGGCCGTCGGTCGGCTGCGGCGCCGTCGTGGCTGCCTCCCCCAGCCTTCGGCCGGGGGCACCCCCAGCGCCCCTTCGGGGGCGCTGTACAGCGCCAGTAATACAAGTGCATGGCGGCTGTGGACAGTCGCAGGCGCCGTCCGCTTTCCGCTCGTAGTCTCGGATCATGGCTCGGAACATTGTGATCAGTGGTGGAGGGACCGGGATCGGGCTCGCGGCGGCGCGGGTGTTCGCCGGGGACGGGGATCGGGTGCTGCTGCTCGGGCGGCGCAGAGAGGTGCTGGAGAAGGCGGGGGTGCCGGGGGCGGAGGTGTACGCCGCCGATCTGGCCGAACCGGAGCAGGTGCGCGGAGTCGCGCGGTTCGTCGCCGAGGAGTTCGGGACCGTCGATGTACTCGTGCACAGCGCAGGAGGGAACGCGGCACGCGCGCCCGGCGCGGATGCCGGTGATCCGCTCGATGCCGCCGCGCGCGTCTGGACCGGCAACTTCCTGCAGAACACGCTGACCTCGGTCCTGCTCACGGAGGCGCTGAAGGACCGGCTCGCCGACCCCGGCGGGCGGGTGCTGTTCATCGGCTCCCTCGCCGCGTTCCGGGGCTCGGGGAGCGGGTCGTACGGCGCCTCCAAGGCCGCCCTGCATCCCTACGCCCACGACCTGGCGCGCCAGTTGGGGCCGCGCGGGGTCACCGTGAACGTCGTGGCGCCGGGGTACATCGAGGACACCGACTTCTTCGGCGGGCCGGTGGAGGAGGCGCGGCGGGAGCAGCTCGTCGCCGAGACGTCGACCGGGCGGGCCGGCACCCCCGGCGACGTCGCCGCCACCCTGCACTGGCTGGCCTCCCCGGCCGCCGGGCACATCACCTCGCAGATCATCCAGGTCAACGGCGGCGCCGAGCGCGGCCACTGAGGCGCCGAGCGCGGCCACTGAGACGAGGCGTCAGCCGCGGCCGGTGCGGGGCGGTTCGTGCAGCCGCCGGTTGGCCGCGGCCGCCGCCCCGTCCTGGGCCCCGTCCTGGGAGGGGATGATCCCGCCGGGTGGCAGGACCGCGTCGGCCGTGTTGACCCGGGGCAGGGCGTACGGGTGCTCCGCGTTCAGCCAGGTGATCATCTGCTCGCGGACGGCCACCCGGACCTTCCAGACGTCGTCGGCGTCCTTGGCGGTGACCAGGGCGCGTACCTGGATGGTGTTCGGTGTGCTGTCGGTGACCACCAGGCCGTGGTCCCGTCCGTCCCAGGCCGGGCACTCCCGCAGGATGTCCCGGAGCTTCTCGCGCATCGGCCCGATCGGCGCCGAGTGGTCGAGGTGCCAGAAGACGGTCCCGGTCATCTGCGGGGTGCCCCGCGACCAGTTCTCGAAGGGTTTGGAGGTGAAGTACGACACCGGCATGGTGATCCGGCGCTCGTCCCAGGTCCGCACCGTCAGAAAGGTCAGGGTGATCTCTTCCACCGTGCCCCACTCGCCGTCGACCACGACCGTGTCACCCAGGCGCACCATGTCGCCGAAGGCGATCTGCAGACCGGCGAACAGGTTCGCCAGCGTGGACTGGGCGGCCACACCGGCGACGATGCCGAGGATCCCGGCGGAGGCCAGCAGCGAGGCGCCGGCCGCGCGCATCGCCGGGAAGGTCAGCAGCATCGCGGCCACGGCCATCACGCCGACGATCGCCGTCACCACCCGCATGATCAGCGACACCTGGGTGCGCACCCGGCGGACCCGGGCCGCGTCGTGGTGGGCGCGGGCATAGCGGTCGTAGGTGGACTCCACGACGGCCGCCGTGATCCGCACCACCAGCCAGGCGGTCGACCCGATCAGCACCAGGGTCAGGACCTGGCCGACGGCGACCCGGTGCTCCCGGATCAGCTGGGCCTGGTCGTAGGACCCTCTGAGCAGGGCCGCGCACAGCACCAGCTGGTAGGGGACGCGGCCGCGGCGCAGCAGGCCCCACAGGGGCGTCTCGCTGTGCCGTGCGTCGGCCTTGCGCAGCAGCAGGTCGGTCGCCCAGCCGATCAGCAGGGTGAGGACGACGGCGCCGCCGACCACGATCAGCGGGCGGAGTACGTTCTCCATCTCCATGGAACCGAACGTAACCGGATCCGCGGGGTCCTGAACATGCCGTCCGGTGACAAGGGCGTCACGGTCGTGGCCGGGACCGCCGGTGCGCAGGCTGCGGCGGGCGTTGTCGGTGGTGGCTGGCACCATGGGCGCATGAACATCATGCTCTTTCACTCGACCTACGGCCTCAGGCCCGCGGTGCGCGAGGCCGCCGACCGGCTGCGTGCCGCCGGGCACGAGGTGTGGACGCCGGACCTGTTCGAGGGGCGCACGTTCGGCACGGTCGAGGAGGGCATGGAGTTCAACGAGTCGATCGGCAAGGACGAGCTGCTGAAGCGGGCCGTGCTGGCGGCGGCGCCGTACTCGGAGCGCGGGCTGGTGTACGCGGGGTTCTCGCTGGGCGCCTCGATCGCACAGACGCTGGCGCTGGGCGACGAGCGGGCGCGGGGCCTGCTGCTTCTGCACGGCACCTCGGACATCGCTCCGAACGCCGCGGTGGACGGGCTGCCGGTGCAGCTGCACGTGGCCGAGCCGGACGCCTTCGAGACGGACGACTGGCTGAGCGCCTGGTATCTGCAGATGGGCCGGGTCGGCGCCGATGTGGAGATCTACCGGTACGCGGGGGCCGGTCACCTCTACACCGACCCCGGTCTGCCGGACTACGACGAGGAGGCCGCCGAGGCCACCTGGCGGGTGGCGCTCGGCTTCCTCGACACGCTGTAGGCGACGGTTACACCGGGTCGTAGGTGCGCTCGACCTTCTGGGTGCCGCTGCGGGTGCGGTACGACCGCTCCCAGGACGAGGTCGCGTCGGCCTTCGTCTTGTCGGAGAGGACGTAGTAGTCCATCTGCGCCCGGGCCGCGGTGATGTCCAGGATGCCGTAGCCGTGCCGGTCGGTGTCGACCCAGTGCACATGGCGGTTGGCCAGCTGGATGACCGGCGCGGCGAGCGCGGAGACGACGCCCGGGGAGACCTTGAGGATGTCGTCCAGGTTGTCGGAGGTCACCGAGGTGACCACGAACTCCGTGGCCGCGGAGGCGGAGAGCGGGTAGGTGCCGGCGTCCACCGGTACGTCGTTGGCCCAGGCCATGTGGATGTCGCCGGTCAGGAACACCGTGTTGCCGATCGCGTTGGAGCGCAGGTGGGCCAGCAGCTCGCGGCGGTCGTCGGTGTAGCCGTCCCACTGGTCGGTGTTGAGGGCGAGGCCGTCCTGCGGCAGCCCGAGCAGCTTGGCGAGCGGCTTGAACAGGTCGGCGGAGAGCGAGCCGATGGCGAACGGCGAGATCATCACCGAGTTGCCGACCAGCCGCCAGGTGGTGTCGGAGGCCTTCAGCCCGGCCTTCAGCCAGTCGAGCTGGGCCCGGCCGGTGATGGTGCGGTCCGGGTCGTCGACCGAGCCGCTGCCCGTGGACACCTGCTGGGAGCGGAAGGAGCGCAGGTCCAGCAGGGAGAGGTCGGCGAGCTTGCCGAAGCGCAGCCGGCGGTAGGTGGTGCCGGCGATGGCCGGACGGACCGGCATCCACTCGAAGTAGGCCTGCTTGGCGGCGGCCTGACGGGCCGTCCAGGTGCCTTCGGTGCCCTCGGTGTGGTTCTCGGCACCGCCGGACCACGAGTCGTTGGCGAACTCGTGGTCGTCCCAGATCGCGACGACCGGCGCCTTGGCGTGCAGGGCCTGCAGGTCGGTGTCGGTCTTGTACTTGCCGTGCCGTATGCGGTAGTCGGCGAGGGTGATGATCTCGTGGGTGGGCGCGTGCTGGCGGACGACGGTGTCGCGGGTGCCGTACTCGCCGGTGCCGTACTCGTAGATGTAGTCGCCCAGGTGCAGCCAGGCGTCCAGGTCGTTTCGGGCGGCCAGGTGACGGTAGGACGCGAAGTAGCCGGCCTCCCAGTTGGCGCAGGACACCACGCCGAAGCGCAGGCCCGCGACGGTGGCGTCCGCCGCCGGCGCGGTGCGGGTACGCGCCACCGGGGAGTCCGTGGAGCCGGCCGAGAAGCGGAACCAGTAGTCGGTGGCCGGGGCCAGGCCGCGGATGTCGGCCTTGACGGTGTGGTCGGAGGCGGCGGTCGCGGTCGTGGAGCCGCGGGAGACGACGTTCGTCAGCGCCTTGTCGGTGGCGACGACCCAGCTGACCTCGGTGTCCGGGCCGACACCGGAACCGGGTGTCGCATCGGTGGTCGGCGTCACCCGGGTCCACAGCAGGATGCCGTCGGGCAGCGGGTCGCCGGAGGCGACGCCGTGCAGGAAGGCGGGGGCGTCCGAGGCGGCCCGGGCCGGCAGGGCGGCGGCGAGCGGGGCGGTCAGGACAGCGGTCGCCGCCGCGGCCTTGACGACCGTACGGCGGCGCGGGGAGAGGGAGTTCGCACCCTCGGAGGCCTGAGTTGATCGGTATCGACTGGTCACGTCCGATGAGGTTACTGACCAGTATGGACAAGAGCAGGCGAACAAAGAAAAGTTCGCCTGCTCTTCACGCGGAGGTGGTCCGGTCCCTGTGCACAGGGACCCGGGTCACGCCTTGAGCGCCGCGTCCACGACGGTGTTGAAGGCGTCGACCGTCATCGGCGGGTTGCCGCTGGAGTCGGCCGTCAGCATCTTGCCGTTCATGACGAAGCTCGGGGTGCCCGTCACGCCGTCCTTGTTGGTGTTGAAGAGGTTCGACATGGCCATCGCCCAGGCGTCGTAGGTGCCCTTCTTGACGGCGTCGTCGAACTTCGCGTTGTTCTTCAGCGCGGGGACCGTGTTCGCGACCTCGATGAGGTACGAGTCGTCCTTGAACTTGTCGGTGGTCTCGTCCGGGTGGTACTTCGTCGAGTACAGCGCGGTCTTGTACTCGAGGAACGCCTCGGAGCTGATGTTCAGCGCGGCGCCCATGGCGCTCAGCGCGTTCTTGGAGCCCTCGCCGTTGTCCTTGTCGTCGATGAACGTGCCACCGATGTACTCGATCTTGAACTTGCCGTCGTCGATGTCCTTCTTCACGGTCGAGCCGACGGTCTGCTCGAACTGGGCACAGATCGGGCAGCGCGGGTCCTCGTAGATCTTGAGGGTCTTCTTGGCGCTGGCCTTGCCGATGACGACCGTGGTGCCCTTGGTGCCGGTGGTGTTGGCCGGGGCGACCACCTTGGCGTCCTTGAGGCTGTTCCAGTAGCTGGGCTTGTTGGCCTGGACGACGGCGTAGCCTATGCCGCCCGCCGCGGCCAGCACGGCCACGACCGAGCCGGCCACGATGAGCTGCCGCCTGACCTTGGCGCGCTTGGCCTGCTTCTCGCGCTCGGCGCGCAGCCGCTCCCGGGCCGCGTTCTTGGCAGCTGCGCTGTTCCGCTTGCTCATGTTGGTGATCTCCATAGGGGACGCGCACATGTCGTACGCGGGATACGTGTGGGGGACTCGGAGTACTCGGAGTACTCGGAATACTCGGACGAGGGACGTGCTCAGGCGAAGGACGCGGCGAGCGCCCCGGAGCACGGCGGTCCGCGCCGTCCCAGGGAGTGCACGAGGAGCAGGCCGCGGCCGGCGGCCGGGCGGGGCGCCGGCCGCGGCAGGCGCCGTACCGGGGCGGGCCGGACCGTGCCCGCGGCGACCGCGAGCAGCAGCGGGCGGAAGGTGGTGGCGGCGACGGCGCGCAACAGCTGGGTCAGGGCGCGCTCGCCGCGGCGCAGCCAGGCGGCGGCGAGCAGGCCGACGCAGACGTGCGCGGCGAGCAGCAGCCAGGCGGCGGCCGGGTCGGCGTGCGCGAGGGCCGTGGCGGCGCGGGAGCCGCCGGTCATCCGGGCCAGCGGGGTGCCGACCGTGCCGCCGTGGCACAGCACGTCGAGGCCGACCGCGCGCAGCGGGCCGGCGATGGGGCCGCCCGCCCTGCCGTAACAGGCGTGCTGGCCGGTGGTGAAGACCGTGTCGGCGGCCAGCTCCAGCGGGATCAGCAGGGCCGCGATCCGGCCGAAGCCGCGCTCGCGACCCGCCAGCGCGTAGGCCGCGACGAACACCCCGGCGGCGACCGCGGCCACCGTCGCGAACGGCAGCGGGGCCCGGGACAGCAGCACGTGCGACGCGGTGCTGAGCGTCACGACGAAGGCCGTGAACAGCGCCGCGCGCACGGCTCTGAGCTGGGTCCCGGATATGTCCATAGCGGTGGAGAGTCTGTCACGTACTCATGTAAGGGACCCCTAAAAAGGCCCTGAGAATCGGCGAAGGTTACAGCCCTGGAATGCGGCCGTTGCGGAAGAGGTCGACGAAGATCTGGTGGTCGGCACGCGCACGTGCGCCGTAGCTGTGCGCGAAGTCGGTGAGCAGGCCCGCGAAGCCGTCCTCGTCGGCGGCGATCGCCGCGTCGATGGCCCGCTCGGTGGAGAACGGCACCAGGGACTCGCCGGAGGTGTCGTCTGCCGCCGAGTGCATGGACGCCGTGGCCCGGCCGAGGTCGGCGACGACCGCCGCGATCTCCTCCGGGTCGTCGATGTCGCTCCAGTCCAGGTCCACCGCGTACGGCGACACCTCGGCGACCAGCTGTCCCGCGCCGTCCAGCTCGGTCCAGCCCAGCCACGGGTCGGCGTGCGCCTGCAGGGCGCGCTGCGAGATCACCGTGCGGTGGCCCTCGTGCTGGAAGTAGTCCCGGATCGCCGGGTCCGTGACGTGCCGGGAGACGGCCGGGGTCTGGGCCTGCTTGATGTAGATCACCACGTCGTTCTCCAGGGCGTCCGTGGCGCCCTCCAGGAGGATGTTGTACGACGGCAGGCCGGCCGAGCCGATGCCGATCCCGCGGCGGCCCACCACGTCCTTCACGCGGTAGGAGTCCGGACGGGACAGGGACGACTCGGGGAGGGTCTCCAGGTAGCCGTCGAAGGCGGCCAGCACCTTGTAGCGGGTGGCGGCGTCCAGCTCGATGGAGCCGCCGCCGGAGGCGAAGCGGCGCTCCCAGTCACGGATCTCCGTCATCGAGTCCAGCAGCTCGAAACGGGTCAGCGAGCGGGCCGCGCGCAGCGCGCCGAGCAGCGGGCCCTCGGCGGTGTCCAGGGTGAACGGCGGCACCTCGTCGCTCTTCGCGCCCGTCGCCAGTGCGTGGATGCGCTCGCGGTACGCCTCCGCGTACACCTCGACCAGCTCGGTGATCTGCTCGTCGCTGAACGCCTTCGCGTACCCGATCAGCGCCACGGAGGCGGCGAAGCGCTTCAGGTCCCAGGTGAACGGGCCCACGTAGGCCTCGTCGAAGTCGTTGACGTTGAAGACCAGACGGCCGTTGGAGTCCATGTACGTGCCGAAGTTCTCCGCGTGCAGGTCGCCGTGGATCCACACGCGCGAGGTGCGCTCGTCCAGGTACGGGCCGGTGTATATCCGCCCGCCGCCGAGACCGGCGTGCTCCGCGTCCAGGTCGTGGTAGAAGAGCGCGGCCGTGCCCCGGTAGAAGGCGAAGGCCGAGGCCGCCATCTTCCGGAACTTCACGCGGAACGCGGCCGGGTCGGCGGCCAGGAGCTCGCCGAAGGCGGTGTCGAAGACGGCGAGGATCTGCTCGCCGCGCTGCTCGCCGTTGAGCTGGGGGACCGGCATCGCTGGGTGCCTCCTGGTGCGTGTGGTGCCTGACATGTGGCGCGGATCTCTCGCCCGGACCAACGTGCGAAGGTCCCCGGGAGTGCCCGCTTTCTTGGCATGAAGGTACGCGGGGCAGGCCGCCCGGTGTCAGTGCCGAGGCATAGGATTCCGCTGTCCCACCAGACTGTCCGCAGCCGGTCGGAAGATCGTCGACGCCTGTTTTCCTTCGGAGGCCGAAACCGTGTCAAAGCCGCCCTTCACGCACCTGCACGTCCACACCCAGTACTCGCTGCTGGACGGTGCCGCGCGGCTCAAGGACATGTTCAACGCCTGCAACGAGATGGGCATGACGCACATCGCCATGTCCGACCACGGCAACCTGCACGGGGCGTACGACTTCTTCCACACCGCGAAGAAGGCCGGGGTCACCCCGATCATCGGGATCGAGGCGTACGTCGCCCCCGAGTCCCGGCGCAACAAGCGCAAGATCCAGTGGGGCCAGCCGCACCAGAAGCGGGACGACGTCTCCGGTTCCGGCGGTTACACCCACAAGACGATGTGGGCCGTGAACAGCACGGGCCTGCACAACCTCTTCCGGCTCTCCTCGGACGCGTACGCCGAGGGCTGGCTGCAGAAGTGGCCCAGGATGGACAAGGAGACGATCTCCCAGTGGTCCGAGGGGATCGTGGCCTCCACCGGCTGCCCCTCCGGCGAGGTGCAGACCCGGCTGCGCCTCGGCCAGGACGAGGAGGCCCTCAAGGCCGCCGCCGACTACCAGGACATCTTCGGCAAGGACCGCTACTTCCTGGAGCTGATGGACCACGGCATCGAGATCGAGCACCGGGTGCGCAAGGGCCTCCTGGAGATCGGCAAGAAGCTCGGCATCCCGCCGCTGGTGACGAACGACTCGCACTACACCTACGCGCACGAGGCGACCGCCCACGACGCCCTGCTCTGCATCCAGACCGGCAAGAACCTCTCCGACCCGGACCGCTTCAAGTTCGACGGCACCGGCTACTACCTGAAGTCCACGGACGAGATGTACGCCGTCGACTCCTCGGACGCCTGGCAGGAGGGCTGTGCCAACACCCTCCTGGTCGCCGAGATGGTCGACACCACCGGCATGTTCGAGGCCAAGAACCTCATGCCGAAGTTCGACATCCCCGACGGCTTCACCGAGGTCACCTGGTTCAAGGAGGAGGTCCGCCGGGGCATGGACCGCCGCTTCCCCGGCGGGGTCCCGGACGACCGGCAGAAGCAGGTCGAGTACGAGATGGACGTCATCATCCAGATGGGGTTCCCGGGCTACTTCCTCGTGGTCGCCGACTTCATCATGTGGGCCAAGAAGAACGGCATCGCGGTCGGCCCCGGCCGAGGCTCCGCGGCCGGCTCGATCGTCGCCTACGCCATGGGCATCACCGACCTCGACCCGATCCCGCACGGCCTGATCTTCGAGCGGTTCCTCAACCCCGAGCGCGTCTCCATGCCCGACGTCGACATCGACTTCGACGAGCGTCGGCGCGTCGAGGTGATCAGGTACGTGACCGAGAAGTACGGCGCCGACAAGGTCGCCATGATCGGCACCTACGGCAAGATCAAGGCCAAGAACGCGATCAAGGACTCCGCGCGCGTGCTGGGCTACCCGTACGCGATGGGCGACCGCCTCACCAAGGCGATGCCCGCCGACGTCCTCGGCAAGGGCATCGACCTCGACGGCATCACCAACCCCTCGCACCCGCGCTACAACGAGGCGGGCGAGATCCGAGGGATGTACGAGAACGAGCCGGACGTCAAGAAGGTCATCGACACCGCGAAGGGCGTCGAGGGCCTGGTGCGGCAGATGGGTGTGCACGCCGCCGGCGTGATCATGTCCAGCGAGCCCATCGTCGACCACGCCCCGATCTGGGTGCGGCACACGGACGGCGTGACCATCACGCAGTGGGACTACCCGCAGTGCGAGTCGCTCGGCCTGCTGAAGATGGACTTCCTCGGCCTGCGCAACCTGACGATCATGGACGACGCCGTCAAGATGGTGAAGTCCAACAAGGGCATCGACCTCGACCTGCTGGCCCTGCCGCTCGACGATCCGAAGACCTTCGAGCTCCTCCAGCGCGGCGACACCCTGGGCGTCTTCCAGTTCGACGGCGGCCCCATGCGCTCGCTGCTGCGTCTGATGAAGCCCGACAACTTCGAAGACATCTCCGCCGTCTCCGCGCTGTACCGTCCGGGCCCGATGGGCATGGACTCGCACACCAACTACGCCCTGCGCAAGAACAAGCTCCAGGAGATCACCCCGATCCACAAGGAGCTGGAGGAGCCCCTGGAAGAGGTCCTGGCCGTCACCTACGGCCTGATCGTCTACCAGGAGCAGGTGCAGAAGGCCGCCCAGATCATCGCCGGCTACTCGCTCGGCGAGGCCGACATCCTGCGCCGCGTGATGGGCAAGAAGAAGCCCGACGAACTGGCCAAGAACTTCACCATCTTCCAGTCCGGCGCCCAGAAGAACGGCTACAGCGACGAGGCCATCCAGGCCCTGTGGGACGTGCTGGTCCCGTTCGCCGGCTACGCCTTCAACAAGGCGCACTCCGCCGCGTACGGCCTGGTCTCGTACTGGACCGCCTACCTGAAGGCGAACCACCCCGCCGAGTACATGGCCGGTCTGCTCACCTCGGTCAAGGACGACAAGGACAAGTCGGCCGTCTACCTGAACGAGTGCCGGCGCATGGGCATCAAGGTGCTGCCGCCGAACGTCAACGAGTCGGTGCACAACTTCGCCGCGCAGGGCGACGACGTGATCCTCTTCGGCCTCGAAGCCGTCCGCAACGTCGGCACGAACGTGGTGGATTCGATCATCAGGAGCCGCAAGGCCAAGGGCAAGTACGGCTCGTTCCCCGACTACCTCGACAAGGTCGAGGCGGTCGCGTGCAACAAGCGGACCACGGAGTCGCTGATCAAGGCGGGCGCCTTCGACGCCCTGGGGCACACTCGCAAGGGCCTCACCGCGCACTTCGACTCGATGATCGACAACGTGGTCGCGGTCAAGCGCAAGGAGGCCGAGGGCCAGTTCGACCTCTTCGGCGGGATGGGCGAGGAGGAGAGCAGCGAGCCCGGCTTCGGTCTGGACGTCGAGTTCACCACCGAGGAGTGGGACAAGACCTATCTGCTCGCCCAGGAACGGGAGATGCTCGGCCTGTACGTCTCCGACCACCCGCTCTTCGGCCTGGAGCACGTGCTCTCCGACAAGGCCGACGCGGGCATCGCCCAGCTCACCGGCGGTGAGCACGCGGACGGCGCGGTGGTCACCATCGGCGGCATCATCTCCGGTCTCCAGCGCAAGATGACCAAGCAGGGCAACGCCTGGGCGATCGCCACCGTCGAGGACCTCGCGGGCTCCATCGAGTGCATGTTCTTCCCGGCGAGCTACCAGCTGATCTCGACCCAACTCGTCGAGGACGCGGTGGTGTTCGTCAAGGGCCGCCTCGACAAGCGCGAGGACGTGCCGCGGCTGGTGGGGATGGAGCTGGCGGTCCCGGATCTCTCCAACGCCGGCACCAACGCGCCCGTGATCCTCACCATCCCGGCCACCAGGGTCACTCCGCCCATGGTCAGCCGCCTCGGCGAGATCCTCAGCCACCACAAGGGCGACAGCGAGGTCCGGATCAAGCTCCAGGGCCCGACCAAGACCACCGTGCTGCGCCTGGACCGGCACCGGGTGAAGCCGGACCCGGCGCTGTTCGGCGACCTCAAGGTGCTGCTCGGCCCGTCCTGCCTGGCCGGATAGGCCTCACCCCGTAGGGACGGTCGTACGCGCGCCGAAGGGGCGCACCCGCGACGGGTGCGCCCCTCCTGCGTGCCTGGGCTTCAACAGCCCGGTGGGACCTGGTCGGTCCGCTCAGTTGTGACCGAAGCTCTTCTGCTTCTTCTTCGCAACGTCCGCCGGACTGCCCTGGATGTGCGACACCGGCGAGTCCTGGGACTCCGTCGACGTACGCTGCGGGTGCTCGTGGGACTGCTCGCTCTGCGAGGTGCGGTTCTGGGAGCCACCCTTGCGGTTCTTGTTCTTGGCCATGGTGATCTGCCTCCTGTGGGGGATCTAGGGGCCGAATTCAGATTCACATAGGCTGACAACGGACGCATTTCGGATAATTACCGTGTGTGACAGGGCTTGTCGGAGAGCGAGGTCCCGAAACGCCACGCCGAAGATCGAGTTCGGGCCGTTAACCCCCGCGTGGTCGGGCAGACTCGAAGGAAGCCCCGGAAGCAAACCTCCCGGAAAGAGGGTGAGTCGCGTGGACCGCTGCATCGTCCTGGTGGACGCCGGGTATCTGCTGGGTGCCGCCGCCAGTCTCCTCGCCGGTGAGCCCTCCCGATCCCGGATCACCGTCGACCACGCCGCGCTGATCCAGGCGCTGCGCGACCGCGCGGAGTCCGACACCGAGCGTCCACTGCTGCGCATCTACTGGTTCGACGGTGCCCCCGACCGCGTCCCCCAGCCGGAACACCGCCGGCTGCGCGTGATGCCCCGGGTGACCGTCCGGCTCGGCGCGCTGACCCGCAGCGACGGGCGCTGGGCGCAGAAGGGCGTGGACGCGGCCATGCACGCCGAGCTGACCGAGCTGGCCAGGAACCGGGCCTGCTCCGACGTCGTGCTGGTGACCGGTGACGGGGACCTGCTGCCGGGCATGATGGCCGCCAAGGAGCACGGGGTCGCCGTCCATCTGTGGGCCGTGCAGGCCGCCGACGGGGACTACAACCAGTCCGAGGACCTGGTCGCCGAGGCCGACGAGCGGCGGGTCCTGGACCGGGCGTGGATCACCCAGGCGGTACGGGCCAAGGAGCTGACCGCGGTCTGTGCGCCGCCGCCGGTGCCACGGCCGGAGATCGCCGCGATCCTCTCGGCGCCGCTGCCCGAGTCGTCGCTGGCGGCAGCGGCGGAGGCGGTGCCCGAGGGCGCCGACCGGGCCCCCGCGGCGAGCGTGGCGGAGAACGGGGCGCCGGAGCGGATGCCGACGCCGAAGGGGGTGCCGACGCCGAAGGATCTCGCCGCGCTGCGGGCGCCGGGCGCGCAGCCGGTCCAGCATCCGGCGACGACGGCGACGCTGCGGTGGTCCTCGGACAAGGGGTGGGTGGACCGGCCGGGGGGCGCGGCGGAGTCGGCGGAGGCGGCCTCCATGCCGACGCTGGCGCAGCTGACCACCGCGGAGCAGCGGTGGGCCGACCGGGAGGAGGACATCACGACCGTCGGCGGGGATCCGTACGAGGTCGGGCAGGTGTTCGCCAAGCGGTGGATGTCGCGGCTCGGGGACCAGAGCCATCTGCACAAGCTGTCGGGGATGTATCCGCGGATTCCGCACCGGATCGACGGCGAGCTGCTGCGGTACGCGGCGCGGTTCGGGTTGCTGGCGCACAAGGACGACCAGATCGACGAGCATGACCGGTACGCCATTCGGGCGGGGTTCTGGAGGGAGTTCGATGTGCCGGCGGGGGCCGGGGAGCATGCGTCGGCGGAGTGAGTGAGGGGGCGCGGTGGTGCTTTCGGCTGGGGGCCGGTGGGGGCTGGTCGCGCCCACGCGGCGGAGCCGCAAATGAATACAGTCCCGCGCCCCTTTGGGGCGCCAACTGCCCCAACGGTGAGTAAAGGGGCCCGACCCCGTAGTCTCGTCCCTTGTGAGTACGGGCGTGGGTCGGGCACTTCGGCAGCAGGGTGACGTCGTGTGTGCCGTGCGTGGGCTGACGAAGACCTACGCCGCGGTCAAAGGGCGGCGTGGCGCCCCCGCCGTGCCCGAGGTGCGGGCCACCGACGGGGTGGAGCTCGAGATCCGGCGCGGGGAGATCTTCGGGCTGCTCGGGCCGAACGGGGCCGGCAAGTCGACGCTCGTACGGCAGCTCACCGGGCTGCTGCGGCCCGACGCGGGCAGCGTCGAGATCCTCGGACACGACATCGTGCGGCACCCGGAGCGGGCCGCGCGGATCCTCGCCTACCTCGGGCAGGAGTCCAGCGCCCTCGACGAGCTGACCGTGTCCCTCGCCGCCGAGACCACCGGGCGGCTGCGCGGACTGGACGTACGGCAGGCCCGGAGCGAGCGCGACGCGGTGCTGGAGGAACTGGGCCTCACGCCCATCGCCGGGCGGGCGCTCAAGAAGCTCTCCGGAGGACAGCGGCGACTGGCCTGTTTCGCCGCCGCGCTGGTCGGGGAGCGGCCCTTGCTGGTGCTCGACGAGCCGACGACCGGGATGGACCCCGTGGCCCGGCGGGCCGTGTGGGCTGCCGTGGACCGGCGCCGGGCCGAGCAGGGGGCCACCGTGGTGCTGGTCACCCACAACGTCATCGAGGCCGAGACCGTGCTCGACCGGGTCGCCGTCCTCGACCAGGGACGGGTCATCGCCTGCGACACCCCCGCCGGGCTCAAGGAACGCGTCGCCGGCGAGGTGCGGGTCGAGCTGGTGTGGCGGGAGCGGGCGCCGCTGGATGTGCCAGAGGTCGCCGTCCTGCGGGAGCGTGCCGTCGAGTCCGGCCGGCGCTGGACGCTGCGGCTCGCGCCCGAGGAGGCACGCGCCGTCGTCGCCACGGTGACCGGCGGGGCCGCCTTCGCCGCCCTCGACGACTTCACCCTCGCCACGCCCAGCCTGGAGGACGTATACCTGGCGCTGGGCGGCGCCGCACGGCAGGGGCTGGTGAAGGCGTGAGGGCGAACGCGAGGGTGAACAGGACGGCGGCCATGCGCGTACGGAAAGGCGCGGCAGCGGTACGGGCCGCAGGTGCCGCACGGAAGGGGAGCAGCGCGACGTGAGTGTCGTACCCGCTGAGGTTCTGCCGGGCGGTGCCCTGGCCGTGGAGGAGACGGCGCCGGGTGCCCCGGTGGCCGAGCTGGGCCCGCGGGCGCGGCTGTGGCCGTCGCTGGTGGCCGTCTACCGTGCGCAGCTGTCCCGGGCCCGGGTGGCGCGGATCCCGCTGCTGTTCGTCGCGACGTTCCAGTCCGTCGGCATCATGATCATGATGCGCGGGGTGGTGGACTCGCGGAGCGAGGCCCAGTCCGTGGTGGCGGGCTCCGCGGTGGTCGTGGTGGCCTACGTGGCGCTGAACCTGCTCGCGCAGTACTTCGGGCAGCTGCGGGCGAGCGGCGGCCTCGACCACTACGCCACGCTGCCCGTGCCGCCGGCCTCGGTGGTGCTCGGGGCGGCCGCGGCGTACGCCTCGTTCACTGTGCCGGGGACGCTGGTGACCGCCGTCTTCGGATGCGTGCTGTTCGGGCTGCCGCTCGCGAACCTGTGGATCCTCGTCGCCGTGATCCCGCTCGCGGGGGCGGCCCTGGCGGGGCTGGGCGCGGCCTGCGGGCTGCTCGCGCCCCGGCCCGAGATCGCCACGCTGCTCGGGCAGCTGGGCATGTCCGCGGCGCTGCTGCTCGGGGTGCTGCCGCCCGACCGGATGCCGGGGATCATCCAGTTCGCGCGTGACCTGCTGCCTTCGACGTACGGCGTCGAGGCCTTCGCCCGGACCTTCGGGGCGCAGCCCGACTGGGCCGTCGTCCTCGCTGACCTGGGCGTGTGTGCCGGGGTGGGGGTCGTCTCGCTGGCCGTCGCCACCTGGGCGTACCGCAGGGCTGCCGTCCGGTGACGCGCCCCACAGGCCGACCTGGCACGATGGCATCGTGACCGCACCGCTGACGCCGCCGCCTCCGCCGCACGACCAGTCCTCGCACCAGGCCTGGCAGGCGCCGCCGCCTGCCGGGGAGGCGGCGGGGGAGTACGGACAGTACGGAGCGTACGGACAGGACGGTCCCGGGATGAAGACCGAACTGCGGGAAGGTGCCGTGATCGCCGTCGCGGTGGCCGTGAGCGGTGTGCTGCTCGGGCTGCTGTGGCTGTGGCTGGCGCCGCACGTACCGCTGGTGGGGGACCAGTCCGGCAAGAGCTGGGCGGTCTACCTCAAGGACAGCGAGGGGGAGCAGGCGGCGGGAGTGGACGGAACGTTCACGCTGCTGGCGCTGGCTCTCGGGGTCGTGAGCGCGGTCGTGGTGTTCCTGTGGCGGCGGCGTGGGGGTGTGCCGCTGGTGGTGGGGCTGGGGGTCGGGGGGCTGCTCGCGTCTTTCCTTGCCTGGCGGCTGGGGATGTGGCTGGGGCCGGAGCAGGACGTGATCGCTCACGCGAAGGCCGTGGGGAAGGGGGTGACGTTCTCGGCGCCGCTGAAGCTCGGGGCGAAGGGGGCGTTGCTGGCGTGGCCGTTGTCGGCGTTGGTGGTGCATCTGGGGTTGACGGCGCTGTTCGGTCCGCGGGACCCGGAGCCGCCGTACGAGGACGGCCCGTACGCCGCTCCGCCGGCGTAGCATCCTTCGCCCCCGCCGCCCCTACCCGTCCCATCCTCCAGGGGGAGCCCCCCCTTCGACCGCCCGCTCCGGGGGCTGCCGCCCCCGCACCCCCGCCTCGGCCTGAACGGCCTCGTCCTCAAACGCCGGACGGGCTGGTGGGTGGGCGCGGGCCCCGTTCGGCGACTGGGAAGCGGGGGCGTCGGCAGAAGAGCCAGGGGTGCGGGGAACTGCGCGACCAGCCCACGACGGCCCGTAGCCGACTTGCCACCTGGTGTCCGCGGCGGCCTGCAGTCGGGCTGGTGGGTGGGGGCGTGGGCCGTGTTCGGCAACTGCGAAGCGGGGGCGTCGGCAGAAGAGCCAGGGGCGCGGGGAACTGCGCGACCAGCCCACGACGGCCCGCAGCCGACTTGCCACCTGGTGTCCGCGACGCCCGGCGGTCTACCTGTCACCTGGCGCCCGCGGCGGCCCGCAGTCGGGCTGGTGCCCGGTGTGTTGTGAGGTGGGTGTCGGGCAGGGGCGCGGGAAAACCTGTGGTCGGGCCA
Organism: Streptomyces sp. NPDC058464; assembly: GCF_042721035.1. Lineage (NCBI taxonomy): Bacteria > Bacillati > Actinomycetota > Actinomycetes > Kitasatosporales > Streptomycetaceae > Streptomyces > Streptomyces sp. NPDC058464. Next base: position 49,382 of record NZ_JBHXMA010000003.1, read on the forward strand.
GTTCGGCGCCCGCGCCCGGGGGGTTGCTATGCCGGACGGCGACCGTGGTTCGAGCGGGCCTTCTTCAGGCGCCACTTCCTTTTCCGTGTCTTCTTCGACATGTCTTCCGTACTTAACCGAGCACGGAGACTTCGTCGAGGGGTCACGCACGTCCGATGGGGGCCAGGGTCGCGTTCGTGAGGGTGGCCAGGGTGGTCGGGGCCAGTTCGACCTCGAGGCCGCGGCGGCCTGCCGAGACGCAGATCGTGGGGTGGGAGGAGGCCGAGGCGTCCAGGACCGTGGGGAGTTTCTTGCGCTGGCCGAGCGGGGAGATGCCGCCGCGGACGTAGCCCGTCGTGCGCTCGGCGAGGGCCGGGTCCGCCATCGCCGCGCGCTTGCCGCCGACCGCCGTCGCCAGGGCCTTGAGGTCCAGGCTGCCGGCCACCGGGACGACGGCGACCGTGAGCGCGCCGTCCACGTCCGCGACCAGGGTCTTGAAGACCCGGTCCGGGGACACGCCCATCGCCTCCGCCGCCTCCTCGCCGTAGGACGGGTGGGCGGGGTCGTGGTCGTAGGAGTGGACCGTGAAGTCCGCCCCCGCGGCCGTCAGGGCCACCGTCGCCGGGGTACCGCCGCCCCCGGACTGCTGCTTCTTCGGCTTCTTCGGCATGTCAGGAAATCCCCGGTTCAGTTCAGACTCGTCGGCGCCCGCGTCAGCTCCGCCGCGGGCAGTGACGGCAGGTTACGGATGATCGCCGTCTCGGAGCGAAGGAGTTTCAGCTCGTCGCGGAGGCGGGAGGCGGTGTCGGGGGCCTGCAGCAGGCGCTGCTTGGTGGGGGTGTCGTGCATCATCGCCGCCGCGACCAGGTAGGAGACGACCGACGGTTCGTCGGGGAGGTCCACGCCGGACGACAGTGAGCGTTCCCGCGCGCCCGCCAGACGCTTCTGGTACTGGCGGAAGGCCCGCAGGACCCCCTCGGCCAGCGCGCCCGCCTCGTCGCCCTGCTCCTCGGGCAGCTCCTCCAGCTCCGCCGTCAGGAACGGGCCCGACGTGTCGACGGAGAGCAGCCGTACCCGGTTCGTACCCGTGGCCAGTACCTCGAACGTGCCGTTCGCCCGCTCCCGGATCGTCGCCGCGTCCGCCACACAGCCCACCCGGTGGAAGGACTTGAGCGGGTCGGGTCCGAAGCCGGCCGCCGGGCCCTTCTCGGGCTGGGCCGTCGGGTCCGGCATGCCCGGTGCGGTCGCCGCCACTTCGTGGCCGTCGCGGATCGCCACGACGGCGAACCGGCGCGGTTCCTCCTCGGGCGTCTTCAGCAGGTCGCGCATCATGGCGCGATAGCGCTCCTCGAAGACGTTCAGCGGCAGCACCAGCCCCGGGAACAGCACCGAGTTCAGCGGGAAGAGAGGGAGACGGACGGTGGTCACGGCGCCACAGCCTAGTGGTCATCGGCGGTGGCATGTCCGCCGTGCTCGGTCCGTGGGCGTCCCGCGGCCCTCGCCGAGGGGGTCGGTTCGGCCTCGGGAGGCGGTTCCGTACCGGCCAGCAGGTGGGCGCGCAGGCGCAGAAAATGGCCCAGCGGGTCGTCGGAGAGGCGGTCCCAGGGGAAGGACGTGACGTACGGGCCGATCAGGTGCAGCTGGGTGCGGGCCGCCTCCCAGCGTTCCAGGCGGACCAGCAGGTACATCAGCTGGTTGCGGACCTCGGCCGGCCAGGGGTCGGCCGCCGGGAACCGCGCGGAGAGGTCGATCGCCCGGTCGGCCGCCGCGTCCAGGCGGGCGCGCGGCACCTCGGGGCCGCAGCCGTCGCTGAGGTAGGTGAAGGCCGCGCGGGCCGGCAGGGCCTGGACCAGCGAGTCCGGCGGGGCGTCCTGCGCGGCCAGGTCGGCGAAGTCGAAGCACTCGTGGTGCGAGCCGTGCCAGTACGTGGCCAGATAGCGCAGCGCCGCCACATGGCAGCCGGAGTGGTGCGGGGCACGGCGCACGGCCGCCTCCCACAGCTCCTCGAAGTACTTGTGGCCGGCATTCGTCCCGCGGGCGTGGTCGAGCGCGATCCGCCACGGCACCGGGTCCCGGTCGTCGCCGCGCGCGGCCGCCGTGATCAGCGGGCTGAGCGGGCGCAGGAGCTCCGCGCGGGCGGGGGAGTCCCAGGCGTGGTCGACCGCGAGCTGGGCCTGGACCGGCAGCAGGTCCGGGTCCTGCGGCGCGGTCACGGCCCACTGGTCGAGCCACTCGGTGCGGGAGCGGGCGAAGAGGGCGAGCCGGCGCACGTACCGGTCGCGTTCCTCCCACTCGGCCGCGTCCCTGGTGCCGGCCAGCAGTTTCGCGGCGGGTTCGTACTCGCCCCGGCCGGCCGCGACCAGCGCGGGGGCGAGACGTTCGTCGGGCGCGTCGAGGAACACCTCGTCGTCGGACGGGAGCGGTCCGGCAGCGAGACGCGGAGCGGTGGGGGCCCTCCGTGCGGAACGGAAGAGCGCGCGCAGCGAAGCCATGGTGTCGACCATTGAAAGTCCGCAGGTCGGGGCAGCGCCAGACGGTGTGGCCAACTCCATGAAAGTTGTACGGCGGCTGGTCAAGGACGCGTAAAAGGTGACTGTTGCTCATCTGTTCGGTACCTGTCAGAGGTGGTGCCCGAGGTGACTCGGGTGTCTCCGCGGCACCGGTCGTCCCCACCTGCCGCAGCAGCCTCGTCACCCCCGCCGCAGCAGCCTCGTCGCCCCCGCCGCCACCGTCGTCGCCAGGATCCAGCCCAGCAGGATCATCACCGCCGCCGCCCACTGCCAGCCGCCGGTGAGCCGCCACTGGCCGACCTGGCCCAGGTCGATCACCGGCAGCAGCAGGTCCAGGACGAACAGGGCCGGATCCCAGACCGGGTGGCCGCCGGAGTTCACCGGCGGATGCGGGGCGTGCGCGAACGCGAGCGTGCCCGCCGCCCACAGCACCGCCATCCACACCGCCGCCCGGCCCGGCCGGTAGCCGTAGGCCACCGTCAGGTCCTGCGCGAACCCCCAGAGCTTGGCGGCCGGCGGCAGCGTCTCGCGCCGCCGCCGCTGCTTGGCGAGCAGTACCTCGCGCGCGTCCTCGTCCTCGCCGGCGGCCCGCAGCACGGTCGCGAGCCGCTCGTACGGCTCCGGGTTGTACTCGGCGGTCGCCGCCGCCACCCAGTCCAGCCGCCGGGTCAGCGGGAACGGGCCCTGCGGGACCAGGTTCTCGTAGACGAACCCGCCCATGTGCAGCCGCCCCGGTCCCGGCCAGCTGGTCGCCCGGTCGACCAGGTTGGTGGTCCGGGCGCCCGACAGCAGCACCGCTCCGCGCTGCGGCTCCTCCCCGAGGAACCGCAGCTCCGGCGCCTGCACCCGGCGCAGCGACAGCTCCTGGACGTCCGTGAAGGCGAACCTCGCCCGCTCCAGGTCCACCGCGTCCCCGAACCGCCCGTCGTCCAGCCGGATCCCGCCCTGGCACTCGAACCGCTGGATCCGCGTCCCGCGCGCCGGGGTCGTCCCGCTCTGCCAGGGGCCGCCCACCCCGGCCGGGGTCAGGTACAGGGTCCGGCCGACGGTCAGCTGGGGCGCGTTCAGCGCGAACCGCCCGTCGGGGTTGCGCAGCCGCGCCCCGCGCAGGCTCAGCGAGACGCCCACCTTGGCGCTGCGCAGGCTCAGCTCCCCGTGCGACTCCAGGAGCTCCGCCTGCAGGTCCTGGCCGACGGTCATGCCGTCCGCCGCGATCGACCGCCCGCTGCGGTCCCGGTACACCACCGCCTGGTTCAGCAGCAGGTCGGTGCCGATGTGCGCGTCGGTCAGCCGGACCCCGCCGAGGAAACGGCAGCGCGGCAGATGCAGGTCACCCTCCGTGTGCACCCGGGCGGCCTCGAGGCGCGGCGCCGCACAGTCGACCAGTCGTACGGTCGTGAAATGCGCCTCCGGCAGCAGGATCTCGTCGTCGAACCGGCAGCCGCGCAGCTCCACGTACGGCGTGACCGTGCCGCCCGCCAGGTCCAGGGGGCCGGTGATCCGCACGCCGGCCAGCTTCAGCGAGGCCACCCGGCCCGCCAGCGGCGGCGGCCCGTCGAGCAGCAGCCAGCAGACGATCCGGGCCCGCACGGTCCGCTCGGGCCCCCACGGCTGGCCGCCGTGCGGATCGTCCACGTGCATGTCGCCGCTGCTCAGGTCGTACACACTGCCGTTGCGGAACGCCTGCCACATACCGGCCTCGGCCGCGGTCAGATCGTCCGGCAGGTCCCCGTCCCGGACGCCGTCCCCCTCGGTCACGGCTGTTCCTTCTTCCTCGGGCTACTCGTTGGTCATGTTTCGGTACAACCGGTGATGCCCGCTGTGTGAGACCTCGAACACCGTAGGTGAAGGCGATCTTCCGGGTTCCGGCCAGGCTATGTACCGGCTGTTGCCCCACGTTCTGTATCAGCCATTGATACGCGCGGACGGGCTCCGAGTGCCGTCTGAGAGAATTGAGCCTGTGATCTCCCGAATCGATCTGCGCGGCGACGCCCTCCCCGAGGGACCCGCCCTGCGCGACCTGCTGCCCCGAGCCGACTTCGACGTCTCGGCCGCCCTGGAGAAGGTGCGTCCGATCTGCGAGGCCGTGCATCATCGGGGCGACGCGGCGCTGATCGACTTCGCGGAGAAGTTCGACGGGGTGCGGCTGGAGCAGGTGCGGGTGCCCGCCGAGGCGCTCGACAAGGCCCTGGCGGAGCTCGACCCGGCCGTGCGCGCGGCCCTGGAGGAGTCCATCCGGCGCGCCCGCCTCGTGCACCGCGCGCAGCGCCGTACGACCCACACGACCCAGGTCGTGCCGGGCGGCTCGGTGACCGAGAAGTGGGTGCCGGTGGAGCGCGTCGGGCTGTACGCGCCCGGCGGCCGGTCGGTCTATCCGTCCTCCGTGATCATGAACGCGGTGCCCGCGCAGGAGGCCGGCGTCGAGTCGATCGCGCTGGCCTCGCCGCCGCAGGCGGAGTTCGGCGGGCTGCCGCACCCGACGATCCTCGCCGCCTGCGCCCTGCTCGGCGTCGACGAGGTGTACGCGGCCGGCGGCGCCACCGCCGTCGCGATGTTCGCGTACGGCACCGAGTCCTGCCCGCCCGCCGTCATGGTCACCGGCCCCGGCAACATCTGGGTGGCCGCCGCCAAGCGCTACTTCACCGGCCGGATCGGCATCGACGCGGAGGCGGGCCCGACCGAGATCGCCGTCCTCGCGGACGCCACCGCCGACCCGGTGCACGTCGCCGCCGACCTGATCAGCCAGGCCGAGCACGACCCGCTGGCCGCCGCCGTCCTGGTCACCGACTCGGTCGAGCTCGCGGACGCGGTGGCGAAGGAACTGGAGCCGCAGGTCGCGGCCACCAAGCACGTCGAGGACCGGATCGTCCCCGCCCTGCAGGGCCGGCAGTCCGCGATCGTCCTGGTCGACGGCGTCGAGGAGGGCCTCAGGGTCGTCGACGCGTACGGCGCCGAGCACCTGGAGATCCAGACCGCCGACGCCGCCGCGGTGGCCGACCGGGTCAGGAACGCGGGCGCGATCTTCATCGGGCCCTGGGCGCCCGTCTCCCTCGGCGACTACGCCGCCGGGTCCAACCACGTGCTGCCCACCGGCGGCTGCGCCTGCCACTCCTCGGGGCTCTCCGTCCAGTCCTTCCTGCGCGGCATCCACATCGTCGACTACACGCGGGACGCGCTGGCCGAGGTCGCGCACCACGTGGTCACACTGGCGGAGGCGGAGGACCTGCCCGCGCACGGCGCGGCGGTGAAGGCAAGGTTCGGGTGGAAGGTACCGGCGAGCAAGTGAACCTCGGAATCGACGATCTCCCCGTACGGGACGAGCTGCGCGGCAAGTCCCCCTACGGCGCGCCCCAGTTGGACGTCCCGGTACGGCTGAACACCAACGAGAACCCGTACCCGCTGCCCGAGCCGCTGGTCGAGCGGATCACGGAGCGGGTGCGCGAGGCCGCCCGCGACCTGAACCGCTACCCCGACCGGGACGCGGTCCAGCTCCGCACCGAACTCGCCAAGTACCTGACGAAGACCGGCAACCACCCGCTCACCGTCGAGAACGTGTGGGCGGCCAACGGCTCCAACGAGGTCATCCAGCAGCTGCTGCAGACCTTCGGCGGCCCCGGCCGCACGGCGATCGGCTTCGAGCCGTCGTACTCGATGCACTCGCTCATCTCGCGCGGCACCGGCACCCGCTGGATCTCCGGCCCCCGCAACGAGGACTTCACGCTCGACGTCGAGGCGGCCTCGGCGGCCATCGCCGAGCACAGGCCGGACGTCGTCTTCATCACCACCCCCAACAACCCCACCGGCAACGCGGTGCCGGCCGAGACGGTCCTCGCGCTCTACGAGGCCGCCCAGGCCGCCAAGCCCTCGATGGTCGTCGTGGACGAGGCCTACATCGAGTTCAGCCACGGCGCCTCGCTGCTGCCGCTGCTCGAAGGTCGGCCGAATCTCGTCGTATCCCGGACCATGTCGAAGGCCTTCGGCGCGGCCGGCCTGCGCCTCGGCTACCTCGCCGCGCACCCCGCGGTGGTGGACGCCGTCCAGCTCGTGCGGCTGCCGTACCACCTGTCGGCGATCACCCAGGCGACCGCGCTGGCCGCCCTGGAGCACACCGACACGCTGCTGAAGTACGTCGAGCAGCTGAAGGCCGAGCGGGACCGGCTGGTGAGCGAGTTGCGCGCGGCGGGCCTGGAGGTCACCGAATCCGACGCCAACTTCGTGCAGTTCGGGCGGTTCGCGGATCCGCACGCGGTGTGGCAGAAGATCCTCGACCGGGGGGTCCTCGTCCGCGACAACGGCGTGCCCGGTTTCCTGCGGGTGTCCGCCGGAACCCCCGAAGAGAACGACGCGTTCCTCGACGCGGTCCGTGAAGTCAAGAAGGAGCTGGACGCATGACCCGCGTAGGGCGCGTGGAGCGCACCACCAAGGAGACCTCGGTCCTCGTCGAGATCGACCTCGACGGCACCGGCAAGACCGACATCAAGACCGGCGTCGGCTTCTACGACCACATGCTCGACCAGCTCGGCCGGCACGGCCTGTTCGATCTCACCGTCAAGACCGACGGCGACCTGCACATCGACTCGCATCACACCATCGAGGACACCGCCCTCGCCCTCGGCGCCGCCTTCAAGCAGGCCCTCGGCGACAAGGTGGGCATCTACCGCTTCGGCAACTGCACGGTCCCGCTGGACGAGTCGCTCGCCCAGGTGACGGTCGACCTGTCCGGCCGCCCGTACCTCGTGCACACCGAGCCGGAGAAGATGGCGCCGATGATCGGCGAGTACGACACCACCATGACCCGGCACATCCTGGAGTCCTTCGTCGCCCAGGCGCAGATCGCCCTGCACGTGCACGTACCGTACGGACGTAACGCGCACCACATCGTGGAGTGCCAGTTCAAGGCGCTGGCGAGGGCGCTGCGCTACGCCTCCGAGCGCGATCCGCGCGCGGCCGGCATCCTCCCCTCGACGAAGGGCGCGCTGTAAGCGATGAACAGCCTCTCGACCATACTGATCGTCGTCGGCCTCTTCCTGGTCGGCGGAATCATCTCCTTCGTCAAGCAGAAGATGCCCACCAGCCTGATCGTGCTGCTCTCGATCAGCGCCGCCCTGTGCCTGGTGGCGGGCGTCATGAGGCTGGAGGTGTGGAATTGACCGCACCGTCGAAAAAGGTCGTCGTCTTCGACTACGGCTTCGGCAACGTCCGGTCCGCCGAGCGCGCCCTCGCCCGCACCGGGGCCGACGTCGAGATCACCCGTGACTTCGACAAGGCCATGAACGCGGACGGCCTGCTGGTGCCCGGCGTGGGTGCCTTCGCCGCCTGCATGGAGGGCCTGCGCGGGGCGCGCGGGGACTGGATCATCGACCGCCGGCTGTCCGGCGGGCGGCCGGTGATGGGCATCTGCGTCGGCATGCAGATCCTGTTCGCGCGCGGCATCGAGCACGGCGTGGAGACCGACGGCCTCGACGAGTGGCCCGGCTCGGTCGAGCCGCTGCAGGCCGAGATCGTCCCGCACATGGGCTGGAACACCGTGGAAGCACCGGCCGGCTCCCAGCTGTTCGCCGGCCTGGACGCCGACGCGCGCTTCTACTTCGTGCACTCCTACGCCGTCCACGACTGGGCGCTGGAGACGCACAACGCCGCGCTGCGGGCCCCGCTGGTGACCTGGTCGACGCACGGTAAGCCGTTCGTGGCCGCCGTGGAGAACGGCGCCCTGTGGGCCACCCAGTTCCACCCCGAGAAGTCCGGCGACGCCGGCGCCCAGCTCCTCACCAACTGGATCGGAACACTGTGAGCACGCTCGAACTCCTCCCCGCCGTCGACGTCCGCGACGGCCAGGCCGTCCGCCTCGTGCACGGCGAGTCCGGGACCGAGACCTCCTACGGCTCCCCCCTGGAGGCGGCCCTCGCCTGGCAGCGGTCGGGCGCCGAGTGGCTGCACCTGGTCGACCTGGACGCGGCGTTCGGCACCGGCGACAACCGCTCCCTGGTCGCCGAGGTCACGAAGGCCATGGACATCAAGGTCGAGCTCTCCGGCGGCATCCGCGACGACGCCACCCTCGCCGCGGCACTGGCCACCGGCTGCACGCGCGTGAACCTCGGCACGGCCGCCCTGGAGACCCCGGAGTGGGTCGCCAAGGTCATCGCCGAACACGGTGACCAGATCGCGGTCGGCCTGGACGTGCGCGGCACGACCCTCAGGGGCCGCGGCTGGACCCGCGACGGCGGCGACCTCTACGAGACGCTCGCCCGCCTCGACAAGGAGGGCTGCGCCCGCTACGTGGTCACCGACATCGCCAAGGACGGCACCCTCCAGGGCCCGAACCTGGAGCTCCTGAAGAACGTGTGCGCCGCGACGGACCGGCCGGTCGTGGCCTCCGGCGGCGTGTCGTCGCTGGACGACCTCCGCGCGCTGGCCGGCCTGGTAACCCTCGGTGTCGAGGGCGCCATCGTCGGGAAGGCGCTGTACGCCAAGGCGTTCACCTTGGAAGAAGCACTGGAGGCAGTGTCACCATGACGTCCGATGCCGTACGGCGCGTGCAGAGCGGAAGTCCCTGGGAGGAGACCTTCGGTTTCGCCCGCGCCGTCGCGGCGGGCGACCGTGTGGTGGTGGGCGGTACGACGTCCTTCAAGGGCACCGTGCTGTACGGGGAGGGCGACCCGTACGAGCAGGCCAGGGTGGCCTTCACCACCGCCCTGGAGGCGATCGCCGAGTTCGGGCTCGGACCGGAGTCGGTGATCCGCACCCGCCTGTTCCTCGCGCACGCGCGCGACATGGACGCGGTGGGACGCGCCCACAAGGAGGTCTTCGACCAGGTGCGCCCGGTGACCACGTTCGTCGTGGTGACCGGCTTCGTCGACCCGCGCATCCTGGTGGAAGCAGAGCTAGAGGCATACAGAGGAGCCGTGGAGTCATGACCCTGGCGGTCCGAGTCATCCCCTGCCTGGACGTGGACAACGGCCGGGTCGTCAAGGGCGTCAACTTCCAGAACCTGCGGGACGCGGGCGACCCGGTCGAGATGGCCAAGGTGTACGACGCGGAGGGCGCCGACGAGCTGACCTTCCTGGACATCACCGCGTCCTCCGGCAACCGCGAGACCACCTACGACGTGGTGCGCCGCACCGCCGAGCAGGTGTTCATCCCCCTGACGGTCGGCGGCGGCGTCCGCACCGCCGAGGACGTCGACAGGCTGCTGCGCGCCGGCGCCGACAAGGTGGGCGTCAACACGGCGGCGATCGCCCGCCCGGACCTGATCCGCGAGATCGCGGAACGCTTCGGCCGCCAGGTCCTGGTCCTGTCGGTCGACGCCCGCCGCACGGAGTCGGGATCCTTCGAGGTCACCACCCACGGCGGCCGCCGCGGCACCGGCATCGACGCGGTCGAGTGGGCGCACCGGGCCGCCGAGCTGGGCGCGGGCGAGATCCTGCTCAACTCGATGGACGCGGACGGGACGAAGGACGGCTACGACCTGGAGATGATCGCGGCGGTGCGCAAGCACGTGACCGTGCCGGTCATCGCCTCCGGCGGCGCCGGCGCCCTCGCCCACTTCCCCCCGGCCGTCGGCGCGGGCGCCGACGCGGTCCTCGCCGCCTCCGTCTTCCACTTCGGCGACCTCAGGATCGGCCAGGTGAAGCAGACCCTGCGGGAGGCGGGACACCCGGTGCGCTGACCCTGCGCCGAGCCCGGCCCCGGTGACCTGGAGACAGGCGGCCGGGGCTTCCTGCTGTCCGGGGCCTTTTCTTCTGCAGATGCGAAAGAGGAGTTGCGCAAAATCTATTGCGCAATTTTTCTTTCGCATCTAGCGTCGGTGGCATGACGGACAAGGAGCGGGACCACCGGATCACCGATGTGGGCACCCTCAAGGCGCTCGCCCACCCGCTGCGCATGAAGCTCTACCGAGGCCTCTGCGTGGCCGACAAGGCGACGGCCTCGCAGCTCGCCGACCAGGTGGACGAGGCGGTCTCACTGGTCAGCTACCACCTGCGCAAGCTCGCCGAGCACGGTCTGATCGAGGAGGCCGAGCCACAGAGTGCGGACGGCCGGGAGCGCTGGTGGCAGCCCGCGTCGGACGGCATCAGCATCCGGGACCGGGACTTCCGTGACGCACCCGAGAAGGCCGCCGCCCACCTCGCCGCCACCCGGCTCTTCCACGAGCAGCGCGCCGACATGTACCGCCGCTACCTCGACGAGCGCGCCACCTGGAGCGCCGAGTGGAACGCCGCCGCGCCCGACACCGAGTCCCTGCTCCGCCTGACCGCGGCCGAACTGGACGAACTCCGCGCGGAACTGCTCGCGCTGGCCAGGAAGTACGACGCGAAAGGCCGGTCCGCCGAGGCGAACGGCGACACCGAAGGGCGCGAGCACGTGGCGCTGTACACGTACGGCTTCCCGTTCCGCGTCTGAGAGGACCACCTCAGTGACCGCCACCACCGTCGTGCCTTCGGCCACCGCCGCCCCGCGCCCCGCCCACCGCGACCCCAACGTCCTGCGCTGGCTCGGCGCCTACACCTCCTCCATGGTCGGCGACAGCGTCTACTACATCGCCCTCTCCTGGGCCGCCGTCCAGGGCGGCTCACCCGCGCAGGCCGGCGCCGTGATGTCCGTGAGCGCCCTGCCCAGGGCCGTGCTCATGCTGTTCGGCGGGGTGATCGCCGACCGGCTGGGCCCCCGCCGGGTCGTCATCGGCTCCGACGCGGTCCGCTGCGCGGCCGTCCTCGCCGTGGCCGCGCTGCTCTTCCTGACCAGCCCCGGCCTGTGGCCGCTCGCCGCGCTCGCCCTGGTCTTCGGCATCGTCGACGCCGTGTTCATGCCCGCCGTGGGCGCCCTCCCCGCGCGCGTGACCAGCCGCGACCAGCTCGCGCGGGTGCAGGGCATGCGCGGTCTCGCCATCCGTTTCGCGAGCATCCTCGGCGCCCCCCTGGGCGGCCTTTGCGTGGCCGTCGGCGGCGCGGCGGCCGCCTTCGGCCTCGCCGGGCTGCTCATCGCCGTATCGGTCCCCCTGCTGATGTCCCTGCGGGTCCGGGAACTCCCGGCCGACGACCGCGCCGCCGCCCCCACCCCCTGGCAGGACCTGCGGGCCGGGCTCGCCCACATCCGCCGGCACCGCGTCCTGGCCCCGCTGATGCTGGCCATCGCCCTCGGCGACCTGGGCTTCGTCAGCCCCCTCAACGTCGGACTGACCCTGCTCGCCGACCGGCGCGGCTGGGGTGCGGCGGGCGTGGGCTGGGTGCTCGCGGGGTTCGGCGTCGGCGCCGGGGCCGTCTCCCTGCTGCTGACCGTGCGGGGGCGGCTGCCGCGCGCGGGTCTGGTCGCCGGTGTCTCGATTCTCGCCGGGTCCGTCGCGATCGGTGCCCTCGCGTTCGTACCGGGCCTCGTCGGCGCGGTCGGCGTCGCGCTGCTGATCGGCCTGCTCGCCGGGCTCAGCGGCGCCATGTGCGGGGCGCTGCTGCAGACCCAGGCCGACCCCGCGTACCTGGGCCGGGTCACCGCCGTCTCCGGGCTGATCAGCCTGGGTCTGACCCCGCTCAGCATGCCGTTCACGGCCGCCGCGATCGGTGTCTTCGGACTCGGCCCGGTGTACGTGGTCAGCGCCGCCGTCTGCGCGCTCGGCGGGGTCGTCGCCCTCGCCGTGCCCGCGCTGCGCCGTGCCGAACTGCCCCGCTGAGGCCGCTCAGCCCTTCGGCTGGGTCAGCTGGATCAGGTTGCCGACCGTGTCGTCCAGGACGGCGGCGACCACCGGGCCCTGGTCCTGCGGCTCGTGCGGGAAGCGGACACCCAGGGCACACAGGCGGTCGTACTCCGAGCGGATGTCGTCCACGGAGAAGACGATGGCCGGCAGGCCCGCCTCGTACACGGCCCTGCGGTACGGGTCCGCGACGGGGCCCTGGCCGGGCTCCAGCAGGAGCTGGAGGTCGGGCTGGGCGCCCTGCGGGGCGCCGACCGTGACGAACAGGGTGCCGCCGCCCAGGTCCAGCCGGGTGCGGGTCTCGAAACCGAGGACGTCCGTGTAGAACGCGTGCGCCTTCGGCACGTCGTCCACGTACACGCTGGTCATCGCGACCCTGATCACCGGGAGCTCCTCAGATGCCCAGGGATTTCGACTCGCGCAGCTTGGCGATCGCGTTCTCGTCGCCCGCCACCTCGACCTTCGCCGTGCTCTGCCGGCCGAACGCGAACATCAGCAGCTCGGAGGGCTCGCCGGTCACCGTCACCACCGGGGCGCCGCGATGGGCGACCGCCGTCTGGCCGTCCGGGCGGCGCAGCACCAGGCCCGTCGGCAATCCCCGGCCCAGCAGCCGGGCGGTGCGCTCCAGGCGGGACCACAGGGCGTCCTGGAAGACCGGGTCCAGCTCCCGCGACGACCAGTCCGGCTGGGCCCGCCGGACGTCCTCGGTGTGCACGTAGAACTCGACCGTGTTGGCCGCCTCGTCCACCTGCTTGAGCTGGAACGGCGAGAACCGCGGCGGACCGGTGCGGATCAGCTGGATCAGCTCCTCGTACGGCTTCGCCGCGAACTCGGCCGTCACCTTCTCGAGCCGCGGCGCCAGCTGCTTGATCATCGTGCCCCCGGCCGCGTCGGGCCGGCGCTCCCGCACCACCACGTGCGCGGCCAGATCACGGGTCACCCAGCCCTCGCAGAGGGTCGGCGCCTCGGGACCGGCGGTCTCCAAGAGGTCAGCGAGCAGAAGCCGTTCACGCTTGGCGAAGGTCGACATACCGCCAGCCTAAGGCCACACCCACCGTCCGGACAGTGGACACGGACCGTGACTGTCGGTGCCGCGCGGCACAATGGCACCCATGACCAGTACGACCGGAACGACGGGTACGCCCCCGTCCAGTGGCCTCGCCCCGGAGATCGCCGCCCGCCTCAAGCGCAGCGCCGACGGACTCCTCCCCGCCATCGCCCAGCAGTACGACACCGGCGAGGTGCTGATGCTCGGCTGGATGGACGACGAGGCGCTGCACCGGACCCTCACCACCGGCCGCTGCACCTACTGGTCGCGCAGCCGCCGGGAGTACTGGGTCAAGGGCGACACCTCCGGCCACTTCCAGTGGGTCAAGTCGGTCGCCCTCGACTGCGACGCCGACACCGTGCTGGTCAAGGTCGACCAGGTGGGCGCCGCCTGCCACACCGGCGACCGCACCTGCTTCGACGCAGACGTGCTCCTGAAGGACGCCGAGCACGGCCACGAAGGCGTCGAGCACGGCCACGAAGGCGCCGATTCCGGCGTACCCGCCTCGGATCAGTAAGGTCTGCCGCCATGGACCTCGAGACCTTCCGCAAGCTCGCGACCGACCGGCGCGTCATCCCGGTCACCCGCAAGCTCCTCGCCGACGGCGACACCCCGGTCGCGCTCTACCGCAAGCTCGCCGCCGAGCGCCCCGGCACCTTCCTGCTGGAGTCCGCCGAGAACGGCCGCACGGCGTATCAATGGTCTCGGTACTCCTTCGTGGGCGTCCGCAGCGCGGCGACCCTGACCGCCCGCGACGGCCAGGCCCACTGGCTCGGCACCCCGCCCGTCGGCGTACCGGTCGACGGCGACCCGCTGGCCGCCCTGCGCGCCACCATCGAGGCCCTGCACACCCCGCACGACCAGGAGCTGCCCCCCTTCACCGGCGGCATGGTCGGCTACCTCGGCTACGACATCGTGCGCCGCCTGGAGAAGATCGGCCCGGGGGAGCGCGACGACCTCGGGCTCCCGGAGCTGACCATGCTCCTCACCAGCGACCTCGCCGTCATGGACCACTGGGAGGGCTCGGTCCTGCTGATCGCCAACGCGATCAACCACAACGACCTCGACACCGGTGTCGACGAGGCCCACGCGGACGCCGTGGCCCGCCTGGACGCCATGGAGGCCGACCTCTCCCGCCCGGTCGCCCAGCCGCCCGCCGTGCTGCCGCCCTCCGAGCTCCCCGAGTACACCGCCCTGTGGGGCGGCCCCGACTTCCAGATCGCCGTCGAGGACATCAAGGAGCGCATCCGCGCGGGCGAGGCCTTCCAGGTCGTCCCCTCCCAGCGCTTCGAGACGCCGTGCACGGCGAGCGCGCTGGACGTCTACCGGGTCCTGAGGGCCACCAACCCGTCGCCGTACATGTACCTCTTCCGCTTCGACGGTTTCGACGTCGTGGGATCCAGCCCGGAAGCCCTCGTCAAGGTCGAGGACGGCCAGGCCATGGTGCACCCCATCGCCGGCACCCGGCCGCGCGGGGCCACCCCGCAGGAGGACCAGGCCCTCGCCGACGAGCTGATGGCCGACCCCAAGGAGCGCGCCGAGCACCTGATGCTCGTCGACCTCGGGCGCAACGACCTCGGGCGGGTCTGCGAGCCCGGCTCCGTCGAGGTCGTCGACTTCATGTCCGTCGAGCGGTACTCGCACGTCATGCACATCGTCTCCACGGTCACCGGAAAGGTCGCCGCGGGCCGCACCGCCTTCGACGTCCTCACCGCCTGCTTCCCGGCCGGCACCCTCTCCGGCGCCCCCAAGCCCCGGGCGATGCAGATCATCGACGAACTGGAGCCGTCGAGGCGGGGGTTGTACGGCGGCTGCGTCGGCTACCTCGACTTCGCCGGCGACTCCGACACGGCCATCGCCATCCGCACCGCCCTGCTGCGCGACGGCACGGCCTACGTCCAGGCCGGCGCCGGCATCGTCGCCGACTCCGACCCGGTCGCCGAGGACCAGGAGTGCCGCAACAAGGCGGCGGCGGTCCTGCGAGCGGTGCACACGGCCAACAGACTCGGCAAGTAGGCGCACGGACCGGGCAAGTGGGGTGCTTCTCACCCGACCCCGGGTGACCGTTCGCCCGGGGTTCAAGCGATAGTGGACTACGTGACTGCTGTTCCTCACCCCCGTTCCGAAGCCGGCGAACCCACCGGGTCCGGCCGCCGCAGCCTCGCCGTCGCGCTGCTGTTCGGCGCGCTGGGCGCGGCCGTGGCCCTGCTGTCCAGCCGGCAGCGCTGGGCGGAAGGCACCGCCACGGTGGCCGGTGGCGACTTCCCGCTGACCGCCAGGGGCAGCGATGTCACGGGCGTCCCCGCGGCCCTCGCCATAGTGGGCCTCGCCGCGCTAGTCGCCGTCTTCGCCGTCCGCAAGGCCGGCCGCTTCCTGGTCTCCGGGCTGCTCGCGCTCTCCGGCGCCGGCATCGCCGCCGCGGCCCTGCTGGGCGCCTCCGACGGCTCCGCGCTCGACGAGAAGGCCGCCGAGGCCAGCGGCGACACGTCCGCCACGGTCGACGCCCTCAGCCACACCGGCTGGCCGTACGTCGCCGCGGCAGGTGGTGTGCTCATCCTGGTCGCCGGGCTGCTGGCGCTGCGCTACGGCCGGCTGTGGCCCGCCATGTCCGGCCGCTACGAACGCGGCACGGGGGCGGAGCGGCCGCGCCGGGCGCCGAAGCCGGTGGATCCCGACCGGCCCGAGGACATCTGGAAGGCGCTGGACCGGGGGGAGGACCCCACCGGAGCGTGACGCTTCGCCGGGGGCGCCGAGGAGGGGGCGGTCGGGCGCGTCGTGCGTCTGCGGCGCCGTGGGGGCTGGTCGCGCGGTTCCTCCCCCAGCCTTCGGCCGGGGGTACCCCCAGCGCCCCTTCGGGGCGCCCAAGACTTCGGGGCGATCAACAACGATGTGGCGTATCAGACGCGTGTGATGGGCCACCCCCAGCCCCGCGCACCCAGGTGCGTGCGGGACAATCGGGAGTGAGCGTCCGGAAGGACACGTACGAGCAACGAGGAGCAAGTCATGGCGGGCAACAGCCACGGTCACACCCCGGCCGCCTGGACCGGCGTCACCATCGCCTTCATCGGTTTCTGCGTCGCGGGTGCCTTCATGGTGATGGCGCAGCCGGTGGGTTTCTGGGCCGGTATGGCGATCGTGGTCCTCGGCGGTGTGGTGGGCGGCATCATGCGTGCCATGGGTCTCGGCATGCCGGCACCGGCCCCGCTGGTGACCTCCCACAGTGCCCCGGTCGCGACCCGGGAGCCGGTCGGCGCCGAGAGCTGATCTCCCGCGTTCTTCGAGGGGCGCCCCGGACCAAGGTCCGGGGCGCCCCTCGCGCGCGTGTGCCGACCGTGACGGGGCACAATGCGAGGCGTGAACGCCGACAGCCACAGCGCAGCCGTACCACCGGTGACGGCCTCCCTTCGGGGCCGGCTGACCGTGCCCGTCTCCGTGCTGGGCGCCGTCGTCGGGGCCTTCGCCTACGTCGGTACCGTCGACCCCAACCAGCCCGGCCACTACCCGGTCTGCCCGCTCTACCGGCTCACCGGCCTGTACTGCCCCGGCTGCGGGGGTCTGCGCAGCGCGCACGCGTTCGTCCACGGCGACTTCCTGGGCGCACTGCGGGACAACGCGGCGGGTGTGATCGCCTATCTGGCCTTCGCCGTGGTGTGGACCGTCTGGGTGGTGCGCGCGGCACGCGGCCGACCTGCCCGGATCGAGCTCAGGCCGGTGGCGATGTGGAGCCTCGGCGCGTTGCTGCTGGTCTTCACCGTTGTCCGGAACCTGCCCTTCGGTGGCTGGTTGCATCCTTGATCAACTGGCGAACGTCCAGGTAGTGGGACAGGGCGTCAACCGGATGCGAGGCCTGTGCCGTCCTGCGGATACCATCGATATGACCATGGGTTTTGACCCGACTGGAAGAACCGTCCGGAACCGGAAGGGGACCGCTCGCGTGAGTGTGCTCGACGAGATCATCGACGGAGTCCGTGCCGACCTCGCGGAGCGGCAGGCGCGCGTCAGCCTCGACGAGCTCAAGGAGCGCGCGGCGAAGGCACGGGCCGCCAAGGACGGCGTGGCCGCGCTGCGCGGTGAGGGCGTCAAGGTCATCTGCGAGGTCAAGCGCTCCAGCCCGTCCAAGGGCGCGCTGGCCGCGATCGCCGACCCGGCCGGGCTCGCCGCGGACTACGAGGCGGGCGGCGCGGCCGTCATCTCGGTCCTGACCGAGCAGCGCCGCTTCGGCGGTTCGCTGGCCGACCTGGAGGCGGTCCGGGCCCGGGTGGACATCCCGGTGCTGCGCAAGGACTTCATCGTCACGTCGTACCAGCTGTGGGAGGCCCGTGCGTACGGTGCCGACCTCGCGCTGCTGATCGTCGCCGCCCTCGACCAGCCGGCCCTGGAGTCGCTGATCGAGCGCGCCGAGTCCATCGGTCTCACCCCGCTCGTCGAGGTCCACGACGAGGACGAGGTCGAGCGCGCGGTGGACGCGGGCGCCAAGGTGATCGGCGTCAACGCGCGCAACCTGAAGACCCTGGAGGTCGACCGCTCCACCTTCGAGCGGGTTGCCCCGGAGATCCCCGACCACATCGTCAAGGTCGCCGAGTCCGGCGTCCGCGGCCCGCACGACCTGATCGCGTACGCCAACGCGGGCGCCGACGCGGTCCTGGTCGGCGAGTCCCTGGTGACGGGCCGCGACCCCAAGTCGGCGGTGGCCGACCTGGTGGCGGCGGGTGAACACCCGGCTTTGCGGCACGGCCGCGGCTGATCACCCGGTAGGCTGACGCCGATGACTCTCACGGTGACGACAGCAGTGGACCGGTACGCCCGCCTGGCGCGCGGCTGCCGTCCCCGCGGTTGCCGTGCCCCGGCGCGCCGAATCCACGGCCGCCGAGTGCGTTATGTCATCGGTGACGAACCCGGGCAGGTCAACGGCCGTCGATGGCAGCGCCCCGTGAGGGGCGCGGGGCTGTACTTGATTTGCGGCTACCGCCGCGCGAGCGCGACAAGCCACTGACGGCGCGCAGCCGACAGACAACCCCGACGTCCCACGGCGAATAGTGTCTTTTCACACGCACTCACCGTGAGGTTTCCGCATGCCCAGCGACTACTTCTTCCCTGACCCGGAGGGTCAGGTACCCAGCCCCGAAGGCTACTTCGGCGCCTTCGGCGGCAAGTTCATCCCGGAGGCCCTCGTCGCCGCCGTGGACGAGGTCGCCGTCGAGTACGACAAGGCCAAGCACGACCCCGAGTTCGCCCGTGAACTCGACGACCTGATGGTCAACTACACCGGCCGCCCCAGCTCCCTCACCGAGGTGTCCCGTTTCGCGGAGCACGCGGGCGGCGCCCGGATCTTCCTCAAGCGCGAGGACCTGAACCACACCGGCTCGCACAAGATCAACAACGTGCTCGGCCAGGCCCTGCTCACCAAGCGCATGGGCAAGACCCGCGTGATCGCGGAGACCGGCGCCGGCCAGCACGGCGTGGCGACGGCCACCGCCTGCGCGCTGTTCGGCCTCGACTGCACCATCTACATGGGCGAGATCGACACCCGGCGCCAGGCCCTCAACGTGGCCCGGATGCGCATCCTCGGCGCCGAGGTCATCGCCGTGAAGTCCGGCAGCCGCACGCTCAAGGACGCCATCAACGAGGCGTTCCGCGACTGGGTGGCCAACGTCGACCACACCCACTACCTGTTCGGCACGGTCGCGGGACCGCACCCCTTCCCGGCGATGGTCCGCGACTTCCACCGGGTCATCGGCGTCGAGGCACGCCGCCAGATCCTGGAGCGGGCCGGCCGGCTCCCCGACGCCGCGATCGCCTGCGTCGGCGGCGGCTCCAACGCCATCGGCCTCTTCCACGCCTTCATCCCCGACGAGGACGTCCGCCTGATCGGCTGCGAGCCCGCGGGGCACGGCATCGAGACCGGCGAGCACGCGGCCACCCTCACCGCCGGCGAGCCCGGCATCCTGCACGGCTCCCGGTCGTACGTCCTCCAGGACGACGAGGGCCAGATCACCGAGCCGTACTCGATCTCCGCCGGTCTGGACTACCCGGGCATCGGCCCGGAGCACTCCTACCTCAAGGACTCCGGCCGCGGCGAGTACCGAGCGGTCACCGACGACGCGGCCATGCAGGCCCTGCGCCTGCTCTCCCGCACCGAGGGCATCATCCCGGCCATCGAGAGCGCCCACGCCCTCGCGGGCGCCCTGGAGGTCGGCCGGGAGCTCGGCAAGGACGGGCTGATCGTGGTCAACCTGTCCGGCCGCGGCGACAAGGACATGGACACCGCCGCGCGCTACTTCGGCCTGTACGACGCCGACGCCGACGCCGAGGTCGCGGCCAACGCCGCCGACACCGCCGAGATCGAGGGGGACGCCAAGTGAGCGGGAACATTCAGCTGCTGAACGACACCCTCGCCGTGGCCAAGGCCGAGGGCCGCGCCGCGCTCATCGCCTACCTCCCGGCCGGGTTCCCGACCGTGGACGGCGGCATCGAGGCGATCAAGGCCGTGCTCGACGGCGGCGCGGACGTCGTCGAGGTCGGGCTGCCGCACAGCGACCCGGTCCTCGACGGCCCGGTCATCCAGACCGCCGACGACATCGCCCTGCGTGGCGGCGTGAAGATCGCGGACGTCATGCGCACGGTCAAGGAGGCCTACGAGGCCACCGGCAGGCCGATCCTCGTCATGACGTACTGGAACCCCATCGACCGCTACGGCGTCGAGCGCTTCACCGCGGAGCTCGCCGAGGCGGGCGGCGCGGGCTGCATCCTGCCGGACCTGCCGGTCCAGGAGTCGGCGCTCTGGAGGGAGCACGCCGAGAAGCACGGTCTCGCGACGGTCTTCGTGGTGGCGCCGAGCAGCAAGGACGAGCGGCTCGCGCAGATCACCGCGGCGGGCAGCGGCTTCGTCTACGCGGCCTCCCTGATGGGCGTCACCGGTACGCGTGAATCGGTGGGGGCACAGGCCCAGGACCTGGTCGAGCGCACCCGCGCCACCGGCACCGCGCTCCCCGTCTGCGTCGGCCTCGGCGTCTCCGACGCGGCCCAGGCCGCCCAGGTCGCGGGCTTCGCCGACGGTGTGATCGTCGGTTCGGCCTTCGTGAAGCGGATGCTGGACGCACCGGACCACGCGGCCGGCGTGGCGGCCGTCCGCGAGCTCGCCGGGGACCTGGCGAAGGGCGTGCGCGGACAGGCGTAGCCCAGCAGCGGGTAGGCCCTCCGGGGTACCGCCGGACACAACAGAACATTCGGTCACTCGAACGGGTGGACCTGGGACCGGGGAGGCGCGCTGCGCCTCCCCGGTTCGTTCTGGGGGTGTGAGCGAGAAGAATCGTGACGGAAAGCGGATGGCCCGTGAGCGGCTGGCGGCCGAGCGCGAGAAGCAGCGGGCCGCGGACAAGCGGCGGCGCACGCTGATCGTGGGCGCGAGCGTCGTCTGCGTCCTGGGCCTGGCGGCGGTGATCGGCGTGGTCGCCGCGAACGCGGGCAAGGACAAGGGCAGCGCGAGCTCGGGCCCGGTCGTGGCGCCCTCCGGCGCGCAGGGCAAGGACAGCCTCGCGATCCCGGTCGGCAAGGACGACGCCAAGGCGACGCTCACCGTCTGGGAGGACTTCCGCTGCCCGGCCTGCCAGGCCTTCGAGACGGCGTACCGCCCGATGCTCCACGAGCTGGTCGACGCCGGCAAGCTCAGGATCGAGTACCACCTGGTCACGCTGATCGACGGCAACCTCGGCGGCAGCGGCTCCCGGAACGCGGCCAACGCGGCGGCCTGCGCCCAGGACGCCGGGAAGTTCCGCGACTTCCACGACGTGCTGTACGAGAACCAGCCGAAGGAGACCGACGACGCGTTCGCCGGCAACGACAAGCTGATCGAGCTGGCCGGCAAGGTCGAAGGGCTGAACACGCCGGCGTTCCAGAAGTGCGTCAAGGACGGTACGCACAACTCCTGGGTCGTGAAGTCCAACCAGGCCTTCCAGGCGGGCAAGTTCAACGGCACCCCGACCGTCCTGCTCGGCGGCAAGAACATCTACGAGGACCAGACCATGACCCCGGACAAGCTGAAGCAGCTGGTCGAGGACGCGAACAAGCAGTAGGCGGGGGTAAGCGTTTCTCACGTCCCCGTTATGGAGCCGTAGCCGGGCTGGTTGCCGTCGGCCCGGTCCGGCACGGTAGCGTCGACCCTGCCATGGAAGAACTTGCCTACATTCCCAGCCCGTCGCGCGGAGTGATCCACCTCGGACCCATCCCGCTGCGCGGCTACGCGTTCTGCATCATCATCGGTGTCTTCGTAGCCGTCTGGCTCGGCAACAAGCGCTGGATCGCCCGGGGCGGGCGGGCCGGCACCGTGGCCGACATCGCGGTCTGGGCCGTACCGTTCGGCCTCGTCGGCGGGCGCCTCTACCACGTGATCACGGACTACGAGCTGTACTTCAGCTCGGGCCGCGACTGGGTCGACGCGTTCAAGGTCTGGCAGGGCGGCCTCGGCATCTGGGGCGCGATCGCGCTCGGTGCGGTGGGCGCGTGGATCGGTTGCCGGCGCCGGGGCATCCCGCTGCCCGCCTACGCCGACGCCATCGCCCCCGGCATCGCCTTCGCCCAGGCGATCGGCCGCTGGGGCAACTGGTTCAACCAGGAGCTGTACGGCCGTGAGACCCACGTTCCGTGGGCCCTGCACATCACCTCCTCCGAGGGCGGCCGGATCCCGGGCTACTACCACCCGACCTTCCTCTACGAGTCGCTGTGGTGCATCGGCGTCGGCTTCCTGGTCATCTGGGCCGACCGCCGCTTCAAGCTCGGCCACGGCCGCGCCTTCGCCCTGTACGTCGCCGCGTACTGCGTGGGCCGCGGCTGGATCGAGTACATGCGCGTCGACGACGCCCACCACATCCTCGGTCTGCGGCTCAACGACTGGACCGCGATGATCGTGTTCCTGCTCGCGGTGCTGTACATGGTGCTCTCCGCGAAGAAGCGGCCGGGCCGGGAGACGGTGGTCGAGCCGGGCGTCTCCGACGGTGAGGGTGTCTCCGACGGTGCGGCCGACGGTGTGAGTGAGGCCGTTGAGGCGAAGGCCACGGAGGCCTCCGGCGACGAGGCCGAAGCCGAAGCCGAGGATGACGCCGACGACGAGGCCAAGGATCAGGACGAGGCTGAGGCCAAGGACGAGGCCAAGGACGAGGCCAAGGACGAGGCCAAGGACGAGGTCAAGGACGAGGCCGGGTCGGGGAGCAAGAAGAGCTGAGCTGCTGACCTGCTGCTGTACGACGAAGAGGGCGCCCGGGGTCGAGCCGGGCGCCCTCTTCGTGTCCGGACCGGCGGGTTGCGCCGGGTCCGGCACCGCCGGACAACGCCGTCGTGGGTCTCGCCATTGCGGCGGAATGAAGGAGGGAGAGTGCCGGTGGAGAGGTCAGCGGCGGTTCGTGAGGGACAGGGTTCTGCGGGCCGCGGCCACCACCGCCGCGTCGATGAAGCTGCCGTCGGGGAGGGCCTGGGCGCCCTGTTCCGTGGTGGCTGCCTTGACGACCGTCTCCGCCTGTTCCAGTTCGGCCTCCGTGGGGAGGTAGGCCCGCTCGATGATCGGGAGCTGCCGGGGGTGGATGGCGGCGCGGCCCAGGAAGCCCAGGGCGCGGCCGTGGGCGCAGGAGGCGGCGAGGCCGTTGAGGTCGCGGGTGTCGGGGTGGACCGACTGGGGCGGCGGGGCGAGGCCCGCGGCCCGTGCGGCGACCACGATCCGGGACCGGGACCAGTCGAGGCCGATGTCGTCCCGTACGCCCAGGTCGGCCCGTAGGTCCGCCTCGCCCAGGGAGATGCCCCGCAGGGCGGGGTGGGCGGCGGCGATCGCGTAGGCGTGTTCGATGCCGAGGGCCGATTCGAGCAGGGCGTAGAGGGGGAGGGCGGCGGTCCGGGCCGCGAGCCGGCGGATGTCTTCCGGGCTCGTGACTTTCGGGAGGCGGAGTCCGGCCAGGCCGGGGAGCGAGAGGAGGGCCTTGAGGTCGGTCTGGGCCCACGGCGTGTCCAGGGCGTTGATCCGGACGTGGACCGGGACCGGCTGGGGGTGGGCGAGGAGGTCGGCGGTGGCGTCGCGGGCGTAGTCCTTGCGGTCGGGGGCGACCGCGTCCTCCAGGTCGATCACCACCACGTCGGTTCCGGAGGCCAGCGCCTTGGCGACCACGTGCGGCCGGTCGCCGGGGACGTACAGCCAGGTCAGCGGGAACGGCAGGCTGGTCATACGGCGCCCTCCGCGCGCAGGTCCCGCACCTGGGCCGGGGTCAGGCCCAGCTCGGCCAGGACCTCCTCCGTGTCGGCGCCGTGCGGGCGGCCGGTCCAGCGGATCGTGCCGGGGGTGGCGGAGAGCCGGAAGAGGACGTTCTGCATGCGCAGCGGGCCCAGCTCGGGGTCGGGGACGGTGGTGATCGTGTTCAGCGCCTGGTACTGCGGGTCCTCCATCACGTCCCGTACGTCCTGGATGGGCGCCACCGCCGCCTCCGCCTTCTCGAACTCGGCCAGCACCTCGGCACGGGAGCGGGTGGCGACCCAGTTGCCGACGGCCGCGTCGAGGACGTCGGCGTGCGCGGCCCGGCCGGCACCGGTCGCGAACCACGGTTCGTCGATCAGCTCCGGGCGCCCGACCAGCCGCAGCACGCGTTCCGCGATCGACTGGGCCGAGGTGGACACCGCGACCCAGCTGCCGTCCGCCGTGCGGTAGGTGTTGCGCGGGGCGTTGTTGGCGGACCGGTTGCCGGTGCGTGCCTGGACGTAGCCGAGCTGGTCGTACCAGGTGGGCTGGGGGCCGAGGACGGCCAGGATCGGCTCGATGATCGCCATGTCGACGACCTGGCCCTCGCCGGTGCGGTCCCGGGCCGCGAGCGCGGTCATCACGGCGTAGGCGGTGGCCAGCGCCGCGATGGAGTCGGCGAGCCCGAACGGGGGCAGCGTCGGCGGGGCGTCCGGCTCGCCAGTGATCGCGGCGAAGCCGCTCATCGCCTCGGCGAGGGTGCCGAAGCCGGGCCGGTGGGCGTAGGGGCCGAACTGGCCGAAGGCGGTGACCCGGGTCAGGACCAGCCGCGGGTTGGCGGCGGACAGCTCCTCCCACCCCAGGTCCCATTTCTCCAGGGTGCCGGGGCGGAAGTTCTCGATGATCACGTCGGCGGTGGCGGCGAGCCGGAGGAGGGTGGCCCGGCCGCCGGGCTTGGACAGGTCGAGGGTGAGGGTGCGCTTGTTGCGGCCGAGCAGCTTCCACCACAGGCCGACGCCGTGTTTGGCCGGGCCGTGGCCCCGGGACGGGTCGGGTTTGGCGGGGTGCTCGACCTTGATGACCTCGGCGCCGAAGTCACCGAGCAGGGTGGCGGCGATCGGACCGGCGAAGAGGGTGGCGAGATCGAGGACGCGCAGACCGGTGAGAGGTGGGGGCGGGGACCCGGGGTGCGCCACCGGGCCCGTGGGTGCCATGGGTGCCATGGGTGCCGTGGGTGCCGTGGGTTCCGTCGGTGTCGTGGGTTCCGTCGGTGTCGTGGGTGTCGTACTCATGCGGTGTACTGGGCCTCGATCTCCGGGCGGTACGGCATCGACTCCGTCGCCCCCTCCCGTTGTACGGAGATCGCCGCCGCGGCGGCGGCCCAGGACAGGGCCTCGCGGATCGGTTTCTCCTCGGCCAGGGCCACCGCTAGAGCGCCGACGAAGGTGTCGCCCGCGCCCGTGGAGTCGACGGCGGTCACCCGGGGCGCGGGGACGACGAGGGGTGCGGCGTCGCGGGTGAGGTAGAGGCTGCCGGCCGCGCCGAGCGTGACGACGACCTGCGGTACCCGGTCGAGGAGGGCGGCCGCGGCGTCGCGCGGGTCGGCGCGGTCGGTGAGGGTGGCCGCCTCTCGTTCGTTGGGCACCAGCAGGTCGATGTTGTGGAGGAGTTCGTACGGGAGCGGGTGGGCGGGGGACGGGGTGAGGATGGTCCGGACGCCGTGCCGGCGGGCGGCCTGCGCACCGGCCACCACCGCCGCGAGGGGGATCTCCAGCTGGAGCAGGAGCGTGTCGGCGGAGGCGATGACGCCCTCGTCGCCGGGGGCGAGGTGGTCGACGGTGCCGTTCGCGCCGGGGACCACGACGATCGCGTTGCCGCCCTCGTCGTCCACCACGATGTGCGCGGTGCCGGAGGGGCCCTCGATCGTGCGCAGCGAGTCCGTGTCCACGCCGGAGTGTTCGAGGGTCTCGCGCAGCCGGGCGCCGTAGACGTCGTGGCCGACCGCGCCGATCATCGAGACGGTGGCGCCGGCACGGGCGGCGGCGATCGCCTGGTTGGCGCCCTTGCCGCCGGGGATCGTACGGAACGCCCGTCCCGTCACGGTCTCGCCGAGCTGCGGGGCTCTCTCGGCGTACGCGACGAGGTCCATGTTCGTGCTGCCTAGTACGGCGATGTGGGTCATGAGCGGGTCGCCTCCAGGTGGGTGAGGTGGGCGAGGGTGTCGAAGCCGGTGCCGTCGAAGCCGGCGACGGAGGTGGCGAGTCGGTTCTTGAGCGGGGTCGTCCAGCGGTCGGGGAGCGCGTCGGGGTCGCCCGCGAGCAGACCGGCGACCGAGCCGGCGGTCGCCCCGTTGGAATCGGTGTCCCAACCGCCGCTCACCGCGCGGCAGACGGAGCCGGTGAAGTCGCCGTCGGCGTGGGTGAGGGCGGCGGCGATCAGGGCGGTGTTGGGAATGGCGTGCACCCAGTGGTGGGTGGGGGAGTGGGTGGCGTGGAGTTCGTCCACGACGGTGTCGAAGTCGTCGTGGAACTCGGCGAGCCGGATCGCGTGGTCGACGGCGTGGGCCAGCCGGGAGTGGGGTGGGACCACCGCGAGTCCGGTGCGCAGACAGGCGTGGACGTCGTGGCTGCCGGTGGCGGCGGTGGCGATGACGGCCGCCGTGAACATCGCCGCGTAGACGCCGTTGGCCGTGTGGGTGAGGGTGGCGTCGCGGTGGGCCTGTTCGGCCGCGGCGGCCGGGTCGCCGGGGTTGGTCCAGCCGTGCACGTCGGCCCGGATGAGGGCGCCGATCCACTCGCGGAAGGGGTTGCGGTGGCGGGCGGTGTGCGGGGGCTCGATCCCGGTGAGGAGGTTGCGGTAGGCGACGCGTTCGGCGGTGAAGGTGCGGCCGGCGGGGAGTTCGTCGAGCCAGAGGGCGGCGACGTCGGTGGTGGTGAAGTCCTTGGTGCGGCGCTGGAGCAGGAGGAGGTCGAGGAGGGGGTAGTTGAGGTCGTCGTCCTCGGGCATGCCGTCGATGTTCTCGGCGAGGGAGGTGGGGGCCGAGCGGCGGTTCCAGGGGTGCGCGGAGAGGAGGTCGGCGGGGACGCCGCGGGCGGTGAAGTAGTGGTTCAGGGGCCAGTTGCCGGTGGCGCGGGCGAGTTCGCGGATGGCGTGCAGGGGGAGCTTCTCGACGGGTTTGCCGAGCAGACAGCCGACGGCTCGGCCGAGCCAGGCGGCGTGGTAGGTGCGGGGGTGCGGGGGCCGGGGGCGGGGGGTTTCGCTTACCGGCGCTTGCAGGGTGCAGCTGCGCCCACCCGTGCCGCCCTGCGGCACGCCTGCCCGCAGCTGGGGAGCTGAAAGGGGGCGGCTGGACAGCGCCCCGTAAGGGGCGCGGGGAACTGCGCGATCAGCCCCCACCGGGCCGCAGCCGTACGACGGCCACTGCGGGCACAGCGCCTTGATGTCGGCCAGATCCGTCGGCTCGTTCAACCTGCTCGGCAGGTCCGCGAGTTCGTCGAGGAGATCCTCCGCCAGCTGGCGGAGATAGCGGGACGCCCGGTCCGGCGACGCACCCGCACGGCTCGGCGCGTCCGCACCCCCCGCCGCCCGCCAGCGCGCAGCGATCGCCGACGGCTCCCGGCCGTCCTGCCGGGCCTGGCGCAGCTCATGGCCCAGCAGGTCCTCCGGCTGGACCCAGGTCAGGCGGAGCAACTCGGGCCTCCGAGACGGGCGAAGGACTCCTCGTGGACGCGGCGGCGTTCCAGGTCGAGGGCGAAGACCTCGCGGGTCACCGCGGCGAGGACACGGGCCGGCTCCCACAGATCGAGGCGGCTGGCCTCCGCGACCCGCTTCGACCAGTCCTCCGGAACCGGCGAGCCCAGTGCGCCGGCGATCGCGCCCGCCATCGTCGCGATGGAGTCGCAGTCCCGGCCGTAGTTGACCGAACCGAGCACGGCCTGCCGGCAGTCGCCGTCGGCCACCAGCAACATGCCCAGGGCGACGGGGAGTTCCTCGATGGCGTGCAGGCGGGAGGGGCGGCGGGCGCCGAGCGAGGGGGACCGGTAGTCGGGGCCCACCGTGTCGTAGGGGGCGACCGCGTCGCGGAGCGGGACGAGCGCCGACTCGAAGTCGGAGTGGCGTGCCGCCGTTTCACAGACGCGTTCGATCGCCTCGCGGGTGCCGTCCTTCGCCAGGGACAGGCAGACACCCACCACCGAGTCCGGTGTCGCGCCGGGCGCCGTCGCCGCAGCCACCGCCGCCGCGAAGACGCCCGCCGCCTCCCTGCCGTACGACGACTGGTGGGCGCCCGCCACGTCCAGCGCCTCGGCGTACGCGGCCCGCGGATGTGCGGCGTTGACCAGGCCGACCGGGGCCATGTACATCGCCGCACCGCAGTTGACGATGTTGCCGACGCCGGCTTCCCGGGGGTCGGCATGGCCGTAGTGGAGGCGGGTCGCCAGCCACTTCTCCGCGAGGAAGATCCGGTGGAGCGGGATGGTCTCCGCCTCCAGTTCCGGGATCCAGCGGGGGTTGGTCATCAGGTCGGGGACCAGGTGGTCGGCGATCGCGTACGCGTCGAGGTGGTCGCGGACCCGGTCGTACACCCGTACCAGCGCATGGGTCATCAAGGTGTCGTCGGTGACGTGCCCGTCGCCCTTGTGGTACGGCGCGATGGGGCGGGCGGTGCGCCAGTCGTCGCCGTTCCAGGGGCCGACGACGCCGTGCACGCGGCCGCCGTGGCGTTCGAGGATCTGGTCGGGGGAGTAGCCCTCGACCGGACCGCCGAGGGCGTCGCCGACGGCGGCCCCGACCAGTGCTCCGGTGATCCGGTCGTCGAGCGAAGCTCCGGCGCTTTCTTCTCCTTTGGGCGTCATGCACCGAATCATCCACCTGGACGGGCTGGTTGTGTGGCTTCCAGGAGTTCGGCGAGTTCCACGAGGTCCGTGCCGGTGAGCCGGGGGAGGGCACAGCCGGAGAGGGTGCGGCAGGCGTCCCGCCAGGACGGCGGGATCGCATCGGCGCCGCCGAGGGCGCCGGTGAGCGCGCCGGCGAGGGCGGGGGCCGAGTCGGCGACCCGGGAGAGGCAGGCGGCTGCGGGTACGGCCTCGGCGATCCGGCCGCGCGCGGCGGTGGCGAGGGCGAGGGCGACCGGGACGGTCTCGGCGGCGGCGATGCCGTAGCTGTAGACGTGGTCGACGATTTGGTGTTCGAGGAGGGGGACGAGGGCGAACGCGGTGTCCGCGGCGCCGGTGAGGGTCAGGGCGTGGCGGGCGTTGCGGCCGATCTCGGTGGACTCGGGGAGTTCGGTGAGGGCCGCGGCCACGCAGGTCTCGACCTCGGCGCCGACGAGGGCGAGCGCGAGGGCCGCGGCCACGGCGCGGGCGCCGTGCACGCCGTCGCCGTCCTGGGTGTAGCGGGCGTCGAACTCGGCGAGGTCGGCGGCGCGTTGGGGGTCGCCGGGGTGGGCGACGGCGAGGGCACAGGCGCGGACGCAGGCGGCGTCGTCGAAGTAGTGCGGGTTGTCGTGGCCGGTGGCGGGCGGGCGGAGGCCGGCGGCGAGGTTGCCGAGACCGGCGCGGACGGAGATACGGGCGCGCAGGGGGAGTACGGCCGACTCGACCTCCGGGGCGCGGTCGGCCGCGGCGGCGACCTCGGAGGCGACCGCGGTCCAGGTGAGGTCGATGGCGGCGCGGGTGCGGAGCTCACGGCTGAGGTCGCCGAGGGCGGTGTCGTCGCCGGCGCGCAGGACGGCCTCCGCGGCGAAGGCCGCCCACTCGGCGTCGTCGGAGGGGCCGAGGCGGAGGGGCTCGGGGGGTTGGTTGAGGGCGATGGGGACGGGGAGGGTGGTGGTCGCGTTCTGTTCCGCGAAGGTGTCGAGTTCGCGGGTGAGGCGGCGGGTCCATTCCGGCATGCGGGAGGCGCGGTGCCGCGCGGAAGGCCAGCCGGCGGCGTCGCCCGCGGCGAGGCCGAGGAGGAGCCCCTCGATACGACGCCGGTTCACCGGAGCCCCTCGCTGCAGCCGGCCCCCAGGGGGTTCCGCCCCCTGGACCCCCGGGACCTCACCCACCCACCACCCGACTCGGTCGGCAGAAAGGCCAGGGCCGAGGCGGAGGGATGGGGCCCGGCAGGCAGGAAGGCCGGTGCGGAGGGGTGCGGCTCGCTGGTTCGGAAGGCGGGTGCAGCGGTCGGTGTCTCGTTCGGCAGGAAGGCTGGTGCGGAGGGATGCGGCCTGCTTGGCGGAAAGGCCGGCGTAGAGGGGGGCGGCCCGCCCGGCGGGAAGGACGGTGTGGCGGGTTGCGGCTCGGTGGGCAGTAGGGACCGTGCAGAAGGTCGTGCCTCGGTCGGTTCCGGTGTCGGCCCCGTCAGCAGTTCCGCCACCTCCAGCACATGCTGTCCCGCCATCGACGGCAGGCAGCTGCCTCGGGCCGGGCCGATCGCCGCCCCCCACTCCGGTGGGATCGACGCCTCGCCCCGTGTCGCGCCCGCCAGCGCGCCGGCCACCGCCGCTGTCGTGTCCGCGTCGCGGCCCATGTTGACCGCCGTCAGCACCGCGTCCCGGAAGTCGCCGTCCGCCGCCGCGTACGCGCCGAAGGCCAGGGCCACCGCCTCCGGGGCCAGGTCGGTCCACGGGTAGCCGCCGATGACCACCGCGGAGCGGACCGCCCGTTCGCCGCGGTGGGCCACCGACACCGCGCGGCGCAGGGAGCGGGCCGTCCAGGAGTCGTCGGGGACCACGGCGAGCGCGGCCGCGACCACCGCCGTCGGCGGGGCCCCGGCCATCGCCGCCGCGACCCCCGCCGCCACCGCCTGGCCGCCGTAGATGCCCTCGCCCTCGTGGCTCACCGAGCCGTCGACGGCGACGAGCCGGGCCGCCTCGGCGGGGCGGCCCGCCGCGAAGACGCCGAAGGGGGCCGCCCGCATGGCCAGGCCGTCGCTCCAGGCGTGCCGGTGCTGGGCGGAGATGGGGGCGGCCAGTCCCCGGCGGAGGTTCTCCAGGGTGCCGCGCTCGCTGAAGCCCGCGCCCTTGAAGGGGCCCTCGGCGCGGTCGGCGATCCACTCGTGCCAGGCCGCCTCGACATGGGCCGGGGTGAGGGCCGAGCCGTGCCGGGCGAGGAGGAGGCCGGAGAAGATCGCGTACTCGGTGTCGTCGGTACCGGCGGGGTGGTCGGTCACGTAACCCGTGATGCGGCCCCAGCGGGCGCGGATCTCGGAGGGCTTCATGTTCTCCGCCGGCGCCCCGAGCGCGTCGCCCACGGCCAGGCCCAGCAGCGCGCCCCGAGCCCGGTCGCGCAGGTCGGGGGCGGGCTCCCCGGGAGCGGGGACCGGCGGGGTGCAGACGATCGATGACATGGGCGGGCCTCTCCGGGAGGGGCTTCGCGCGGGGGCGCGGAACCGTTTGCGGATGTGTCCCACCAACGGCGGTTGACCGCAGCCTGAAGGGCCTTCACATCACCCGGTCGACATCTGTGCAGGGTCTCGCACGTGTGAGCGGAGAAGGGTAAAGCTGCAGGTTAGCCCAGCCTTTCCTTGCTGGCGGCGAGGAATGCCCCGGCGTACTGTCAGCGTTGTCGAAAGATAGAACTTGTCCAAAGTTAGCTTTGCCTCAGCTTATTCGGGGCGCGCTGCGAGACCTTTTGGGGGACCCCTCATGGCCGTGATCGAGACCCGGGCGACCCTGCACGAAGCCCACCGTGACAACCACACCCACCGGGATGTGAACGGGGGCTGGCTGCGGCCCGCCGTCTTCGGTGCCATGGACGGGCTGGTCTCCAACCTCGCCCTGATGACCGGTGTGGCCGGCGGGGCCGTCGGCCATCAGACCATCGTCATCACCGGGCTCGCCGGGCTGGCCGCCGGTGCCTTCTCGATGGCCGCCGGCGAGTACACCTCCGTCGCCTCGCAGCGCGAGCTCGTCGAGGCCGAGCTGGACGTGGAGCGCGGGGAGCTGCGCAGGCACCCGCAGGACGAGGAGGCCGAGCTGGCCGCGCTGTACGAGGCGCGGGGTGTCGAGCCGGAGCTGGCCCGGGAGGTCGCCCGGCAGCTGTCCGCCGACCCCGAGCAGGCGCTGGAGATACACGCCCGCGAGGAACTCGGGATCGACCCCGGTGACCTGCCCTCGCCGCTGGTCGCCGCCGTCTCGTCCTTCGGCTCGTTCGCGCTGGGCGCGCTGCTGCCCGTGCTGCCGTTCCTGCTCGGCGCGACCGCGCTCTGGCCCGCCCTGCTGCTGGCGCTCGCCGGGCTGTTCGGGTGCGGTGCCGTGGTGGCCAAGGTGACCGCGCGGAGCTGGTGGTTCAGCGGTCTGCGGCAGCTCGCGCTGGGCGGCGCGGCGGCCGGTGTGACGTACGCCCTGGGCACCCTGATCGGGTCGGCCGTAGGATAAGGCGACTGGTAGCTATGCGTTGGGCCGCATAAGTACCCGTTACTCGCTGGTTTCGAATGCTTAACCACTGGGCATGAGCCGTAAGCGCCGCAGGCAATGAGGCCTGCCATGCACCTGTGGGGTGGCGCGACGCTCACCCCCGCCCCTGCGGACCGATGGACACGGATCTGTCCGGATCGGTCCCCCACCACCTTCACCGCTTTGAGCGGTACCTCGCCGTAAACCCCTACGGCGTCCGCATGTTGGAACGGTGTATCCAGTTCCCGAGAACCGCTCCATCATGTAACCTGCGTGAAATTTCGCAACAAAAACGCAGAGGGCCAGCGTCGTCCCTCGGCACCTGCTATACGCCACTGACGACGACGGGAGAGCCGATGCGTACGCCGCGCCAGCCGTCCCAGCACTCCACGAACGGCCGAAACTGGTCGTTCATGGATGCTCGCCCTGCTGCGCAGGGTATGTACGACCCCCGCAACGAGCGCGACGCCTGTGGCGTCGGCTTCGTGGCCACCCTCACCGGCGAGGCGAGCCATGCGCTGGTCGAGCAGGCGCTCACGGTTCTGCGCAACCTTGAGCACCGCGGCGCGACCGGCTCCGAGCCCGACTCCGGTGACGGCGCGGGCCTGCTCTCCCAGGTGCCCGACGCCTTCTTCCGCGAGGTGGCCGAATTCGAGCTGCCGGCAGCCGGTTCTTACGCCGTCGGCATCGCCTTCCTCCCGGAGGACGGCACCCAGGACGCCGTCTCGCGGATCGAGACGATCGCGGACGAGGAGGGCCTCACCGTCCTCGGCTGGCGCGAGGTTCCGGTCGCCCCGCAGCTGCTCGGCGCCACCGCCCGCTCCACCATGCCGGTCTTCCGGCAGGTCTTCGTCACCGACGGCGCCAGCGAGGGCATCGCGCTGGACCGCAAGGCGTTCGTGCTGCGCAAGCGCGCCGAGCGCGAGGTCGACGTCTACTTCCCGTCGCTGTCCGCGCGGACCATCGTCTACAAGGGCATGCTGACCACCGGCCAGCTGGAGCCCTTCTTCCCGGACCTGTCCGACCGCCGCTTCGCATCCGCGATCGCGCTCGTGCACTCCCGGTTCTCCACGAACACCTTCCCGTCGTGGCCCCTCGCGCACCCCTACCGCTTCGTCGCCCACAACGGTGAGATCAACACCGTCAAGGGCAACCGGAACTGGATGGTCGCCCGCGAGTCCCAGCTGGTCTCCGACCTGTTCGGGCCGCAGGAGAAGCTGGACCGCGTCTTCCCGATCTGTACGCCCGACGCCTCCGACTCGGCGTCCTTCGACGAGGTGCTGGAGCTCCTGCACCTGGGCGGGCGTTCGCTGCCGCACTCCGTGCTGATGATGATCCCGGAGGCGTGGGAGAACCACGACTCCATGGACGCGGCCCGCCGCGCCTTCTACGGCTTCCACTCCACGATGATGGAGCCCTGGGACGGCCCCGCCTGCGTCACCTTCACCGACGGCTCCCAGGTCGGCGCCGTTCTCGACCGCAACGGTCTGCGTCCCGGCCGCTACTGGGTCACCGACGAGGGCCTGGTCGTCCTCGGCTCCGAGGTCGGCGTCCTCGACATCGACCCGTCCAGGGTCGTCCGCAAGGGCCGGCTGCAGCCCGGCAAGATGTTCCTCGTCGACACCGTCGAGCACCGCATCATCGAGGACGACGAGATCAAGGCCGGCCTCGCCGCGGCGCAGCCGTACGCGGAGTGGCTGGAGGCCGGCGAGATCGAGCTGGGCGACCTGCCCGAGCGCGAGCACATCGTCCACACCCACGCCTCGGTCACCCGCCGCCAGCAGACCTTCGGCTACACCGAGGAAGAACTGCGCGTCATCCTCGCCCCGATGGCCAAGGCCGGCGCCGAGCCGATCGGCTCCATGGGCACCGACTCGCCCATCGCCGCGCTGAGCGAGCGCCCGCGCCTGCTCTTCGACTACTTCACCCAGCTCTTCGCGCAGGTCACCAACCCGCCGCTGGACGCGATCCGCGAAGAGCTCGTCACGTCGCTGCGCAGCTCCCTCGGTCCCTCGGGCAACCTGCTCGACCCGACGGCCGCCTCCTGCCGCTCGGTCGTGCTGCCCTTCCCGGTGATCGACAACGACGAGCTGGCCAAGCTCATCCACATCAACGCCGACGGCGACATGCCCGGCTTCAAGGCCGCGACCCTGTCCGGCCTGTACCGGGTCTCCGGCGGCGGCGACTCCCTGGCCGCGCGGATCGAGGAGATCTGCGCCGAGGCCGACGCGGCCATCGAGAACGGCGCCCGCCTGATCGTCCTGTCGGACCGGCACTCGGACGCCGAGCACGCGCCGATCCCGTCGCTGCTGCTCACCGCGGCCGTCCACCACCACCTCATCCGCACCAAGCAGCGCACCCAGGTGGGCCTGCTGGTCGAGGCCGGTGACGTCCGCGAGGTCCACCACGTCGCGCTGCTGATCGGCTTCGGCGCCGCCGCCGTCAACCCGTACCTGGCGATGGAGTCCGTCGAGGACCTGACCCGCGCGGGCACCTTCCTGCCGGGCATGGAGTCCGAGCAGGCCATCCGCAACCTGATCTACGCCCTCGGCAAGGGCGTCCTCAAGGTCATGTCCAAGATGGGCATCTCGACCGTCGCCTCCTACCGCGGCGCCCAGGTCTTCGAGGCCGTCGGTCTCGAAGCCGGCTTCGTCGACAAGTACTTCAACGGCACCGCCTCCAAGATCGGCGGCGTCGGCATCGACGTCATCGCCAAGGAGGTCGCCGCCCGCCACGCCAAGGCCTACCCGGCCTCCGGCATCGCCCCGGCGCACCGCGCCCTCGACATAGGCGGCGAGTACCAGTGGCGCCGCGAGGGCGAGCCGCACCTGTTCGACCCGGAGACGGTCTTCCGCCTCCAGCACTCGACGCGCGCGAACCGCTACGACATCTTCAAGAAGTACACGGACCGCGTGAACGAGCAGTCCGAGCGGCTGATGACGCTCCGCGGCCTCTTCGGCTTCAAGAGCGACCGTCCGTCGATCTCCGTCGACGAGGTCGAGCCGGTCTCCGAGATCGTCAAGCGGTTCTCGACCGGTGCCATGTCCTACGGCTCCATCTCGCGCGAGGCCCACGAGACCCTCGCCATCGCCATGAACCAGCTGGGCGGCAAGTCCAACACCGGTGAGGGCGGCGAGGACCCGGACCGCCTGTACGACCCGGCGCGGCGCAGCGCCATCAAGCAGGTCGCCTCCGGCCGCTTCGGCGTGACCTCGGAGTACCTGGTCAACGCCGACGACATCCAGATCAAGATGGCCCAGGGCGCCAAGCCCGGCGAGGGCGGCCAGCTGCCCGGCCACAAGGTCTACCCGTGGGTCGCCAAGACCCGGCACTCCACCCCGGGTGTCGGCCTGATCTCCCCGCCGCCGCACCACGACATCTACTCCATCGAGGACCTGGCCCAGCTGATCCACGACCTGAAGAACGCGAACCCGCAGGCGCGGATTCACGTCAAGCTGGTCTCGGAGGTCGGCGTCGGCACGGTCGCGGCCGGTGTGTCCAAGGCCCACGCGGACGTCGTGCTCATCTCCGGCCACGACGGCGGTACGGGCGCCTCCCCGCTGACCTCGCTCAAGCACGCGGGCGGCCCCTGGGAGCTCGGCCTCGCCGAGACCCAGCAGACCCTGCTGCTCAACGGCCTGCGCGACCGCATCGTCGTGCAGACCGACGGCCAGCTGAAGACCGGCCGTGACGTCGTCATCGCCGCGCTGCTCGGCGCCGAGGAGTTCGGTTTCGCGACCGCGCCGCTCGTCGTCTCCGGCTGCATCATGATGCGCGTCTGCCACCTCGACACCTGCCCGGTCGGCGTCGCCACCCAGAACCCGGTGCTGCGCGACCGCTTCTCCGGCAAGGCCGAGTACGTGGTGAACTTCTTCAAGTTCATCGCCGAGGAGGTCCGCGAGATCCTCGCCGAGCTGGGCTTCCGCTCCATCGAGGAGGCCGTCGGCCACGCGGAGACGCTCGACGTCACCCGCGCCGTCAACCACTGGAAGGCGCAGGGCCTGGACCTGGCCCCGCTCTTCCACGTGCCCGAACTGCCCGAGGGCGCGGCGCTGCACCAGACGGTCGCGCAGGACCACGGCCTGGAGAAGGCCCTGGACAACGAGCTGATCAAGCTCGCCTCGGACGCCCTGGCCGCCTCCAGCGCCACCGACGCCCAGCCGGTGCGCGCCCAGATCAAGGTCCGCAACATCAACCGCACGGTCGGCACCATGCTCGGCCACGAGGTGACGAAGAAGTTCGGCGGCGCGGGCCTGCCCGACGACACCATCGACATCACCTTCACCGGCTCGGCCGGCCAGTCCTTCGGCGCCTTCCTGCCGCGCGGTGTCACCCTCCGCCTGGAGGGCGACGCCAACGACTACGTCGGCAAGGGCCTCTCCGGCGGCCGTGTCATCGTCCGCCCGGACCGTGCGGCCGACCACCTCGCCGAGTACTCCACCATCGCGGGCAACACCATCGCCTACGGCGCGACCGGTGGCGAACTGTTCCTGCGCGGTCGTACGGGTGAACGATTCTGCGTCCGTAACTCCGGTGCGCTGGTGGTCTCGGAGGGCGTGGGCGACCACGGCTGCGAGTACATGACCGGCGGCCGGGCGGTGGTCCTCGGCGAGACGGGCCGCAACTTCGCGGCCGGCATGTCCGGTGGCGTCGCGTACGTGATCGACCTGAACGTCGACAACGTCAACGTGGGCAATGTCAGCGCCGTCGAGGCCCTCGACGACAGCGACCGGCAGTGGCTGCACGACGTCGTGCGCCGCCACGCCGAGGAGACCGGCTCCACGGTCGCCGAGAAGCTGCTCGCCGACTGGGACGACGCCGTCCAGCGGTTCAGCAAGATCATCCCCAGCACGTACAAGGCAGTGCTCGCCGCCAAGGACGCCGCCGAGCGAGCCGGTCTCTCCGAGACCGAGACCCACGAGAAGATGATGGAGGCGGCGATCAATGGCTGACCCGAAGGGCTTCCTGAACCACGGCCGTGAGGTCGCCAAGACCCGTCCCGTCACCGAGCGCGTCAAGGACTGGAACGAGGTCTACGTCCCGGGTTCGCTGCTGCCGATCATCAGCAAGCAGGCCAGCCGGTGCATGGACTGCGGCATCCCGTTCTGCCACAACGGCTGTCCGCTCGGGAACCTGATCCCCGAGTGGAACGACTTCGCCTACCGCGAGGACTGGACGGCGGCGTCGGAGCGCCTGCACGCCACGAACAACTTCCCGGAGTTCACGGGCCGCCTGTGCCCGGCCCCGTGCGAGTCGGCGTGCGTGCTCGGCATCAACCAGCCTGCCGTCACCATCAAGAACGTCGAGGTCTCCATCATCGACAAGGCGTGGGAGGTCGGGACCGTCGCGCCGCAGGCCCCCGAGCGCCTGTCCGGCAAGACCGTCGCCGTCATCGGCTCGGGCCCCGCGGGCCTGGCCGCCGCCCAGCAGCTGACCCGGGCCGGCCACACCGTCGCCGTCTACGAGCGCGCCGACCGCGTCGGCGGCCTGCTCCGCTACGGCATCCCCGAGTTCAAGATGGAGAAGCGGCACATCAACCGCCGCATCGAGCAGATGCGCGCGGAGGGCACCCGCTTCCGTACCGGCATCGAGATCGGCGTCGACCTCAAGGCGACCGACCTGAAGAAGCGGTACGACGCGGTCGTCATCGCCGCCGGTGCGACGACCGCCCGCGACCTCCCGGTCCCCGGCCGCGAGCTCAAGGGCGTCTACCAGGCGATGGAGTACCTGCCCCTGGCCAACAAGGTCCAGGAGGGCGACTACGTCGTGTCCCCCATCTCGGCCGAGGGCAAGCACGTGGTCGTGATCGGCGGCGGCGACACCGGCGCGGACTGCGTGGGCACCGCCCACCGCCAGGGCGCGGCCTCCGTCACGCAGCTGGAGATCATGCCCCGTCCGGGCGAGGACCGCGCGCCGAACCAGCCGTGGCCGACCTTCCCGATGCTCTACAAGGTCACCTCGGCGCACGAGGAGGGCGGCGAGCGGGTCTACTCCGTCTCCACCACCCACTTCGAGGGCGACGAGGACGGCAACGTCCAGTGGCTGCACCTCACCGAGGTGGAGTTCGTCGAGGGCAGGCTGACCCCGAAGCCGGGCACCGAGCGGAAGATCCCGGCCCAGCTGGTCACCCTGGCCATGGGCTTCACCGGCACCGACCGGGTCAACGGCGTGGTCGAGCAGTTCGGTCTCGAACTCGACGAGCGCGGCAACGTCGCCCGCGACGCCGACTTCCAGACCAACGTCCCCGGCGTCTTCGTCGCCGGTGACGCGGGCCGCGGCCAGTCCCTGATCGTCTGGGCGATCGCCGAGGGCCGCTCGGCCGCCAAGGGCGTCGACCGCTTCCTCACCGGGGCGAGCGACCTCCCGGCCCCGATCCGCCCCACGGACCGCTCGCTGATGGTCTGAGCCACACCTCAACAGACGTCCCGTACAAAGGCGTACGGGCTGGTTGTCTGGGGGGTATCCCCCCAGACCCCCCGTGACGGCGCCTGCCCCACAGTCCCCGACCGGACGACCGGGCAGGCGCCGCCGCCTTTCCGCGATCAAGTAATCTCGGCCTCCTGGACCAGGGCGAGGGGGAGCAGGGATGGCCGCGATCAGTCTCAGCAAGGTGGAGCAGACCGCGCCCGCGCTGGTCGGCGCGTACCGCTCCGCCGGGATCTCCCTCACCAAACACGGCCTCGACGGACTGCGTGCCGCCGTCTACCTGGTCGTCGACTACTCCGGCTCGATGAAGCCGTACTACGCCGACGGCAGCGTGCAGACCCTCGCGGACCGGGTCCTGGGCCTCTCCGCGCACCTGGACGACGACGGCCGGGTCCCCGTCGTCTTCTTCAGTACCGACATCGACGCGGTCACCGACATCAAGCTGGCCGAACACACGGGCCGGATCGAGAAGATCGCGGCCGGGCTCGGGCACATGGGCAAGACCAGCTACCACCTGGCCATGGACGCGGTGATCGACCACTACCTGGACAGCGGGTCCACCGCGCCCGCCCTGGTCGTCTTCCAGACCGACGGCGGCCCGATCAACAAGCTCGCCGCGGAACGCTACCTGTGCAAGGCGGCCAGGCTGCCGCTGTTCTGGCAGTTCGTCGGCTTCGGCGACCCGCACAGCAAGCAGTTCGACTTCCTGCGCAAGCTCGACGAACTCGCGGTGCCGGGCAAGCGGGCGGTGGACAACGCAGGCTTCTTCCACGCCGGTTCGGACCCGGGGACGGTGCCGGACGGCGAGCTGTACGACCGCCTCGTCGGCGAGTTCCCGCAGTGGCTGGCGGCGGCCCGGGCGGCGGGGATCGTGAGCACCGGCTGAACCGGCCGACTTTACGCGGCCCCGTTGGCTGTAGCGTTCCGGCGTGCCACCCTGAGGGGTGATCCGGCGGGGAGGCGACGCGACGTATGGACGACGCGGCACGAACGGTGAACGGTCAGGCGCGGGTGGGGAGTTCGGCACAGCGAGCGGAGCCGCCCGGCAAGGGTGAGAAGCTCGCGGACTGGGCCGACGGCCGGCTGGGGATCTACGGCCTGGCCAAGGCGAACATGCGCAAGGTGTTCCCGGACCACTGGTCCTTCATGCTGGGCGAGATCTGCCTCTACAGCTTCCTCATCCTGATCCTCACGGGCATCTACCTCACCCTGTTCTTCGAGCCCAGCGGCGCCGAGGTCGTCTACCACGGCACCTACCAGCCGTTGAACGGCATCATCATGACCAAGGCGTACGAGTCGACGCTGCACATCAGCTTCGACGTGCGCGGCGGCCTGCTGATCCGGCAGATCCACCACTGGGCGGCGCTGGTCTTCGTGGCCGGCATGCTCGTCCACATGATGCGGGTGTTCTTCACCGGCGCCTTCCGCAAGCCCCGCGAGGTCAACTGGCTGTTCGGCTGGCTCCTGCTGTTCCTCGCCATCCTCACCGGCCTGACCGGCTACTCGCTCCCCGACGACCTGCTCTCCGGCACCGGCGTCCGGTTCGCCGACGGTGCGATCCTGTCGATCCCGATCGTCGGGTCGTACCTCTCGATGTTCCTGTTCGGCGGGGAGTTCCCGGGCCACGACATCATCTCGCGGTTCTTCCCGATCCACGTGCTCCTGCTGCCCGGGATCATGCTGGGCCTGGTCGTCGCCCACCTGATCCTGGTCTTCTACCACAAGCACACCCAGTACCCGGCGCCCGGACGCGACCAGAAGAGCGTGGTCGGCATGCCCTTCCTGCCGGTCTACATGGCCAAGGCCGGCGGCTTCTTCTTCCTCGTCTTCGGCGTCCTCGCGCTCATCGGCGGCATCGCCACCATCAACCCGGTGTGGGCCTTCGGTCCCTACCGTCCAGACCTGGTGACCACCGGTGCCCAGCCCGACTGGTACCTCGGCTTCTCCGAGGGCCTGATCCGCGTCATGCCCGGCTGGGAGATCAACGCCTGGGGCCACACCCTGGAGCTGGGCGTCCTCATCCCCTTCTCGGCCTTCCCGCTCTTCCTCCTGGCCATCGGGATCTACCCGTTCATCGAGGCGTGGATCACCGGTGACAAACGCGAGCACCACATCCTCGACCGCCCGCGCAACGTCCCCGTCCGCACCGCCCTCGGCGTGGCCTGGCTCAGCGAGTACTTCGTGCTGCTGATCGGCGGCGGCAACGACGTCGTGGCCACCCATCTCCATCTCTCCATCAACTCCATCACCTGGTTCGTCCGGATCTCCGTCTTCGTCGTCCCCGTCCTCGCCTTCATCGCCACCAAACGGATCTGCCTCGGCCTGCAGCGCCGGGACCGCGACAAGGTCCTGCACGGCAGGGAGACCGGCCTCATCAAGCTGCTTCCGCACGGCGAGTACATCGAGGTCCACGAACCCCTCGGCCAGGGAAGCCTGTTCGTCCTGACCCAGCACGAACAGAACCCGCCCTACGAGATAGGCCCGCTGGAGGACGCGAACGGCGTACGGCGCAAGGTCACCGTCGCCCAGCGGGTACGGGCGAGCCTGGCGAAGGGGATGTTCGGCCCCGACACCCACATCCCGAAGCCGACGAAGGAGGAGTACCGGGAGCTCACGAGCGGGGATCACCACTAGACCCCGCGAGGGCTTCTTTTGGGGGCGCGGGGCTGTTTTCGATATGCGGCTGCCGCCGCGTGGGCGCGACCAGCCACACACAACCCGCGGCTAACGACGCTCCAGAACCACCCTTCTGCACTCCTTTGGCGCCCCCCAAGCACCCCGCAGCGCACGCGCCTTGGTCAGCCAGAGCGACAGGTCGTACTCCGCCGTATAGCCGATCGCCCCATGCAACTGCAGCGCGGCCCGCGCCCCGGCGTACGCCGCCTCGCATGCGCTCAGCTTCGCCGCGGCCACATCCGACGGAGTCATCGTCACCGCGGCCCCGAACACCAGCGGCCGCGCGAACTCCAGCGCGATCTTCACGTCGGCCAGCCGATGCCGGACCGCCTGGAACGACCCGACGGGCACGCCGAACTGAGTCCGCTGCTTCACGTACGCCACCGTTCTGTCGAGCAGGGCCAGCCCCACCCCCAGCGCCTGCGCGGCCGTGGCCAGCCGGGCCCAGGTCAGCGCCTCGGCCCACGGCGGCTCCGTGCTGATCAGCTCACCGACGGGAACGAGCGGTGCGAGCCGGCGGGCGGGGTCCAGGGACCGGCGTACCGCCCCGGCGCCGGGGGACAGCCGCAGGCCCTCCGGTGTGGTCGCGAGCCGCACATCGGCCGCGTCCCCGTCCAGTGCGAACCCGTACCCGTGCTGCTCGAACGTCACCGTCGCCATCGTCTCTCCCGACGCGATCCCCGGCAGGAACCGCTTGGCGAGGCCCTCGCCGTCATCGAGCAGCACGGCCGCCGCCACCGTCTCCGCCAACGGCCCCGGCACCGCGAACCGCCCCAACTCGACGAACGCCACGGCGAGTTCGACCGGCCGGCGGCCCATCCCGCCGTACTCCTCCGGCACCGCAAGCCCGAACACCCCGGCCTCGCCGATACGACCCCACAAGGCCCGCCCGGCCGCGTGCTCGCCGCGGCTCCAGTCCCGTACCACCGCCGGTGTGTCCGCTGCCGTCAGCAGCCCCCGCAGGGCGTCGGCGAAGTCCCGCTGCTCGGTGTCGAGGAGGAAACGCATGTCAGCGGCGTCCCTTCGGGAGGCCGAGCAGCCGCTCGGCGATGATGTCGCGCTGGATCTCGTTGGTGCCCGCGTAGACCGGACCGGCGAGGGAGAAGACGTAGCCCTCCGACCACGGCGTGTCCGCCAGTTCGCCCTCGGCGCCCAGCAGATCGAGCGCCGTCTCGTGCAGCGCCAGGTCCAGCTCCGACCAGAACACCTTGTTCAGGCTGGACTCGGGGCCGAGCGACTCGCCGTCCAGGAAGCGGGCCGCGGCCGCGTAGGTGAACAGCTGGTACGCGCGGGCGCCGACGACCGCGTCGGCCACCCCGGCCGCGGCGGACTCCGGTTCGCCCCGTGCCTGCCAGAGGTCCCGCAACCGGTCGGCGGCGGCCAGGAACCGCCCTGGTGAGCGCAGGGTCAGCCCTCGTTCGTTGCCCGCCGTGGACATCGCGATCCGCCATCCCTGGCCCGGCTCGCCGATCACGTCCTCGTCGGGTACGAACACCTCGTCCAGGAACAGCTCCGCGAACGCCGGCTTCCCGTCGAGACGGCCGATCGGGCGCACGGTCACCCCCGGCGCGCGCAGGTCGAACATCAGGTAGGTGAGCCCCTGATGCGGCTTGGGTAGGTGCGGCTCGCTGCGGAAGAGGCCGAACGCGCGGTCGGCGAAGGCCGCCCGGGACGACCAGGTCTTCTGGCCGGTCAGCAGCCAGCCGCCGGCCGTCCGCACGGCCCTGGAGGTGAGGGCGGCCAGGTCGGAACCGGCCCCGGGCTCGGACCATGCCTGCGCCCAGACCACCTCCCCGGTGGCCATCGGCGGCAGCACCCGCGCCCGCTGCTCCGGCGTCCCGTGCTCGAACAGGGTCGGCGCGAGCAGCGAGACGCCGTTCTGGCCGACCCGGCCCGGCGCGCCCGCCGCCCAGTACTCCTCCTCAAAGACCAGCCATCGCAGCAGCCCCGCGGCCCGGCCCCCGTACTCCTCGGGCCAGGACACCACCGACCAGCGGTCCGCGGCCAGTTCGGCCTCCCAGGCGCGGTGCGCCGCGAAGCCCTCCGCCGTCTCCAGGGAGGGGAGCGGGCGGGGTGGCACATGCTCCCGGAGCCAGGCGCGGGCCTCGGCGCGGAACTCCTCGTCCGCCGGGCTGTGGGTCAGGTCCACGGTCGCCGTCACCGTCCTTCCCTAACAAGTGTTTGGTAGGTTAGCGTGGGCCCATGACAGGCGTCGAGAGCCCGGAGTACGTCCCCGGGCACGGGCTGCTCGCGGGCCGCACCGCGGTCATCACGGCCGCGGCCGGGGCGGGGATCGGCGGGGCGACCGCGCGCCGCTTCCTGGAGGAGGGCGCCCGCGTGCTGATCAGCGACGCGCACGCGCGGCGGCTGAAGGAGTACGAGGCCGACCTCGCCGGCGAACATCCGGGCGCCGTGACCGCGTTCCCGTGCGACGTCACCGACGAGGCCCAGGTGCAGGGGCTCTTCGACACCGCCGTGCGGGCCCACGGACGGCTGGACATCGTCGTCAACAACGCCGGTCTCGGCGGGACCTCGGCGCTCGTCGACATGGGCGACGAACAGTGGTCGCGGGTCCTCGACGTCACCCTCAACGGCACCTTCCGGTGCGTGCGCGCCGCCCTGCGGCTCTTCCGCGAGGGCGGACACGGCGGGGTGATCGTCAACAACTCCTCCGTCGTCGGCTGGCGCGCCCAGGCCGGACAGGCCCACTACGCCGCCGCCAAGGCCGGGGTGATGGCCCTGACCCGGTGCGCGGCGATCGAGGCCGCCGAGTACGGGGTGCGGGTCAACGCGGTGGCACCGAGCCTCGCCATGCACCCGCACCTGGTGAAGGTGACGTCGGCCGAACTGCTGGAAGAACTCACCGCCCGCGAGGCCTTCGGGCGGTACGCCGAGCCGTGGGAGGTGGCCAACGCCATCGTCTTCCTGGCGTCCGGCTACTCCTCCTACCTCACCGGAGAGGTCCTCTCCGTCAGCAGCCAGCATCCGTAGGACGAGAATGTGCCCGTGCCGACCAAGAAGAAGCCCCAGGTGACCGCCGCGCCCGCCCGGCGGCGCGAACTCCTCGAAACCGCCGCCGAGGTCTTCGCCGAACAGGGCTACAACGCCACCACCGTGCGCAAGATCGCGGACCACGCGGGCATGCTCGCGGGCAGCCTCTACTACCACTTCGACTCCAAGGAGTCGATGCTGGAGGAGATCCTGCGGACCTTCCTCGACGAGCTCTGGGACGGCTACGACACCGTCCTGGACGCCGGACTCGGTCCCCGCGAGACCCTCGAAGCCCTGGTCACCGAGTCCTTCCGGGAGATCGACCGGCACCGCGCCGCCGTCGCCATCTACCAGAAGGAGAGCAAGCAGCTGGTCGCGCAGGAGCGGTTCGGCTTCCTCGCCGAGTCGCAGCGCAGGTTCGAGAAGGCGTGGCTGTCCACGCTGGAGCGCGGGGTCGCCGCGCGCGTCTTCCGCGCCGACCTCGACGTCCGCCTCACCTACCGGTTCGTGCGGGACACGGTGTGGGTCGCCGCCTCCTGGTACCGGCCCGGCGGGCAGCACAGCCCGGAGGAGATCGCCCGGCAGTACCTGTCGATGGTGCTGGACGGGATCGCCGTCCGCGAGTAGCTCACCCATTCGTTGAAAGCCCCTTTC
The DNA here is from genome assembly GCF_042721035.1 of Streptomyces sp. NPDC058464. Classification (NCBI taxonomy): domain Bacteria; kingdom Bacillati; phylum Actinomycetota; class Actinomycetes; order Kitasatosporales; family Streptomycetaceae; genus Streptomyces; species Streptomyces sp. NPDC058464. The sequence goes on from NZ_JBHXMA010000003.1 coordinate 93,935, forward strand.
TGCCGAGGGAGTTGCTGACATGGCCGAGGCCTACATCGTCGAAGCGGTGCGCACGCCGGTCGGGCGGCGCAAGGGCGGTCTGAGCGGGGTCCACCCGGCCGACCTGGGCGCCCATGTGCTGACCGCCCTGATACAGCGGTCGGGCGTGGACCCGGCCGCCGTCGAGGACGTCGTCTTCGGCTGCCTCGACGCGGTGGGGCCGCAGGCGGGTGACATCGCCCGGACCTGCTGGCTGGCCGCCGGGCTGCCCGAGGAGGTGCCGGGCGTCACCGTCGACCGCCAGTGCGGCTCCTCGCAGCAGGCCGTGCACTTCGCCGCCCAGGCCGTCCTCTCCGGCACCCAGGACCTGGTGGTCGCCGGGGGCGTCCAGAACATGTCCCAGATCCCCATCGCCTTCGCCTCCCGCCAGGCCGCCGAGCCGCTCGGCCTGACCGAGGGCCCCTTCCTGGGCAGCACCGGCTGGCGGGCCCGGTACGGCACCCGGCCCGTCAACCAGTTCGCCGGCGCCGAGATGATCGCCGCCAAGTGGGGCATCAGCCGCCAGGACCAGGAGGAGTTCGCCCTGCGCTCCCACCGGCGGGCCCTCAGCGCAATCGACGAGGGCCGCTTCGAGCGGGAGACGGTCGCCTACGGCCCGGTCGCGGTGGACGAGGGGCCGCGCCGGGACACCTCCCTGGAGAAGATGGCCGCCCTCAAGCCGGTCCTCGACGGCGGCACCATCACCGCCGCCTGCTCCTCCCAGGTCTCCGACGGCGCCGCCGCCATGCTCCTCGCCTCCGAACGGGCGGTCCGCGAACACGGGCTGCGCCCCCGCGCCCGCGTCCACCACCTCTCCGTCCGCGGCGAGGACCCCGTCCGGATGCTCTCCGCCCCGATCCCGGCCACCGCCCACGCCCTGAAGAAGACCGGCCTCACCATCGACGCCGTCGACCTGGTCGAGATCAACGAGGCCTTCGCCCCGGTCGTCCTCGCCTGGCTCAAGGAGACCGGCGCCGACCCCGCCAAGGTCAACGTCAACGGCGGCGCGATAGCCCTCGGCCACCCGCTCGGCGCGACCGGCGTCAAGCTGATGACGACCCTCCTGCACGAACTGGAACGCACCGGCGGCCGGTACGGCCTCCAGACGATGTGCGAGGGCGGGGGACAGGCGAACGTGACGATCATCGAACGGTTGTGAGCGGAGCGGATGGGACATGGCCCGCCACCACTTCGGCGGACGGAGTCCGGCGCAGGCCGCCGAAGCCTGGGAGGCCCCCTGGGGCCGAGCAGTGCGAGGGGGCCGTTGGGGACGGTGTCGATGTGCGAGGGCGGGGGACAGGCGAACGTGACGATCATCGAGCGGGTGTGAGGCCTCACTTCGAACGGCTGTGAGCCCTCACTTCAGGGCCATGAGCCGGTCCCGTGTCTCCTCCGCCTCCGCCATGATCCGGTTCACCAGTTCGGCGCACGACGGCAGGTCGTCGATCACCCCGGCGACCTGCCCGGACGCCATCACCCCCAGGTCCGTACGGCCGTCCACCATCGCCGACCTGAGCAGCATCGGCGTGTTCGCGGCCAGCAGGACCTGACTCCAGGACAGCTCCTTCCCGTGCCGCAGGGCCAGGCCGTCCCGGACCAGCTGCCGCCAGGTGAGCCCGGACAGCTTCCGGAACCCCGCCGCACGCCGGATCGCGTGCAGCAGACTCCGGGCCCGGCCCGAGTGCTCCAGCGCGGCCACCAGGTCGGTCCGCAGCATCCGGTGCGGCAGACCGTCCACCGCCCTGGTCACCGTGACGTCCCTGACCGACGCCGCCAGGTACCTCGCCTTCACCGCGTCCGGCACCGTCGAGTCCGAGGTGAGCAGGAACCGCGTGCCCATCGCCACTCCCGCCGCCCCGTACGCCAGCGCCGCCACCAGCCCCCGGCCGTCGAAGAACCCCCCGGCGGCCACCACCGGTATCCGCACCGCGTCCACCACCTGCGGCAGCAGCACGCTGGTCGCCACCTCGCCGGTGTGCCCGCCGCCCTCGCCGCCCTGCACGATCACCGCGTCCGCGCCCCACGCCGCCACCTTCTCGGCGTGCCGCCGCGCCCCCACGGACGGGATCACCACCACTCCTGCCTCCTTGAGCTCGGCGATCAGCTCGGGGGAGGGGGCGAGCGCGAAGGACGCCACCCGCACACCTCCCTCGATGATCAGCCGGACCCGGTCGCCGGCGTCGGCCGCGTCCGCCCGCAGGTTCACCCCGAAGGGGGCGTCCGTACGGCACCGCACCTCGGCTATCGCGGCCCGCAGCCGGTCCAGGGTCATGGTCGCGGACGCCAGGATGCCGAGGGCTCCCGCGTTGGCCGTGGCCGAGACCAGGCGGGGGCCCGCCACCCAGCCCATCCCCGTCTGCACGATCGGATGCCGGACCCCGACCAGCCGGGTCAGTGCGGTGTCCATCAGCCGGCGACCTCCTTCGTCCGCGCGCCGGCCGGATCGAGCACCTCGCGGATCAGCCGCAGCTCCACCGCGCTCGGTTCGCGGGTGTACGGCACCTCCTCCGGGACGGCGAGCTCGAAGTCCGTCGCCTCCCGCACCTGGTCGACGCTCACCCCCGGATGCAGTGCGGCCAGCCGCATCGAGCGGTCGGGGGTCTCGAAGTCGAGGACACCGAGGTCGGTGACGACCCGGGGGATGCGGTGGAAGCGTTCCGTGCCCGGGTGCCGGGCCACCCGGTCGTACCCCACCCCGCACACCATGTCGACCTTCGCCACGAACACCCGCCGGGAGTGCTTCGGGACCCAGTAACTCGTCGGGTTGTTCAGGGTGTTGAGGGGCGCTCCGCGCACCCCCAGCAGCTGGCGGCGGGGCCGGGACCAGTCGCCGATGCAGGAGATGTTCTGGTTGCCGTAGCGGTCGAGCTGGCTCGCGCCCATCATCACGTGCCGCCGCCCGCCGGCCACCAGGGCGAGGTGCTGCCGGTAGGGCAGCCAGCCCTCGGGCGTCCCGTCCGGGCGGACCAGCAGGGCCTCCCCGTCGGTGAGCAGCAGGTCCGGTGCGAAGGTCAGCCGGGCCAGGCGCGCGCCCAGGGAGGGGATCAGGCCCATCGGGCTCGCCAGGATCTCGCCGGAGCCGCGCCAGGCCTCGGCGCAGGCGACCACGCAGTACTCGGAGCGCAGTATGTCCCTGGGCAGTACGTCCCCGCGCGGTGTGTCCGTCACCCCTGCCCCTCCTGCCAGTTCCGTACCGCCGACCGGTACGCCTGCTCGTCCCCGGCCAGGAACCGCCCGGAGAACTCCGCCCACGGCGTCGTCGCGTACAGCCGCTGGAACGCCTCGTCCCGCCCGTAGTCGGGGGCGCAGGACGTGAAGTGCGCGCCGCCCGGCGCCTCCACCACCCCTGTCACGTTCAGCCGTTTGACGAGCAGCGACTGCGGGGCCGCCTCCTTCGTCAGCTCGGCCGTGTCCACGATCCGTTCGCAGGAGACGTAGGCCGCGTCGGCCGCCTCGCAGAACAGGTCGTCGAAGTACGGGTCCGGGCCCAGGTACTGCCCGTTGCCCAGCCGGTCGGCGCGGTTGACGTGCACCAGCGCCGCGTCCAGGCGCAGGGCGGGCATCGCCACGAACGTCTCCCCGTCGTCGTACGGCGAAGTGACCGTCCGAAGGCCGGGGTCGACCCGCATGACGTCCGAGCCGAGCCCCGCGCGCACCGGCAGGAAGGGCAGCCGGTTCGCGGCCGCGTGCAGGCCCCACATGAACATGCCCTCGTCGACCTCCATGAGCTCGAACGCCCCGCGTTCGCGTGCCGCGCGGTAGTTCGGTTCGAGCGGGACGGAGTCGAGGGTGACGAAGGCCGTCACCAGCTTGCGCACCCGGCCGGCCGCGACCAGCATCCCGACGTCCGGACCGCCGTACGAGACCAGGGTGAGATCGTCGATACCGCTCCGGAGCACTGCTCTGACCAGGGACATCGGCTTGCGCCGGGAACCCCAGCCGCCGATGCCGAGGGTCATGCCGCTGGTCAGCCGGGAGACGGCCTCGTCGGCGGTCATCGTCTTGTCAGTCACTGCCGGCGCCCTCCTTCCCGAAGGTGTCACGGACCTGGTCGGCCACCCCGCTGAGGGCGGCCTCGAAGGTGAAGCCCTGTTCGAGGCGGTAGCTCCGCCGCACGTCGACGGGGTCGATGCCGTTGATGGCGGCCTTGGCGAGGCGCAGCAGCCGGCCGTCCTTGGCGGCTATCTCCCGCGCCAGCTCCAGTGCCGCGGAGCCGAGCTCCTCGCGGGGCACGACCCGCCACACCGAGCCGTGCGCGTGCAGCTCGGCGGCGGTCGCCGTGCGCGAGGTGTAGTACAGCGTCCGCATCAGATGCGGTGGGACCAGACGGGCCAGATGGGTGGCCGCGCCCAGGGCGCCCCGGTCCAGCTCCGGCAGCCCGAAGACGGCGTCCTCGCTCGCCACGATCGCGTCCGCGTTGCCCACCAGGCCTATCCCGCCGCCCAGACAGAAACCGTGCACCGCGGCCACCACCGGGGTCTCGCACTCGTACACCGCCGCGAAGGCCTCCGCACAGCCCCGGTTGGCGCCGAGCAGCGCCTCGTGCCCGTCCGCCTGTATCTCCTTGATGTCCACGCCCGCGTTGAAGCCCCGGCCTCGCGCGGTCAGCACGACGCACCGGGTCCCGGGGTCGCGGCCCGCCGCGCGCACCGCGTCCGCCAGGGCGAACCAGCCCTGCACCGGCAGTGCGTTCACCGGCGGGTGGTCGACCGTGACGAGCGCGATTCCCTTTTCCGGACACGAGGTGGAGACACCCATGGACGCATCAGCTACCTTCGCACTCAGCTACCTTTCCACCAAACATTTGTTAGGTGTGAGGCTTCGAAGCTAGCAGTCGGCGCTGACAAGCGGGAGGCCCTGTGGACAACTCGCCGAGCGGCAGGACCGTGGTCGTCACCGGCGGTACCAGGGGGGTGGGCGCCGGGATCGCACGGGCCTTCGCCGAGGCCGGGGCCCATGTCGTGGCCTGTGCCCGCAGACCGCCCGAACAACACCTCGAAGGCGTCGAGTTCACCCCTCTCGACCTGCGCGACCCACCCGCCGTACGCGCCTTCTTCGACGCCCTGCCCCGCCTCGACGTGCTCGTCAACAACGCCGGCGGCACCCCCTACCGGCGGCTCGCCGACGCGGACCCCGAGCGGCACGCCCGGGTGATCGAGCTGAACCTCGTCACCCCGCTGACCGCCTCCCTCGCCGCGTACGAGCAGCTCCGGCGGGCCCGGGGAGCGGTGGTGATGATCGGCAGCGTCAGCGGCGGCCGCCCCTCCCCGGGCTCCGCCGCCTACGGCGCGGCCAAGGCGGGACTGGAGAGCCTCGCCCGGTCCATGGCGGTGGAGTGGGCGCCGGAGGTGCGCGTCAACACCCTCGTGGTCGGCATGGTCCGCACCGAGCTGGCCCATCTCCACTACGGCGGCCCGGAAGGCGTCGACGCCGTCTCCCGGACCGTCCCGCTCGGCCGCCTCGCCGCCCCGTCCGACGTCGGCGCCGCCGCCGTCTTCCTCGCCTCCGACGCGGCCGCCTACATCAGCGGGGCGAGTCTGCTCGTGCACGGGGGCGGGGAGCGGCCGCCCTTCCTGGACGCGGCGACTGCAGGCGAGCCGTCCGACAAGCCGTCGGACAAGCCGTCCGAGGACCCGTCCGACAAGCCGTCCGACAAGGCATCCGACAAGGAGGACTGAGATGAGCGGAATCTGCGCGGGCCGGGTCGTGGTCGTCACCGGCGCCGGGCGCGGGCTCGGCCGGGCCCACGCGCTGGCCTTCGCCGCCGAGGGCGCCCGGGTCGTCGTCAACGACCTCGGCGTCGGCCTCGACGGCGTGCCGGGTGCGGGCGGCCCGGACGGCCCCGCCAGTCCCGCCCAGGCCGTCGTGGCCGAGATCCGGTCGGCCGGCGGCGAGGCGGTGGCGCACGGCGGCGACATCGCGACGGACGCCGGTGCCGAGTCCCTGGTGGCGGCGGCCCTGGACGCGTACGGCCGCCTGGACACCCTCGTCAACAACGCCGGATTCCTGCGCGACCGCATGCTGGTCAACCTCGCCGAGGACGACTGGGACGCGGTCATGCGGGTCCATCTCAAGGGCCACTTCCTGCCGCTGCGGCACGCGGCCGCGCACTGGCGGGCCGAGACCAAGGCGGGTCGCACCCCGGTCGCCCGCATCGTCAACACCAGCAGCGGCGCGGGCCTGCTGGGCTCGGTCGGGCAGGGCAACTACAGCGCGGCCAAGGCCGGCATCATCGGTCTCACCCTGGTCGCGGCGGCCGAACTCGCCCGCTACGGCGTCCAGGTCAACGCCATCGCCCCGGCCGCCCGCACCCGGATGACCGAGCGCGCCTTCGCCGAGACCATGGCCGTTCCCGACGCCGGGTTCGACGCCATGGCCCCCGAGAACGTCTCCCCGCTCGTCGTCTGGCTCGGCTCCGCCGCGAGCGCCGGCGTCACCGGGCGGGTGTTCGAGACGGAGGGCGGCAGGATCGCCGTCATGGAGGGGTGGCGGCCCGGTCCGACCGCCGACAAGGGCGCCCGGTGGACCCCGGCGGAGGCGGGGGAGACGGCACTGAAACTGCTGGCCGAGGCGGCGGCGCCGGGGGCGGTGTACGGGGCGTGAGGCCGAGGGCAGGGGCAGGGGCAGGGCAGGGCAGTGCAGGGGCCAGGCCAGGGGGCAGGGGCCGGGGCCTAGGTGTCGCACTCCAGTACCGTCCGGCACAGGGAGCACCGGGCCCGGACCCGGCCCCGCACGGGCACCCTGATCCGCTGGTGGCAGGTCGGGCACGGGAACGAGACCCGCAGCCGGCCGCCGCCGTCGGGGGTGAAGGCGTAGGGGGCGCCGGGCTGCGGGCGCGGCGCGGTGGGGGCGTGGCGGCGGTCGCGGGCGTAGCGGCGGCGGCCCGCCCAGCCGGCCGCGCTGAGCGGTGGCTGCTCCTCGTCCTGGCGGGCCCGGGCCATGCCCTTCTGGTACGCCGTGTAGGCCTGCGGGCTGGTGAACCACACCGAGGGGTCCTCGTGGAAGACGAGGGAGCGCTTGGCCAGCACGTAGCCGAACTCCTCCGGGGTGAGGTAGCCGAGCTTCTGGGACGCCTCGCCGTGCTCCCGGTAGGCGTCCAGGAGCAGCCAGCCGGCCCCCAGGTAGGTGGTCGCCGTGTCCGTCAGGATCTCGTTCTCCCGGATGCTCGGGAAGGAGAGGTCCAGGCGGTGCAGGTACACGTGCATCACCTCGTGGGCGAGGGCCGCGCCGATGTCCCTGCGGTGGGTGCGGAAGCGGTCGTTGAGCTCGACGAAGTACTCGGGGCCCGCGGTCAGTTCGACGTTCGCCGCGTGCGTCATGTCCTTGAAGCCGACGATCATGCGGGCGTCGGGGAGGTGGAAGTGCCGGACGATCTCGCGGGCGACGCGCTGCGAGCCGAGGTGGAGGTCGTCGGTGTCGCAGAACGCGACGGCGGCGGGGAGGACGCTGGTGGCGAAGGTCTGGACGGTGTCGTACGACAGGCGCCGGTACAACGCCGTGACGGCGGCCCGCACGGTGTCCAGGTGCGGGTAGCCGTGTTCCACCGGGCCGCCGTTCGCCACGTCCCTTACCCCCCACAGACGCCGCTGGAGCTGTCTTTCACAGTATGCGGGGGATGGGAGAAAAATTGGGGGCTGAAGGTTGTTCGCCGGCCGCGGGGCCGTGGGGGCTTGTCGCGCAGTTCCTCCCCCAGCCTTCGGCCGGGGGTACCCCCAGCGCCCCTAGAGGGGCGCGATTCGTGCCGTTCCTTGATCAGTGCCCTGGAGCTCCAGGATCCAGACCTCGTTCTCGCCCTCCTGCAGGATCGGGCCGGGGACGTACAGCGACTCCTGCGGGCCCGTCGACCAGTACCGGCCCAGGTTGAAGCCGTTGATCCAGACGAAGCCGCGGGTCCAGCCGGGGAGTTCCAGACGGGCGTCGCCGGCCCCGTGAACCGTCACCGTGCCCCGGTACAGGCCCGTCGCGCCCTCCTCCGGAAGCGGACCGAAAGGCACCTCGTCCACGCCTCCCTCGAACGCGTCCAGATCGAGCCCCCGCGCGCGTACCCCGTGCAGGAACTGGCGCTCGTGCAGGATGCCCCCGGTGATGCCCTTCGGCTCGCCGGAGCGGGGGCCGTAGTTGACGCGGCCCAGGGACTCCACCCAGAGCTCCACGCGCGCGGGGCTGGCGAGCGGCTTCTTGAGCTGGGGTTCCTCCTCGGTGAGGACCCCGGCCCGCTCGCCGTCGACGTAGACGACCGCGAGGTCGCGCAGGCCCCGCGCGGTGAGCGGGTACGGCTGGCGCGGGCCCGGTACCTCCACCTCGTAGCGGACCAGGCCCCGGGCGATGTCCAGCTCCTCGAAGGTGGGCGGGACCGGGTGGACCCGTTCGGGGGTGCCGAGGGCCTCCAGGACGGTGGACAGCGGTGCCCAGGCGGTCGGCTCCACGTCCGTCGGCGAGGCCAACGAGCCGGGTGCCGGGGGCGGTTCGGGCAGCGGGTCGGCGTTGTACGCGGCGAGGACCTCGCGGAAGCGCCAGAACTTCTCCGTGGGACGGCCGTACTCGTCGATCGGCGCGTCGTAGTCGTACGACGTCACGTCCGCCTCGAGCGGGCCCTCGTGCAGCTCGCCGCCGGGGCGGTTGGCGCCCGCCCAGCCGGCGAAGTTGGTGCCGCCGTGTGCCATGTACACGTTGACCGACGCCCCGCACTCCAGGATCTCCCGCAGCGCCGCCGCCGCGTCCCCGGCGTCCCGGACGACGTGCTCGCCGCCCCAGTGGTCGAACCAGCCGCACCAGAACTCCATGCACATCAGCGGGCCGTGCGGCTGGTGGCGGCGCAGGGTTTCGAAGGCCTCGCGCGCGTGCGAGCCGAAGTTGACCGTCGCGAGCAGCCCGGGGACCGAGCCGCCGGTGAGCATGTGGTCCTCGGGACCGTCCGAGGTGACCAGCGGCACCGTGACACCCTCGGTCCTGAGCAGGCCGGTGAGGTGGTCCAGGTAGGCGGCGTCGGAGCCGTAGCTGCCGTACTCGTTCTCGACCTGGACCATGATCACCGGGCCGCCCCGGTCCAGCTGCCGGGAGGTGACCTCGGGCAGCAGCCGGCGGAACCAGCGGTCCACGTACCCGAGGAAACGCTCGTCACGCGTGCGTGCCCGCGCGCCCAGCTCGCCCGTCACCCAGTGCGGCAGGCCGCCGTTCTCCCACTCCGCGCAGATGTACGGCCCCGGCCGCACGATCGCCCACAGGCCGGCCTCCCGGGCCGAGTCCAGGAACCGGCCGAGGGCCCCGACGTCCCGGAAGGCGCCGGGGTGCGGCTCGTGCAGGTTCCACGGGACGTACGTCTCCACGCAGTTCAGCCCCATGGCGCGCAGCATCGCCAGCCTGTGGCCCCACTGGTCCTCGTGCACCCGGAAGTAGTGCAGCGCGCCGGACAGCAGCCGCACCGGCCGCCCGTCCAGCAGGAAATCCGTTTCGCCCACCGTGAAGTCGCTCATACGCTCACCTTGGCCTGCTGGCGTGCGCCGACACCATGGACAAAGATCGGCAGCACTTGGACGGAAGAGACGCACGGAAGGGGCGCGCAGTGCCCGGAGGAGCGCCGATCTTCCGCACCTGGATGCGGTTCTTCACACCTGGCGCCGTCCACCACCGCCTCGGCCTGGTCTGTCTCGGTGTCGGCCTCCAGTACGGCGCGGTGCCCGCCGTCGGCCCGCGCGTGCTCGACGGGCACGTCGCCGTGGTGATCAGCTCGGGCCGGGGCTGGTACCGAACGCCCGACGGGCGCCGCACCACCGTCACGGCCCCCGCGCTGGTGTGGCTCACGCCCGGCGTCCCGCACCACTACGGACCCGATCCGGACAGCGGCTGGGACGAGGCCTTCGTGACCTTCACCGGCCCCGACACCGTGACCTACACGGAACTCGGCTACATCGAGCCCGAGCGGCCCGTGGTGCCGCTCGCGGACGCCTCCGGCCCCCGGGACGTCATCGCCCGCATCGCCCGGGCCGCCCGCCACGGCAACCCCCTCCTGGAGGTCGAGACCGGCGCCGCCGTGCACGAGCTCCTCGTCGCCCTGCGTCGCGCGCGTGCCGACCTCGCTCCCGACGGCGACCCGGTGCTGCACGCGCTCGCCCGGGACGCCTGCACCGGGATGACCGTCGCCGACCACGCGGCCCGGCACGGCATGACCCCGGCCGAGCTGCGCACCGCGGTCCGCCGGGTCGCCGGGTGCAGCCCCAAGGACTATCTGATCGGCATCCGGCTCGGCCGCGCCCAGGAACTCCTCGCCACCACCGAACTGTCCGTCGCCGCCGTCGCCCGCCGCGTCGGCTACGACGATCCGGCCTACTTCTCGCGCCTGTTCACCCGCCGGGTCGGCGCCGCCCCCGTGCGCTTCCGGGCCCAGCAGAGCCGCGCGGTGCCCGACGACTGGAACGAGGGACTCCAGGAGGACGGCGAACCGGGTCCGCCGGTGGCCGAACCCGTCGACGGCCCTTAGTGATCGACAGGCGGCCCCCTTAGGGTTGACGCCCATGACCACCAGCAACACCGCCACCGGTGACGTCGACCCCGCCGTCCGCGAGGAGCTCGGCCGGCTGCGCGACAGCATCGACAACATCGACGCGGCCGTCGTCCACATGCTCGCCGAACGCTTCAAGGCCACGCAGCAGGTCGGGCGCCTGAAGGCGGTCCACCGGCTGCCCCCGGCCGACCCGGCCCGCGAGGCCCGGCAGATCGCCCGGCTGCGCGCCCTCGCCGAGAACGCCAAGCTCGACCCCGCCTTCGCCGAGAAGTTCCTGAACTTCATCATCGCCGAGGTGATCAGGCACCACGAGTCCATCGCCGAGGACGCCGTCAACAGCCGGCAGACGGACGGGCACTGACCCGGGCAACCCGCCTTACGCCTCGAAGAGCCTCCGGCACCGCCGGGCGACCCCCGTGCGGTGACGAGGCGCTCGAACCGGTGCTCCAGGCGCAGAGCGGCGCCCGCCAGGTCCGCCCCGGGTCCGCCCCGGGTCCGCCTCGTGCGACCCCACGACCCCGGGCCGGACATAAGCCGCGTACCGCTCCCGCCCCTGTGCGATGTCAGTGTCATCGGGCAGCATGGCCCGCATGTCCGTACTGACTCGCGACGAAGCGCAGAGCCGCGCCGAGCTCCTCGACGTCCACCGCTACACGATCGACCTCGACCTGACCACCGGGGACGAGACCTTCGACTCCCGCACCGTGATCAGGTTCACGGCCCGATCCGACGGCGACACGTTCGTCGAGATGAAGCCCGTCGAACTGCGCGCCGTCACCCTCGACGGACAGCCCCTCGACCCCGGGACGCTGGACCAGGACCGGCTGCCCCTGAAGAACCTCACCGCGGGCGAGCACGAGCTGCGCGTCGAGGCCACCATGCGCTACTCGCGCACCGGCGAGGGCATGCACCGCTTCACCGACCCCTCGGACGACGCGACGTACGTCTACACCCAGCTCTTCATGGACGACGTGCAGCGCGTCTTCGCCGCCTTCGACCAGCCCGACCTGAAGGCCGTCTTCGAGCTGTCCGTGACCGCCCCCGAGGGCTGGACGGTGCTCGCCAACGGCGTCACCGAGCACCTCGGCGAGGGCCGCTGGCGGGCCGCCGCCACCCCGCTGATCTCCACCTACCTGGTCGCCGTCGCCGCCGGACCCTGGCACTCCGTGCGCACCGAGCACCGCGGACTGCCCTTCGGCATCCACTGCCGCCGCTCCCTCGCACCCCACCTCGACGCCGACGCCGAGGAGCTCCTCGACATCACGCGCGCGTGCTACGACCGCTACCACGAGAAGTTCGAGGAGCCCTACCCCTTCGACTCCTACGACCAGGCGTTCGTCCCCGAGTTCAACGCCGGCGCCATGGAGAACCCGGGGCTGGTCACCTTCCGCGACGAGTTCGTCTACCGCTCCGCCGTCACCGACACCGAGCGGCAGACCCGCGCCATGGTCATCGCCCACGAGATGGCCCACATGTGGTTCGGCGACCTCGTCACCCTCAGGTGGTGGGACGACATCTGGCTGAACGAGTCGTTCGCCGAGTACATGGGCTACCAGACCCTCACCGAGGCCACCCGCTTCACCGACACCTGGGTCGACTTCGGGGTGGCCCGCAAGGCCTGGGGCTACGACGCCGACCAGCGCCCCTCCACCCACCCGGTGGCCCCGGAGGCCGTCGACGACACCGCCGCCGCCCTGCTCAACTTCGACGGCATCTCCTACGCCAAGGGCGCCTCCGCGCTCCGCCAGCTGGTCGCCTGGATGGGCGAGAAGGACTTCCTGGCCGGCATCAACATCCACTTCCAGCGGCACCGGTTCGGCAACGCCACCCTCGCGGACTTCATCGACTCCCTCGCCTCCGCCACCGAACGCGACGTGCACGCCTGGGCCGACACCTGGCTGCGCACCACCGGCGTCGACACCCTCACCCCGGTCCTGGCCACCGCCGCCGACGGCACCCGCACCCTCACCGTCGAGCGCACCGGCAGCCGCCCGCACCGCATCTGCGTCGGCGTCTACGACCAGGACCTCGACGAGGGCCGGCTCACCCTGCGCGAGCGCATCGACCTCGACATCCCGCAGACCGCCCCCCAGGCCCTGGGCAAGCGCCCCGCCCTGCTCGTGCTCAACGAGGGCGACCTGACCTACGCCAAGGTCCGCTTCGACGCCGGGTCCGCCGAGACCGTCCGGGCCCACCTGTCGGGCCTGCCCGACCCGCTGACCCGCGCGGTGGTCTGGAACGCCCTGCGGGACGCCGTCCGCGACGGGGAACTCTCGCCCGCCGCCTACCTGGAGGCCGCCCGCGCCCACCTCCCGCACGAGACCGACCTCGCCCTCGTCCAGGGCGTGCTGGGCTTCACCGCGGTCCACGTCGTCGACCGCTACCTCAGGCCCGAGGACCGCCCGGCCGCCCTCGCCACCGTCTCCGCCCTGTGCCGCGACCTCATCCGGCGCACCGAGGACGGCGACAACCCCGGGCTGCGCCTGATCGCCGTACGGCACTTCATCGCCGCCGCCGCCCATCCCGACACCATCGCCGCCTGGCTCGCCGAGGGCACCGTGCCCGGCGGCCCGGAGCTCGACCCCGAGCTGCGCTGGCGCGTCCTGGGCCGGCTCGCCGTCCTCGGCGCCGTCGACGAGGACCGGATCGCCGCCGAGCTGGCCCGCGACCCCAGCGCCAGCGGCCAGGAAGGCGCCGCCCGCTGCCGGGCCGCGCTGCCCGACCCCGAGGCCAAGCGCACCGCCTGGGAGGCGATGTTCGGCGGCGACGAGCTGTCCAACTACCTGTTCACGGCCACCGCCGAGGGCTTCTGGCACCCCGAACAGGCCGACCTGGTCCGCGACTACGTGCCGCGCTACTACCAGGACGCCGTCGCCGTCGCCGCCCGGCGCGGTCCCCGCATCGCCACGGTCACCGGCCGGCAGGCCTTCCCCGCCCACGCCGTCGACGCCGAGAACCTCGCCCTGGGCCGGGCCTGCCTGGACGAGGCCGAGCCGGTCACGGCCCTGCGCCGCCGCCTGATCGACGAACTGGACGACCTGGAAAGGGCGTTGCGGGTCCGCGAGGCGTAGGGCGGCGGACGTCGGACGACACGGGCGCGGCTGGTTCCCGGCGACGATGCGGGAGCCGGCCGCCGGTCATGCTCTCGGCGCAGGCCTCGGCACGCCTCGTCGCGCGCCGCGTCGCCGACGGACAGCCCGTGCGGGAGCCCATGCGGGCGGCCCCGCACGAGGGAGCCCGTGCAAGAACCCGTCCGCGTCCCCGAGACGGCCGGTCCGGCCCCGAGGGCTCGCCCGTGCCCGACCGGGCCCGTCAGCCCGCGGCCGGTCGCAGCTCGGCCCGGCGCAGCCCGCCCTCCCGCGGCCCCGCGCGCCGGTTGCCCACCTCGGCCGTCCTGGGCGTCTCCGCGCCCAGCGTGAAGCCCAGGCGCTCCAGGAAGCACTCCCCGGAGCGCCAGCCCGGCGGCACCGACGCCGTCACCAGGGACACCCCCTCGGCATGCGCGAGCAGCGACTCGGCCAGCGCCCGCCCGAGGCCCCGGCCGCGTGCCCAGGGCGCCAGCAGGAACAGCCCCACCGTGACCGCGCCGGGCACCGGATGGTTCCGTACCGCGTCCACCAGGCCCGAGACGACCCCGTCCCGCTCCAGCACCAGCAGCACCTTGTCGCCGGGGTCGGCGCCCTCGGGCAGCCCGTAGAACAGGCTCTGCACGTCGCCCGGCCCGGACGGCAGCCCGGTCGCCGCCACGAACCAGTCCTCGCAGGCCTCGAAGAGGTCCAGCAGCGGCACCTCGTCCGCGGGCCGCGGCTCCCGCACCAGCACCCGCTCACCGGGCACGTCGATCATCCACGCGTCAACCACGCGACCGACGTTAATCCCGGTCAGCCCCGGCCTCAACGCCCTTTCACCGCTTGCTCCGACGCGCCCGGGGCGCACCGCCCCGACAGGTTTTCCCCGCACGGCAGTACCCACTTTCGGGTTCCGATCGTTGGGCTTTGGGGACGCGCAGACCCAATCCCGTACAAGCTGGAACTCCCCCTGCGGACAACCCGCTGCGGACAACCCCCTTCGAACACCCCTTTTCGGCCAGCGCCCCGAGGAGAGCCCATGAGCACGCCGCCTCTCGCATCCGGACCCCAGGGCCCCGACGCCCTGCGGCCCCTGCTGGACACCGTGCTCGACGCGCTGCGCGAGGGCGGCCGGGCGCGCGGCGGGCCGCTGCCCGCGGGCGGTCCGGAGACGGTGGCCGAGCGGATCGCGGACGCCGTGGGGGACGTACTCCCCGACGACGGCGACCCCGACGCCCTGCGCACTCTGGTGACCGCCCTCGCCGAGGGCGCCGCCGACCCCGCCGACCCGCTGTGCGCGGCGCATCTGCACTGCCCGCCGCTGGCCGTCGCCACCGCCGCCGACCTCGCCGCGAGCGCCCTCAACCCCTCCCTGGACTCCTGGGACCAGGCCCCGGCCGCCTCCGCCCTGGAAGCCCTGGTCACCCGCACCCTCGCGCACACCATCGGCCTCTCCGACGCGGTGGTCACCACCGGCGGCACCGAGTCGAACCAGCTGGCCCTGCTGCTGGCCCGCGAGGCCTCCGGCGGCGGCATCCAGCTGGTCTGCGGGGCCAACGCCCACCACTCGCTGCCCCGCGCAGCCTGGCTGCTCGGCCTGCCCGACCCCGTCGTGGTCCCCGCCCCGAACGGCACCCTCGACCCGGCCGCCCTCCACGACGCCCTCACCCGCCTGCCCCGGCCCCTGCTGGTCGCCGCCACCGCCGGCACCACCGACGCCGGGCTCGTCGACCCCCTCCCCGAGATCGCCGGGCTCTGCGCCGCCCACGGCGCCCGGCTGCACGTCGACGCCGCCTACGGGGGCGGCCTCGCCTTCAGCGACCGGCACCGGGACAAGCTCGCCGGCCTGGAGCGCGCCCACAGCGTCACCCTCGACCTGCACAAACTCGGCTGGCAGCCGGTCGCCGCCGGACTCCTCGCCGTCGCCCGCCCGGCCGAGCTCGGCGTGCTCCACCAGCACGCCGACTACCTCAACGCCGACGACGACACCGAGGCCGGCTACCCCGACCTGCTCGGCCGCTCCCTGCGCACCACCCGGCGCCCCGACGTCCTCAAGATCGCGGTCACCCTCAAGACCCTGGGCCGCACCGGACTCGGCGCGCTGGTCGACCAGGTGTGCGCACGGGCGCGGGACTTCGCCGCCCTGGTCCGCGAGCATCCCGGCTTCGAGCTCTACGACCGGCCGAACATCAGCACGGTGCTGTTCCGCCCCACCGGAGCCACCGACGACGACGTCGCCGCCGTACGGCGCAGGCTGCTGCACGACGGCCGGGCGGTACTCGGCCGGGCCCGGCTCGACGGCCGGCTCTGGCTCAAGGCCACCTTGCTCAACCCCCACACGCGGCCGGACGAACTGGCCCTCCTCCTGAAACTCGTGGAAGGAACCTCCCCCAGATGACCAACCCCCCACACCACGAGCCCGAAGCACCCCGCGACCTGGTCGGCATCGGCATCGGACCGTTCAACCTCTCCCTTGCCGCGCTCGCCCACCCGCTCGCCGAACTCGACGCCGTCTTCTACGAGCAGCGTCCGGGCTTCGACTGGCACCCGGGGCTGCTGATCGACGGCGCCACCATCCAGGTCCCGTTCCTCGCCGATCTGGTGACCCTCGCCGACCCCGCCAGCCCCTGGTCGTTCCTCAACTACCTCAAGGCGCGCGACCGGCTCTTCCCCTTCTACTTCGCCGAGCGCTTCCACATCCAGCGCGCCGAGTACGACGCGTACTGCCGCTGGGTCGCCGAGAGCCTGCCCGGACTGCGCTTCTCCCACCAGGTCGACGCCGTCCGCTGGAACTCCGAACGCGATCTCTTCGAGGTCGACTTCACCCGCCTCGACGCGGACGGCGAGGCCGAGTCCCTCGGCCGCACGTACACGAAGAACGTCGTGCTCGGGGTCGGGACCGTCCCCTACGTGCCCGATCCGCTCAAGCCCCTCGTGGAGTCCCCGATCGTCCCGGTCGTCCACGCGGCCGACTACCTCGACCACCGCGAGGCCTTCCTCGCCGCCGAGCACGTCACCGTCGTGGGCTCCGGGCAGTCCGGCGCCGAGGTCTTCCTCGACCTGCTGCGCCACCGGCCCGCCGGCCGCGAGAAGCTGCACTGGATCGGGCGGGGCGAGGCGTTCGCGCCCATGGAGTACTCCAAGCTCGGCCTGGAGCACTTCACCCCCGACTACACCCGCTACTTCCACGCCCTCGCCGAGCCCGTCCGGGACCGGGTCGTCTCCGCCCAGTGGCAGCTGCACCGGGGCATCGACACCGACACCATCGCCGCCATCCACGACGAGCTGTACCGCCGTACGCTGCACGGCGGCTGGCCCGATGCCGTCCTGACCCCCGGCGTCCAGGTCCGCACCGCCGGACGCGTCGCCACCACCAAGGTCGAGCTCCACCTCGAACACGTCCAGCAGGGCACCCGCTCCCGGCTCACCACCGACGCCGTCGTCCTGGCCACCGGCTACCGCGAACGGCCCCTCGGCCGCCTGCTCGCCGGACTCGACCCCTATCTGCGCCGGGACAGCGGCGAACGCCCGCGCGTGGACGAGCGGTTCCGGCTCGTCCTCGACCCGTCGGTGACCGGGGCGGCGTACGTCCAGAACGCCGAGCTCCACACCCATGGCGTCGGCACCCCGGACCTGGGCCTGGCCGCCTGGCGCAGCGCCAGCATCCTCAACACCCTGACCGGCAAGGACCCCTACCCGCTGCCCGCCCGCACCGCCTTCACCAGCTTCGGCCTGGAGCGGCCGGAGGAGCGGGTCCCGGCGCAGCAGCAGCCGAGGCAGCTCACCCCGCTCGTGGACTGAGCGCTTCGTCGACCGAGCGCTTCATCGACTGACCCAAGGGCGCCGGTCCCCGGCCCGGCGCCCTCCGGGACCGCTCAGAACACCGGCGTCCCTTCGCGGGTCAGCCTCCAGTCCACCGACGCGAAGTCCTTCGGGTCCAGGACACCCTTGGCGGTCACCCACTCCGCGATCCGGGTGCGGATCTCCGTCGACTCCGACCACAGCTCCTTCGCCGAGGCGACGTACGGGAACGCACCACCGCCGTTGGCGCGGTAGTTGTTCACCGCGAGGACGAACTGCTGCGCGTCGTCGAGGGCGGCGCCGTTGTAGGTCAGGTTCCTGATCCGCGCCCCGGCCGCCTGCGCGATGTCGATCTCGTACCGGAGGCCGGAGACGTAGTCGTAGTTGTAGTCCGGACGGTTGTTGGCGTTCGTCAGCTTCTCCACGTCGACGGTCGCGTCGGCGGCCGTCCGGACGAAGTACTCCGCCGAGTACTCCAGGTACGCCCGGATCTGCGCGCCCGTCATCAGCTTGGCGACCAGCGTGTTGTCGTACACGTAGAGGCTGGACAGGTCCCGGATGGTCACCTTGCCGGCCGGGATCTCGGAGGTCCGCGAGAACGGCGAGGCCTGTGCGATCACCGGCAGCGCGGCGTACTCCGTGCCGGCCAGGGCCGCCTTGACCACGTCCTCCTGGACCTTGGTGATCAGGTCGATGATCGGGGCGTCCTGGTAGCGGGCCTCGACCGTGGTCAGGGTCTCGGTCGCGGAGCCGACGACCTGGTTGACGTACGCGACGACCTTGGCGTGCTCGTCGGAGAGCAGCCTGGTGATCTTCGGGTCGTCGGCGACCGTGTTGGAGTTCAGCAGCGAGGCCGCGACCGACTCCACCTCCCAGCTGCCCTTGCCGAACACCAGCTCGATGTCGAAGAGGGTGAGGCGCTCGGCGTAGCAGAGCGGTTCGGAGAGGACGACGGTCTTTCCGGTGGCCTCGTTGACGATCTTCAGCTCCGGGATCTCCACGTGCGCGTGGCCGACCAGGATCGCGTCGATGCCCGGCACCTGCCGGGCGACGTTCGCGGCCGCGTTCTCGACGTACGGCACCTGGTCGCCGTAGGAGGAGGTGCCCGACGAGCCGGAGTGGGCCGAGACCACGACCACGTCGGCGCCCATCGCCTTCAGCTTCGGCACCCACTTCGCGGCCTGCTCCTCCAGGCCCGGGAAGGCCAGCTTGCCCTGGACGTAGGCCTTGTCCCAGATCGCGATGCCCGGGTTGGTCAGGCCGAGGACGGCGACCTTGACCGGCGGGGCGCCCGGGACGTGGAACTTCTTGATGAAGTAGGGCGGGAAGGCCGGCTTCAGGGTCTTCGCGTCGACCGCGTTGGCGCCGAGCAGCGGGAAGCGCAGCTGGTCCTCGAACTTGCGCAGGGTCTCGATGCCGTAGTTGAACTCGTGGTTGCCGAGCGCCGCCGCGTCGTACCCGATCGCGTTCATGGCCTGCGCCATCGGGTGCACCGGGCCGCCCTTGGCGGTGATCGGGTCGACCTTGGCGTAGTAGTACGTCAGCGGGGTGCCCTGGATGGTGTCACCGGCGTCAAGGAGCAGGGTGTTGCACCGGCCCTTCGCGGCACGCACCTGGTTCACCAGGGTCGAGATGCGCGCCAGGCCCATCGCGTTGCCGGCCTTGTCGGAGTACTCCGCGTCCTTGAAGTAGTCCCAGTTGAAGACGTGCCCGTGCAGGTCGGTGGTGCCCATGACGGTGAGGGAGTACCGCTTGGGCTGCTTGGTGTGGGTCGCGGCAGCCGGTGCGGCCTGCGCCGGGGCCGCCGCCGCGCCGGCGATCGCCACTCCCGCTCCGGTGGCGGCGGACTTCTCCAGGAACTTCCGGCGGTTCAAGGGCATGTCTTGATCTCCTCGAGATTCGGTCAACGACGCGCGTAGATTCTGTCCTGGGCATGACTGACGGCAACAGGTCCGGGAGGTTTCGATCTGGTGACCCGCGCGGTGAACTCCGGGGCGCACAAGCGGGGATGGCGTGACAGAGTGGGACGTATGACCTCACCCTCGTCCTCGCCCGGGGAGCGCCGGACGGCCGGCACGCCCGACGCCCCGCTCCTCGTCGTGCACGGCGAGGCCGAGCTGGAGGTCGAGCCCGAACTGGCCCGGATCGCCGTCATGGTCAGCGCCCGGGGCCGGGACCGCCGTTCGACGCTGGACGACCTGACCCGCCGCAACGCCGCCGCCCTCGACCTGATCAAGTCGTACGGCGAAGCGGTGGCCCGGCTGTCGACCGGGGTCTTCTCCGTCGCCCCCGAACTCGCCGAGCGCGGCCGGGGCGAGCGCGTCCGCAGCTACCAGGGAAGGGTCCAGCTCACCGCGGAGTTCACCGACTTCACCGTCCTCGGCGAACTCGTCACCCGGCTCGCGGACTTGGAGCTGACCCGGGTCGACGGCCCCTGGTGGTCGCTGCGCCCGGACTCGTCCGTGCACGGCGAGGCCCGACGGCGCGCGGTCGCCGACGCGGTCCAGCGCGCCCGCGAGTACGCGAGCGCCCTCGGCACCTCCCTCGCCGCCCTGGTCGAGCTCGCCGACACCGGCGCCGAGGGGGAGGAGCCGTACCGGGCGGGCTTCGACCGCGGGGTCCGCCGGATGGCCAGGGCCGCCGACTTCGCGGAGGCCGCCGAACCCCTCGATCTGGAGCCTCCGCGACTGCGTGTCACCGCTCGGGTCGGTGCGCATTTCACCATGGCGCCGCCGCGGCTGTGACTCGCCGCGGTCGTGACTCCGGGAAAACGCGTTCGGAATATCGAATGGCGACAGTGATCACGCTGTATTCAACAAGTGCGAGATGCTCATAGGAGCGGGGTGCCGCACAATTCAACACTTGTCAATATGCCTTCACGCAAAGGTTGTTGGGTCGTCATGTGCGACCAATTCTCTACCCGCCGGTAAGGCCTAGGCTCGAAGCATGCGCCGAGCAAAGATCGTTTGTACTCTGGGGCCCGCCACCGACTCGTACGACCAGATCAAGGCCCTGGTCGAGGCCGGAATGGACGTCGCCCGACTCAACCTCAGCCACGGCACCCACGCCGAGCACGAGGAGCGTTACCAGCGTGTCCGCAAGGCCTCCGACGAGTCCGGCCGCAGCATCGGGATCCTCGCCGACCTTCAAGGCCCGAAGATCCGGCTCGGCCGCTTCACCGAAGGCCCCGTACTCCTCGAACGCGGTGACGCCTTCGTCATCACGGTGGAGGAGGGTGCCGAGGGCGACCGGCACCAGTGCGGTACGACGTACACGGGCCTGGCCGGTGACGTCACTCCCGGTGAGCGCGTCCTCGTCGACGACGGCAAGGTCTGCCTGGAGGTCACCCACGTCGACGGCCCCCGCGTGCACACCACGGTGGTCGAGGGCGGCATGGTCTCCGACCACAAGGGCCTGAACCTCCCCGGGGTCGCGGTCTCCGTCCCGGCGCTGTCCGACAAGGGCGAGGCCGACCTGCGGTGGGCGCTGCGCACCGGCGTCGACGTGATCGCCCTGTCCTTCGTGCGCAGCGGCCGGGACATCGAGGACGTCCACCGCATCATGGCCGAGGAGGGCCGCCGCCTTCCCGTGATCGCCAAGGTCGAGAAGCCGCAGGCCGTCGAGAACATCGACGGGATCGTGGCCGCCTTCGACGGCATCATGGTCGCCCGCGGCGACCTGGGCGTGGAGATGCCGCTGGAGCAGGTGCCGATCGTCCAGAAGCGCGCGATCAAGCTCGCCAAGCGCAACGCCAAGCCGGTCATCGTCGCCACCCAGATGCTCGACTCGATGATCGAGAACTCCCGCCCCACCCGCGCCGAGGCCTCCGACGTCGCCAACGCGGTCATCGACGGCACGGACGCGGTGATGCTCTCCGGCGAGACCAGCGTCGGCAAGTACCCGATCGAGACCGTCCGTACCATGGCGAAGATCGTCGAGGCGGCCGAGGAGGACATCCTCGCCAAGGGCCTGCCGCCGCTGACCGAGAGCAACAAGCCCCGCACCCAGGGCGGCGCGGTGGCCCGGGCCGCCGCCGAGATGGGCGACTTCCTGAACGCGAAGTTCCTCGTCGCGTTCACCGAGTCGGGAGACACGGTCCGCCGGCTCTCCCGCTACCGCTCGCCGATCCCGCTGCTGGCCTTCACCCCGGAACCGGCCACCCGCTCCCAGCTCAACCTCACCTGGGGCGTCGAGACCCTCCTCGGCCCGCACGTCGACTCGACGGACAAGATGGTCGACCAGGTGGACGAGCTGCTGCTGAAGTACGGCCGCTGCCAGAAGGGCGACATCGTGGTCATCACGGCGGGTTCCCCGCCCGGTGTCTCCGGCTCGACCAACATGGTCCGGGTCCACCACATCGGTGAGGACGACAGCCCCAAGTAACGCGCGAAGGGCCCCTCCGCCCGGCGGAGGGGCCCTTCGGCCACGCAATAATCGCGACCTTGGAATCCAAGGAAAAGTGCCCCGGGTCGGACTCGAACCGACACTGTACGGGTTTTGAATCCGTTGCCTGCTGCCAATTGGGCTACCGGGGCTCGAAGAATCAAAGGTGATCCCCGACCCTCCGCGCGTCCACCATACCGTAGCTAGGTAGGCTCTTGTCAGCAGTACCCCTGCCCTGAACGAGGAGCCCCCGTGACCGCCGCCGAGTCGCCCCAGCCAGTCGACGCACCCGACGACAAGTCGCACGTGCCTCCGATGACGACCCGTGTCGTCATCGCCGAGGACGAGGCCCTGATCCGGCTCGACCTGAAAGAGATGCTGGAGGAGGAGGGGTACACGGTCGTCGGTGAGGCCGGTGACGGCGAGCAGGCCGTCGAGCTGGCCCGCGAGCACCGCCCCGACCTGGTCATCCTCGACGTCAAGATGCCCAAGCTGGACGGCATCTCGGCGGCCGAGAAGATCGCCGAGGAGTCCATCGCCCCGGTGCTGATGCTCACCGCCTTCTCGCAGCGCGACCTCGTCGAGCGGGCCCGGGACGCGGGCGCGATGGCGTACCTGGTCAAGCCGTTCAGCAAGAGCGACGTCGTCCCGGCGATCGAGATGGCCGTCTCCCGCTTCACCGAGCTGAAGCAGCTGGAGCAGGAGGTCGCCGACCTCACCCTGCGCCTGGAGACCCGCAAGCTGGTCGACCGCGCGAAGTCCATCCTCCAGACCGAGTACGGCCTGACCGAGCCGGCCGCGTTCCGCTGGATCCAGAAGACGTCGATGGACCGCCGCATGTCGATGCAGCAGGTCGCCGAGGCCGTCATCGCGGACAGCGACGAGAAGAAGTCCAGCAAGGGCTGACCCGCACAGACGACAGACATACGACAAGGCCCGCGCCCCGGAGAAGGGGACGCGGGCCTTTGTAGTGCCCCGTAAGGGGCGCGGGGCTGTTGTCGATGTGCGGCTCCGCCGCGTGGGCGCGACCAGCCCCCACCAGCCGTCAGACGACCGACTACCTAGTCCTCGCCCAGGTAGGCCTTCCGCACCGACTCATCGGTCAGCAGATCCTGCCCGCTGCCCGACAGCACGATGTTGCCGACCTCCATCACATGCCCCTGGTCGGCCAGCGACAGCGCCGCCTGCGCGTTCTGCTCGACGAGCAGAATCGTTGTTCCCTGCGACTTCAGCTCCACGATCGTCGCCATGATCTTCTGCATCATGATCGGCGACAGACCCATGGACGGCTCGTCCAGCATCAGCAGCTTCGGCTGGGACATCAGCGCGCGCCCCATCGCCAGCATCTGCTGCTCACCGCCCGAGAGGGTGCCCGCGGCCTGCTTGCGCCGCTCGCCCAGGATCGGGAAGAGGTCGTAGGCCCGCTGGATGTCCCTCTCGATGCCCGCCTTGTCCTTGCGGAGGAAGGCACCGAGCTGCAGGTTCTCGGCGATGGTCAGGCGCGGGAAGATGTGCCGGCCCTCGGGGGAGTGGGCGAGCCCGAGCGCGACGATCTTGTGCGCCGGCACCCCGCTGAGCGGCTTGCCGTCGAACACGACCCTGCCCGAGGCCGGCTTGAGCAGCCCCGACAGGGTACGCAGGGTCGTGGTCTTGCCGGCGCCGTTGGTGCCGATGAGGGTCACGACCTGACCGGCCTCGACGCTGAACGAGATGCCCTTGACGGCCTCGATCTTGCCGTAGGCGACCCTGAGGTCCTCGACCTCCAGCAGTGCGGTCACTGGGCCTCTCCCTTGGTGGTGCTGTCCGCCTCGACACTGTCCGCGGCCTCCGCGGCCTCGACCTCGGCGGCCTCCGCCTGACCGGGGTCGCCCTCGAAGGGTTCGCCCAGATACGCGGCGACGACGCGCTCGTCCGCCTGTACGACGTCGGAGGTGCCCTCGACGAGCTTCTCGCCCTGGACGAGGACGGCGACCCGGTCGCACAGGTTGAAGATGAAGCGCATGTCGTGCTCGATGACGAGGACGGCGATGCCCTTGTCCCGGATGGCGAAGACCAGTTCCTCGGTGGCGCGGGTCTCCTGCGGGTTCATGCCGGCCGTCGGCTCGTCGAGCAGCAGCAGGCCCGGCTCGCTGGCCAGCGCCCGCGCGATCTCCAGCTTGCGCTGCTCGCCGTAGGGCAGGTTGCGCGCGAGGTGGTCCCGCTTGGCGGCGAGGCCGATGAACTCCAGGAGCTCCATGGCCTTCGCCTCGGACTCCTTCTCGGCCTTGCGGAAGCCGGGACCACGCAGCAGCGCGGACCACAGGCCCTCCTTGGTCCGCGTGTGGCGGCCCACGAGGACGTTCTCCAGGACGGTCATGTTGGCGAAGAGCCGGATGTTCTGGAACGTCCGCGCGATGCCCGCCTGCGTCACCAGGTGCGGCTTGGGCGGCAGCACCTTGCCCTGGTACGAGACCGTGCCCTCGGTGGGGACGTACAGGCCGGTGAGGCAGTTGAAGAAGGTGGTCTTGCCGGCACCGTTCGGGCCGATCAGACCGACGATCTCGCCGCTGTTGACCGTGAAGTCGACGGAGCGGACGGCGGTCAGGCCGCCGAAGCGCATCGTGACGTCACGGGCTTCGAGTACAGGTGTCGTCATGGTTCCTACGCCCCTGCCTTGGTGACGGCCGGATCGTCGCTCAGCGTCTCCTGCGCGGGTACGTCGAGCTGGCCGGTCTCGTGGAACTCCAGCTGGCGGCGGCGGTTGGCGATGATGCCCTCCGGCCGGAACCGCATCAGCACGATCAGCGCGATACCGAAGGCGAACAGCTCGTAGTTCTGGAGGAACTGGAGCTTCTCCGGGACCAGGTAGAGCACGCTCGCGCCGAGCAGCGGGCCGCTGACGGTGCCCATGCCGCCGAGGACGACGGCGGCCAGCAGGAAGGCCGAGTTGGGCGGGGCGGCGCCGGCGAACTGGTACGGCTGCGGGTTCACGCTGTAGTTCACGTGTGCCATCACCGTGCCGGCGAGGCCCGCGAGGGAGGCGCCGAGGGCGAAGGCGATCAGCTTGACGCGGAAGCCGTTGATGCCCATGGCGGTCGCGGCGGTCTCGTCCTCGCGGATGGCGATCCAGGAGCGGCCGATACGGGAGTCGGCGGCGCGTGTGAAGACGAGCACGACGATCGCCGTGACGATGAGCATCAGGAACAGGTAGTTGGCGAACCTGCCCAGGGTGTGCCCGAGGATGTTGTGCGAGTCGCCCAGGTTGAACCCGAAGATGTTCAGGTCCGGGATCTGGGTGATGCCGTTGGGGCCGCGGGTGATGTTCGGGCCGGAGTCGCCGTCGAGGTTGTTGACGGTGATGCGGAAGATCTCACCGAAGCCGAGCGTCACGATGGCCAGGTAGTCGCCGCGCAGCCGCAGGGTCGGCGCGCCGATCAGCACACCGAAGATCAGCGAGGCGGCCATGCCGGTGAGGGCGGCGGCCCAGAACGGGAAGTGCACACCGGAGAACCGGGAGTACTCGGAACCGGAGACCAGGGCGGCGGCGTAGGCGCCGACACCGAGGAACGCGACGTAACCGAGGTCGAGCAGACCGGTGAGGCCGACGACGATGTTCAGGCCCAGGGCGACGGTGGCGAAGATCAGGATGTTCACGCCGACGTTGGCGTTGTGGTCGTCGCTCTGGGTGAAGGGGAAGATCACGGCGGCGACGAAGGCGAGCGCCGAGGCGAACCCCTTGTGGTGCGCCGCGGTGGTCGCGAAGCGGTCGACGAGGCCGGTGTGCATGAGGCCCCAGGCGGCGAAGACGAGCAGCAGCAGGTAGCCGATGAAGGTCTCGCTCGCGTCGTTGTCGATGCCGATGCCGTAGGTGAAGGTCACCAGGGCGAGCGCGACGCCGACCGTGATGATGATGCGCTCGCCGAGCGGTGTCGTCTTGGCCGGAGCGGGCTGCTGAGGCTTGGCCAGGTAGCCGCGGAAGCCGGTGCCGGGGGCCGGGTGGGGCAGCGCGAGGGCGCCGACGACGGGCAGCGCGGAGGCCGCCATCGCCACGTAGGCGCCCGGGTCCAGGTTGACCAGGCCGTTGAGGTCGACGGCGATGGCGATGCCGGTGAACCAGCAGACGGCGAACGCCGACAGGGCCGTCAGGAAGACCGGGGAGGTGGCGCCCGCGGGGTTCAGCCAGCGCAGCCCCCTGACGTCCCACAGGGTGAGCCCGAACAGCAGGGTCAGGGCGCCGCCCACGAGGGCGAGGATCTGCAGGCCGGCCGGGTAGCCGTAGACGGTCAGGTCGCCGGGGAACTCGGACGTCCAGGTCCAGCTCATGAACGTGCTGGCGATGGTGCCCACGGCGCCCACGACGACGAGCAGCCGGGCGACGGACAGCGGCAGCGGGACGGGCCCGTGCTCCGCCGCGGCCGGGGAGTTGGTGGTGTCGGTCATGCTGCTCACGCCCTGTCCGCGACGCGTTCGCCGAGCAGACCCTGTGGTCTGAAGAGGAGTACGAGGATCAGCAGGACGAAGGCCCACACGGAGGCCCAGCCGCCACCGCCGAGCTGCTGCATGCCGGGGACGTTGGCGATGTAGGCGGTGGCCATGGCCTCGGCGATACCGAGGACGAGGCCGCCGAGCATGGCGCCGTAGATGTTGCCGATGCCGCCGAGGACGGCCGCGGTGAACGCCTTCAGACCGGCGATGAAGCCCATGTCGTAGGAGACGGAGCCGTACTTGAGGCCGTACGAGACACCGGCCACGGCCGCGAAGAAGCCGCCGATCGCGAAGGCGATGACGATGATGCGGTTGGTGTCGATGCCCATCAGCTGGGCGGTGTCCGGGTCCTGGGCGGTGGCCTGCATGGCGCGGCCGGTGCGGGAGAGCCGGACGAACAGGGCGAGGATCGCCATGCACAGCGGGGCGGCGATGATCAGGAAGATGTCACCGCTCTGCACCGTCACGGAGCCGATGTGCAGGGGGCCGAACGGCAGCTGCGGGAAGACCCGGGCGGTCTTCGCGTCGCCGTCGACGTGGTACCAGTTGAAGACCGCCTGCTGCAGCGCGAGGGACAGGCCGATCGCGGTGATCAGCGGGGCGAGGCGTGGTGCGCCGCGCAGCGGTCGGTAGGCGAAGCGTTCGGCGCCGACGGCGATGAGCACGGCGACCAGAGCGCCGCCGATGAGCATCGCCGGCAGGGCTACCCACATGGATATGCCGTCCGGCAGGAGAAGGTAGACCGTGAGGGCGCCGAAGCCTCCGGTCATGAAGATCTCGCCATGGGCGAAGTTGATGAGCTGGACGATGCCGTACACCATCGTGTAGCCGATGGCGATCAGACCGTACATCGAGCCGAGGAACAGCCCGTTGGCCAGCTGCTGCGGCAGGGTGTTCACCGCATGGCCTCCATGTGGTGGGGAGAGTCAGGGGGGCGGTAGAAGGCGGGCCGCGCGGTGACGGTTGGTCTGCGCCGCGCGGCCCTGGTGGTGCGAGAGGTTATGGCTGGTTACTTCGGGGTGGCCACGCCGCTCTGGACGGACTTCCACTCACCGCTGACGACCTTGTAGACGGTCAGCTGCTTGTTCGTGGTGTCGCCGTACTGGTCGAACGCGATCTTGCCGGAGATGCCCTCGAAGGAGGTGCTCTGGACGGCGCTGACGATCTGGGAGCGGGCGTCGGTGGGGATCTTGCCGTCCTTCACGACGGTGCCGACGGCCTTGATGATCGCGGTGGTGGCGTCGTAGGAGTACGAGCCGTAGGTGCCGTAGTCGCCGGGGTACTTCTTGGCCTTGTAGGTGTCCACGAAGTCCTTGGCGGCGGGCAGGGTGTCGACCGGGACGCCGATCGAGGTCACCAGGTCGCCCTCGGAGGCCGTGCCGGCCGTCTTGATGTAGGTCGGGGTGAACATGCCGTCGCCGCCGAACAGCGGGATCTTGGCACCGGCGGCCTTGAGCTGCTTGGTCAGCACCTCGGACTCGTCGTACTGGCCGCCGTAGTAGAGGATGTCGGCGCCCGAGTTCTTGATCTTCGTGACCAGGGTCGAGAAGTCACGGTCACCGGTGTTGACGTGGTCGGTGCCGATGACCTTGCCGCCCTGCTTGGCGAACTGCTCCGAGAAGATCTTCGACAGACCCGCGCCGTAGGTCTGCTTGTCGTCGACGACGAAGGCCTTCTTCTTCTTGGCGACGTTGTAGGCGTAGTCCGCCGCGTACGCGCCCTGGAGGGCGTCGGTGGTCGCGGTGCGGAAGTACGTCTTGAACGGGCGGGACGGGCTGGTCTGCCAGTTCTTGCCCATCGTCAGCTCGGGGTTGGTGTTGGACGGCGAGATCTCCACCAGGTTGGCGGTGGCGAAGACCTGCTGCATCTGCGTGGCCACACCGGAGTTGAGCGGGCCGACGACGCCGAGCACGCTGGTGTCGGAGACGAGCTGGGTGGCGTTCTGCTGGCCGGTGGCCGGAACCGCCTTGTCGTCCAGCGCCTTGATCTTGAAGGTGACGCCCGGGACGGTCTTGTTCTTGTTGGCGTCGTCGACGGCGATCTGGGCGCCGTACTGGATGCCGAGACCCGTGGCGGAGTTCGCGCCGGTCAGAGGGGCGTCGACGCCGATCGTGACCGTCACGTTGCCGCTGTCGCTGCTCTTGCTGTTGTCGTCGCGGGAGCCGCAGGCAGTGAGGGTCAGGGCTCCGGTGGTCAGAACGGAGGTAAGAATCACCAGAGAACGCTGTCGCACAATCGATCCTTTCCGTGGGCAGTGCGCCCCCTTGCAGGGAACGACGAGTGCCGCGCCGGTACCGAACTCCCCATGGAGCGGTGACTGGCCGTGACTCTAAGCGCGCGCGAGGAACGTGGAGGAGGGCTTGACCAAGGCTGTGACGCTCTTGTTATGACACGAGGTAATGCAGAGCGGTACAGCGTGGGGGGAAAGCAGGAATTGAGCCCGATTCGCCCCGTCCGCATTCTGAGAACCTGCAGGACCCGGCATGATCCGTTCAGGCGTCTCAGCGGTTTTGGGCATGACGCGCGACCGTTGCTGTGGGCGACTTTCGAGGTGGGCGGGGAGCGCGACGCCCCCTGGGAACTGGGGTGAAACAGCGAATGCGGATTACACGCGTATTACGTAGAGTTACACCGGGGAAAGAAAGTCAAGCCTTCGGAACTTCTTCGCATTTCCCGGCGTGGTGCGCCGGGGTGGTGCGGGGCGCGCTGCGCGCCGCTCTCTTACCCGGGCGCTGACCTCGGCTCGCGGTGCCGAGGCCGTTCGCTCCGCCGGGGTGCTCCTCAGGCGCCGGAGCCCTGCTGGACGTGGACCTCGTCGCCCGGGCGCACGTCACGCAGCAGACAGGTCAGCCGGGCGCTGCACACCCGCCGGCCCTCCTCGTCGCTGATCACGATCTCGTACGTCGCCGTCGAACGCCCCCGGTGGACGGGCGTGGCCACGCCCGTGACCAGGCCGGAGCGAGCCCCGCGATGATGCGTGCAGTTCAGGTCGACACCCACCGCGATCTTCGAACTGCCGCCGTGCAGCATCGAACCGACCGAGCCCAGGGTCTCCGCCAGCACCGCGCTGGCACCGCCGTGCAGCAGTCCGTACGGCTGGGTGTTGCCCTCCACCGGCATGGTGCCGACGACCCGCTCCGCGGAGGCCTCCATGATCTGGACGCCCATGCGGTTGCCGAGGTGACCCGCGGAGAACAGGGCCCGCAGGTCGACACCGAGCGCGGCGTACTCGTCGATGACCTCCTGCGGGAACTTCACGTGCTGCTGCTCGCCCATGGGCCGGCTCCGTTCGTCATGCGGCTGTCTCTCCGACTGAGCAAACGCTCAGTCGGCCGCCGATTCTTCCAGACGAACTGAGCGGGCGCTCAGACGGCGGTCCTCGGGTGCGGCACACCTGCCTCCAGACGGATCACCACGGACTTGCTGGCCGGGGTGTTGCTGGTGTCCGCGGTCGCGTCGAGCGGCACCAGCACATTGGTCTCCGGGTAGTACGCGGCCGCGCAGCCCCGGGCGGTCGGGTAGTGCACCACCCGGAAGCCCGGCGCCCGGCGCTCCACATCGTCCTTCCACTCGCCGACCAGGTCCACGTACGCCCCGTCGGCGACGCCCAGCAGCCGGGCGTCCTCCGGGTTCACCAGGACCACCCGGCGCCCGTTCCTGATGCCCCGGTAGCGGTCGTCCAGGCCGTAGATCGTGGTGTTGTACTGGTCGTGCGAGCGCAGTGTCTGCAACAGCAGCCGGCCCTCGGGCAGTTCGGGGTACTCCACCGGGGCCGCCGTGAAGTTCGCCTTGCCCGTGGCCGTCGGGAACCGGCGCTCGTCGCGCGGGGCGTGCGGGAGCGCGAAGCCGCCCGGGTGCGCCACGCGCGCGTTGAAGTCCTCGAAGCCGGGGATCACACGGGCCACCCGGTCCCGGATCGCCGCGTAGTCCTTCTCGAACTCCTCCCACGGCGTACGGCTGTTCTCGCCGAGCACCCGGCGGGCCAGGCGGCACACGATGGCCGGCTCCGACAGCAGGTGCGGGCTCGCGGGCTCCAGGCGGCCGCGTGAGGCGTGCACCATGCCCATGGAGTCCTCGACGGTCACGAACTGCTCGCCGCCGCCCTGGAGATCGCGCTCGGTCCGGCCGAGCGTCGGCAGGATCAGCGCACGCGCGCCCGTGACCACGTGCGAGCGGTTGAGCTTCGTCGACACGTGCACGGTCAGCCGCGCGCGCCGCATCGCCGCCTCGGTGACCTCCGTGTCGGGAGTGGCCCCGACGAAGTTGCCGCCCATCGCGAAGAAGACCTTCGCCTCGCCGTCGCGCAGTGCCTCGATGGCCCGGACCACGTCGAAGCCGTGCTCGCGCGGGGGCGCGAAGCCGAACTCCCGCTCCAGGGCGTCCAGGAAGGCGGGAGCGGGCCGCTCGAAGATGCCCATCGTGCGGTCGCCCTGCACGTTCGAGTGGCCGCGCACCGGGCAGACGCCGGCACCGGTGCGGCCGATGTTGCCGCGCAGCAGCAGGAAGTTGACGACCTCTCGGATGGTCGGCACCGAGTGCTTGTGCTGGGTGAGCCCCATCGCCCAGCAGACGATGGTGCGCTCCGAGGCGAGCACCATGCCGAGGGCCTTCTCGATCTCCTCGCGCGTCAGTCCGGTGGCGGTGAGCGTCTCGTGCCAGTCGGCGGCGCGGGCGGCCTCGGCGAACTCCTCGAATCCGTGGGTGTGTTCGCGCACGAACTCCTCGTCGACCGCGCCGTCGGTCTCCAGGACTAGCTTGTTGAGGAGCCGGAACAGGGCCTGGTCGCCGCCGATGCGGATCTGCAGGAACAGGTCGGTCAGCGCGGCGCCCTTGAGCATGCCCTGGGGGGTCTGCGGGTTCTTGAACCGCTCCAGGCCGGCCTCCGGGAGCGGGTTGACGCTGATGATCTTCGCGCCGTTGGCCTTGGCCTTCTCCAGGGCGGAGAGCATCCGGGGGTGGTTGGTCCCCGGGTTCTGCCCGGCGACGATGATCAGGTCCGCCTTGTACAGGTCCTCCAGGTGGACGCTGCCCTTGCCGATGCCGATCGTCTCGGTCAGCGCCGAGCCCGAGGACTCGTGGCACATGTTGGAGCAGTCCGGCAGGTTGTTCGTGCCCAGCTCGCGTGCGAAGAGCTGGTACAGGAACGCGGCCTCGTTGCTGGTCCGCCCCGAGGTGTAGAAGACCGCCTCGTCGGGGGAGGAGAGGGCCGCGATCTCCTCGCCGATGATGTCGAAGGCGCGCTCCCAGTCGACCGGCTCGTAGTGGTCGGCGCCCTCGGCGAGATACATGGGGTGGGTGAGCCGCCCCTGCTGCCCCAGCCAGTAACCGCTGCGGTGGTGCAGGTCGGCCACGGAGTGCGCCGCGAAGAACTCCGGCGTCACCCGGCGCAGGGTGGCCTCCTCGGCCACCGCCTTGGCGCCGTTCTCGCAGAACTCGGCCGCGTGCCGGTGATCGGGCTCCGGCCAGGCGCAGCCGGGGCAGTCGAAGCCGTCCTTCTGGTTGACGCGCAGCAGCGTCAGCGCGGTGCGCTTCACGCCCATCTGCTGCTGCGCGATGCGCAGGGTGTGCCCGATGGCGGGCAGCCCCGCGGCCGCGTGCTTCGGCTCCGCGACCTGCGGCGCGTCCTGGACCGGATCCTCCTTGGGCGGCTTCGTCGCCATCGCACGTTCTCCCTACTACACCGGCACCACTGCCCTGGACACCCGATACTCGCACGCGCCACCGACAACGATCGAGCACGGTCTGCGGAGCGGAACGCAAGCAATGTCTGCTGTCGACTTCCGGGTCGCGACCTGTCGGCTTCCCGGTCGCGCCCTGTCGGCCGTGACTTCTCGGCCGTGACTTCTCGGCCGTGACTTCTCGGCGGCGACGCTGATCGGCCGCGACGGTGATCAGCCGCGACGGCGCCGTCAGGCGGTGCCGGGCCCGCCGCAACCCGAACCGTCGGCCCTCACTGTCAGTGCGGCGTGGCAGGATCGGGGGCGTGGCAGAGACAGCAGCGAAGCAGACCGACAAGACCCCCGGCGGCCCCCGTCCCCGGCTGATGCTCATGGACGGGCACTCGCTGGCGTACCGCGCGTTCTTCGCGCTGCCCGCGGAGAACTTCACGACCGCGACGGGCCAGCCGACGAACGCGATCTACGGCTTCGCGTCGATGCTGGCCAACACCCTGCGTGACGAGGCACCCACGCACTTCGCGGTGGCGTTCGACGTCTCGCGCAAGACCTGGCGCTCCGAGGAGTTCACCGAGTACAAGGCGAACCGCTCCAAGACGCCGGACGAGTTCAAGGGCCAGGTCGAGCTGATCGGCGAGCTGCTCGACGCCATGCACGCGCAGCGCTTCGCCGTCGAGGGCTTCGAGGCCGACGACATCATCGCCACCCTCGCCACCCAGGCCGAGGCCGAGGGCTTCGAGGTCCTGATCGTCACCGGCGACCGCGACTCCTTCCAACTGGTCACCGAGCACACCACGGTCCTCTACCCGACGAAGGGCGTCTCCGAGCTGACCCGCTTCACCCCGGAGAAGGTTTTCGAGAAGTACGGCTTGACGCCCGCCCAGTACCCCGACTTCGCGGCCCTGCGCGGTGACCCGTCCGACAACCTCCCCGGCATCCCGGGCGTCGGCGAGAAGACCGCCGCGAAGTGGATCAACCAGTTCGGCTCCTTCGCCGAGCTGGTGGAGCGCGTCGACGAGGTGAAGGGCAAGGCCGGCCAGAACCTCCGCGACCACCTGGAGTCCGTCAAGCTGAACCGCCGGCTCACCGAGCTGGAGCGGGCCGTGGAGCTGCCGAAGACGGTCGCCGACCTGGAGCGCGCGCCGTACGACCGCAAGAACGTCGCGATGATCCTGGACACCCTGGAGATCCGCAACCCGTCACTGCGCGAGCGGCTCTACGCCGTCGACCCCGGCGCCGAGGAGGCCGAGTCCACGCCGGTCGCCGAGGCGGGCGTGGAGGTCGACGCCACCGTCCTGGGCACCGGCGAGCTGGCCGGCTGGCTCGCCGGGCACGGCACCGGTCCGCTGGGCATCGCCACCGTCGACACCTGGGCGCTCGGCACCGGCTCGGTCGCCGAGGTCGCCCTCGCCACGCCCGACGGCCCGGCCGCCTGGTTCGACCCCGCCGAGCTGGACGAGGCCGACGAGAACGCGTGGGCGGCCTGGCTGGCCGACGCCGCGCGGCCCAAGGTCTTCCACAACGCCAAGGGCGCCATGCGGGTCTTCGCCGAGCACGGCTGGACCATCGAGGGCGTCGCCATGGACACCGCGCTCGCCGCCTACCTGGTCAAGCCCGGCCGCCGCTCCTTCGACCTGGACGCGCTGTCCCTGGAGTACCTGCACCGCGAGCTGGCCCCCGCCGCCGCGGCCGACGGCCAGCTCGCGTTCGGCGCGGAAGACGGCGCCGAGGCCGAGGCGCTGATGATCCAGGCCCGCGCGATCCTCGACCTCGGCGAGGCCTTCGGGGAGCGGCTCCAGGAGGTCGGCGCGGCGGATCTCCTCCGTGACATGGAACTGCCCACGTCGGTCCTGCTGGCCCGCATGGAGCGGCACGGCATCGCCGCCGACCGCGCCCATCTGGAAGCGATGGAGCAGATGTTCGCGGGCGCGGTGCAGCAGGCCGTGAAGGAGGCGCACGCGGCGGCCGGCCACGAGTTCAACCTGGGCTCGCCCAAGCAGCTCCAGGAGGTCCTCTTCGGCGAGCTGGCGCTGCCCAAGACGAAGAAGACCAAGACCGGTTACACCACCGACGCCGACGCGCTCGCCTGGCTCGCCGGCCAGACCGAGAACGAACTGCCGGTGATCATGCTCCGGCATCGCGAGCAGGCCAAGCTGAGGGTCACGGTCGAGGGCCTCATCAAGACCGTCGCCGCCGACGACCGCATCCACACCACCTTCAACCAGACCGTCGCCGCGACCGGCCGCCTCTCCTCCACCGACCCCAACCTCCAGAACATCCCGGTCCGCACCGACGAGGGCCGGGCGATCCGCCGGGGCTTCGTCGTGGGCGAGGGCTTCGAGTCGCTCATGACCGCGGACTACAGCCAGATCGAGCTCCGCGTGATGGCCCACCTCTCCGAGGACGAGGGCCTGATCGAGGCGTTCAGCTCCGGGGAGGACCTGCACAACACGGTCGCCTCCCAGGTGTTCGACGTCGACCGCTCGGCCGTCGACGCGGAGATGCGCCGCAAGATCAAGGCGATGTCGTACGGCCTCGCGTACGGTCTGTCGGCGTTCGGCCTCTCCCAGCAGCTGAACATCGACGCGGGCGAGGCCCGTGCCCTGATGGACACGTACTTCGAGCGCTTCGGCGGGGTCCGCGACTACCTGCGCCGGGTCGTCGACGAGGCGCGTACCACCGGCTACACGGCGACGCTCTTCGGCCGCCGCCGCTACCTCCCCGACCTCAACAGCGACAACCGCCAGCGCCGGGAGGCGGCCGAGCGGATGGCGCTCAACGCGCCCATCCAGGGCACGGCGGCGGACATCGTCAAGATCGCCATGCTGAGGGTGGACGGCGCACTGCGCGAGTCGGAGCTGAAGTCCCGGATGCTCCTCCAGGTCCACGACGAAATCGTCCTGGAGATCGCCCCCGGCGAGCGGGACCGGGTAGAAGCCCTCCTGCGCGACCAGATGTCCGACGCGGTCCACCTCAGGGCGCCCCTGGACGTGTCGGTGGGCGTGGGCCCGGACTGGGAATCGGCCGCGCACTGACGCCTCCGGCGAGCGTCGGCAGAGAGGGCCGCTCGCGCAGCTGCTTCTCCGCTGCAACGGTGCTCAGCCACGACGGCGGCTTCCGGCGGTGCCGAACCCACGGACGGGCCCGGTTCGGCACCGCCGGGAAGCGCCGCTGCGACTGCTCGCCGTTGCGGCGGAGCGAAGGGGGAGGGCGCGGCGGAGCGGAGGGGGAGGGCGCGGCGGAGCGAAAGGGGCAGAGCGCGGCGGAGCGAAGGGGGCAGAGCGAAAGGGGGTGCTGTCCCATCACTCGCGTGGACCCCGTCAGAACGCCCCGGCCCCCGCCACCGGCAAGGATGCGGCCATGGGTATACGCATGGTTCACCGCCGGACGCCCCAGAGCAGGCCTCCGGCCAAGGCCCGTTCCGCCTCCGCCTCCGCTCAGGTCACGGCGTCCCCGTCGGCCCCGGCCCAGGCGGCCGACGCCAGCTCCGCCCGCATCCCCGCCGACCTCGCGGTCTCCGTGCGCCGGTCGGTTATCCGCCTCCGACGCCGGCTGCGCGCCCGCCCCGACCTGCGCCAGTGGCTCGACCTCGCCCGCAGCTACCTCGCGCTGCTCCTGACCGCGCTCCCCGGCCCCCGCCGCCCCCGGACCATGACCGTGTTCGTGGCGAGCCTCACCGAACGGCCGACGGGCTCCGCCGCACGTCGCCGGCCACCGGAGCCGGACGCCACACCCTGACCGCCACGGCGTACCCCAGCACCCCGAGCAACAGCCCCGCGCCGGTTCCGAAGAGCACCGTGGGGAGCAGCTCCCAGGGTTTGGCCGTAGCCCCCCAGTACTCCCACCACCGCAGCGCCCGCTGCACCGCCGCGAGCAGGGCGCAGCCGGTGATTCCGGCGCCGGCCCACCACCGGTCCCGTACCGACAGCAGCGGCACCCCCACCGGCTCCGCCGCCGGCGCCCGCCGTACCGCGCGAACCGTCCACACGGCGAGCACGGCCGCGCCGACCGCCGAACTGCCGTACTGGAGCAGGGTGTACAGCGGCATGCCCGCGACGTTCCGCCCGATCGCCGGGATCAGCCGCGTCCCCCAGCGGTCGTGGTGCGTGAACGCGTCCCAGACGACGTGCGTGAGCCCGCCGAGCACGGCGGAGACGTACCACCACGCGGCCACCGAGAACCCCGCATGCGCGCGTGGCGCCCCGCAGCGCAGCAGCGCGGCCACCCGCCCCTGCCGGGCGCGGGGCGCGAGGGCCACGAGGGGTTCCCGGACCAGCAGCCACAGCGCCACCAGCGCCCAGGAGAACAGCACGTCGACGGTGAGGACACCGGCGAAGGAGTGCGTGACCGAGCCGAACTCCATCGCGTCCGGCACAGCGCTCGCCGCGTAGTAGGTGAGGTCGGGTGCGAAGGACCCCGCGACCAGCACCGCCGGCACCAGCCGTCCGCGCCCGGTCCCGTCGCCGCGCACGGCGGGTAGCACGGCGGCGGCATGGCTGAGAGTGAACGGCACCGGGGCCTCCTGGAAGAGTCGTCGGCCGGAGCGCCGAACAAGTGATCGCGTACGGCAAGTATCCGGGACACCACCATCGTTCAACGGGGAATGGCCAACTGGTGAAAATCGGGCACCGCCGGGTGTCCGTGGAAAGGAAGTTGTCGTAGGGTCGCCTGGGTCGCCGCCCCGGCGTGCACGGCCGGATGCGCTACCTCACCACGCGAAAGAGGTAACAGGGGGCAACCACAGCACCGGGTCGACCGTCACACCAGAGGCGAGCGGACAGACGGAGACGGGCGCTCAGAAGGCGTCCATGGGAGGGGTTCACCTTATGGCGGCGCAATTCGGCAAGCGGCTGCGCAAGGGAGCGGCGACGACCGCCGCGGCCGCGTTGGCGGTGGCGGCACTGTCCGCTTCCCAGGCTCCGGGCGCCACCACCGGGGACACGGGCAGACAGGCCAACGCCGGCGCCAGCACCTCCGCGCCCGACGGAGCCGGGGCCGCCGACGGCGCCACCGGCAACTCGCCGTACTACACGGACCTGCCGCCGCTCAACAGCCCGAACCCCAGCGCGAGCCCCACGGCCTCCTCGTCGAGCATCGGCACCGCCGTCTCCCGGGGCGCGGCCGAGGCCGGCATACCCGCCACCGTCCTGGACGCCTACAAGAAGGCCGAGGCGGAGCTGCGCAGTTCCAAGCCCGGCTGCAACCTGCCGTGGCAGCTGCTCGCGGCCATCGGCAAGGTCGAGTCCGGCCAGGCCCGCGGCGGCGACGTCGACGCCGAGGGCAACACCCTGCACCGGATCCTCGGCCCGCAGCTCGACGGCAACGGCTTCGCGCTCATCGCGGACACCGACGGCGGCAAGTACGACGGCAACAGCCAGTACGACCAGGCCGTCGGCCCCATGCAGTTCATCCCCTCGACCTGGGCGTGGGCGGGCCGCGACGGCAACGGCGACGGCGTCAAGGACCCCAACAACGTCTACGACGCGGCGCTCGCCGCCGGCCACTACCTGTGCCGCTACGGCTGGGACCTGTCCGTCCAGGCCGACATGAACAGCGCGATCCTCAGCTACAACAACTCGCAGGACTACCTCAACCTGGTCCTGTCCTGGTACGAGTTCTACCGCAAGGGCACCCACTCGGTCCCGGACGGCACGGGAACCCTGCCCTCGCACCGCAGCGACGGCTCGACCGGCTCCGGCTCCGACTCCGGTTCCGACGGCTCCACGACGAAGCCGACCAAGACCACGCCGAGTCCCGACGCGCCCACGCCGAGCACCCCGAGCACGTCACCCACCGTGCCGTCCACGGCGACCGACACCGTGGACCACCTGGAGGACGCGGGCACCGCCACACTCACGGCGATGGCCGGCGACGCGTTCGGCAAGCAGATCAGCACGCGCGCGGAGACCATCGCCGGCCGGGTCGTCGCCAAGATCCGGGTCCGCTTCACCATCGTCGGGGACACGGACGCGACCTTCGCCGGCGGCGAGAGCGTCGCCACGGTCATCACCGACAGCAAGGGCGTCGCCGTCGCCCCGGCGCTCCAGGCGGGCGAGAAGACCGGCGACTTCACGGTCCACGCGAGCGTGGTCGGCCGCACCGTCAAGGGCGTCGACTACGACGCGACCGTCACCGCGCGCGCCGCCGACACCCTCGCCCTCGCCAACACCACCGCGCTGACCTGCACCCCGGGCGGCGAGTTCGCCGACCAGGTACAGGCGAAGGCCACCTACCAGGGCGCCGTCGCCGACAAGGTCGCCGCCACCGCCACGCTCGTCAAGTCGGCCGACGACACGAGCACGAACGACAAGGGCCCGTACTTCAAGGACGCGGACGGCAACGCCGTGCGCACCCTCACGGACCTCCAGACGGACGCGAACGGCCTGCTCACGCTGCCCAAGCTGTACGCCGACGACAGCACCGGCACGTTCCTGCTCCGCATCACCACCACCGGCGGCGCCACGCTCACCGTCGAGCTGACGGTCGCCGCGGCGGACAGCTCGCCGAGCCCGTCGCCGACCGCTTCCGAGAGCGCGTCCGCGTCGCCCTCCGCCTCCCCGAGCGCTTCCGCCAGCTCCTGATCCACCGTCGTACGACACCCAGGGCGCCCTCCCGCCGACGCGGGACGGCGCCCTCGTCGTCGTACGACCTGTTCTCATCTCACCCTCCCGTTGCTACGGTGCCCGGACCTGACGAGCCATCAGGAAGCCGTCGGCCGTAGGGAGGTCCCGCATGCGTGCCCTGATCGCCGCCGCGACCGGTCTCGCCCTCGCGTTCGCCCTGGTCGTGACCGTCGGCGCCTTCGGGTCGCCGGACGGGAAGACGTCCCCGAAACCGCTGCTCACGACGGTGCCCTCACACCCGTAACCGCCGCCCCGGGAGGCCGAGATGCGCCGCAAGGCCAGTCTGGTCCTGCTCGCCTTCGCCGTGTTCTTCGCGACGCTGTCCCCGCTGCTGCGCTGGTACGCCTTCCCGCGGCTCGCCAAGATCCCGGCGAACCAGTACCAGGACATGGTCCTGGTGGCGAAGAACGCCACGCTCCTCGACTACGGCACCATGAAGGCGAAGAAGGTCCCCCAGGTCACCATCGTGCAGACCCTCAAGGGCGACGTGGCGGCCGCGAAGAAGATCGAGAAGACGGCGGGCCGGGACGTCGTCGTCTGGGACGGCCTGTCCTACGTCCAGGGGCCCGACGGCAAGATGGTCTCCGAGATCCCCGAGCGCTACATCTTCGACGCGCACAGCCAGGAGCCCGTGCACGCCACCGGCGAGATGGTCGACGGCGACCCGGTGGCACGGGACGGCATCGAGTTCAAGTTCCCGTTCCTGACCGAGAAACGGGACTACGAGTACTTCGACGCGCAGACCCGCACCACCAACCCCATCCACTACAAGGGGACGCAGACCTTCCGGGGCGTCAAGGTCTACTACTTCGAGCAGACCATCCCCTGGACCAAGGTCCCCATGCCCAAGAAGCTGCCGGTGCAGGGGATCACCGCCGAGTCCGTCGCCAAGACCGGCACCACCCGCTGGTACACCACCGTCCGCAAGTTCTGGGTCGAGCCGGCCACCGGGGCGCCCGTCTACGGCGAGGAGATCCACAAGGAGGAGCTGCGCGGCGGCACCCTCCTGGGCGGCCGCGCCAAGGTGACGGCCTTCGCCGGCGACGTGAAGATGCGCGAGGACTACATCGAGCACACGGTCGCCCTGGTCAAGCACAACCGCACCCTCGTCCTGATGCTGACCTCCTACCTCCCCTGGGGCTTCCTGTCCCTCGGCCTCGCGCTGCTCGCCCTCTCCCTCTACCTGGAGGCCCGCAGCCGCCGCCCCGCCGACCCGGCACCGGTCGACACCTCGGTGCCGGAGCCGGTCAGCGCCTGAGCCGGTCAGCGCCTGAGCCGCGCGTTGGTGTGCCGGGTGGGCTCGGCGGTGGCCGGATCCTCGGGCCAGGGATGCTTCGGATACCGCCCGCGCAGCTCGGCCCGAACGCCCTTGTACCCGTTCCTCCAGAAGGAGGCGAGGTCGGCGGTGACCGCGGCGGGCCGCCCGGCGGGGGACAGCAGATGCACGAGCACCGGCACCCCGGCCACGGCGGGCGACTCCTGCAAGCCGAACATCTCCTGCAGCTTCACGGCGAGCACGGGCTGTTCGGGATTGGCGTAGTCGACCCGGATCCGGGACCCACTCGGTACGGCGATCCGCTCCGGCGCCAGCTCGTCCAGCCGCCCGGCCTCCCCGCCCGCCCACGGCAGCAGCCGCCGCAACGCCTCCCCGGCGTCGATCCGCCCGAGGTCGGCCCGCCGCCGGGCCCGGCCGAGCTCCGGCTCCAGCCATTCGTCCACGCGCGCGTGCAGCGCGTCGTCGGACACGTCCGGCCAGGGCTCACCGAGACGCAGCCGGAGAAAGGCGAGCCGCTGCCGCAGCACGGCGGCGTCGGGTGTCCACCGCAGCAGGCCGAGCCCTTCGCGCCGCAGCCCGTCGAGCAGCGCGGCGCGTACCAGGGCCGGGTCGGCGTCCCGCAACGGCCGCACCGCGAGCTCGATCGCCCCGAGCCGCTCCACCCGCCGCGCGACGACGTCCCCGTCGGCCCAGCGGACCTCCTGCTCCTCCGCGTACAGCGACGCGGCCGCCGACCTGGCCGTGTCCTCGTCCACCGCCGCCGCGAGCCGCACGCGCGCGTGCCCGCTGCCGACCGGACGGTCCGCCACGGCCACGGCGATCCACGGCGCACCGCGCAGCGGACTGCCCTCACCGAGCTCGGCCCGGGTGCCGGAGGCCATCAGGTACGACCCCCCGTCGGCCCTGGCGACCCGCTCGGGGAAGGCGAGAGCGGCGACGCGCCCCACGGTGCGGTCGTCCACGCCGGACGCCGACGCGCCCTCGCCGTCCGCCTTGAGCCGCCGCACCTCCGCGAGCCAGCGCCCGGCATAGGCGTCACCGCCCCGCCAGGCGGCACGCAGCGCGGCCGCCAGATCGTCCCCGTACTCCCGCGGAGCCTCCTCGCTCAGCAGCGCCACCACCTCGGCACCCCCGCCCGGGGTGTCCAGCAGCGCCCGTCCCAGCCGCGGATGCACCCCCAGCCGGGCCAGCCGCAGCCCCCGCTCCGTCGCCCGTCCGGCGGAGTCGACCGCACCGATCGCCGTCAGCACCTCCCGCGCCGCCGTCATCGCCCCGGCCGGCGGCGGGTCCAGCAGCGCCAGTCCCGAGGCCCCCGGATCGCCCCAGCATGCCGCCTGGAGGGCGAACGCGGTCAGGTCGGCCACTCTGATCTCCGGGGCCGGAAAGGCCGTCAGGCGGGCGTCCTCGGCCTCGGACCAGCAGCGGTACACCGCCCCCGGCGCCTCACGCCCGGCCCGCCCCGCCCGCTGCCGCCCGGCCGCGCGCGACGCCCGTACCGTAGCCAGCGCGCTCAGCCCGCGCGCGTGGTCCACCCGCGGCTCCCGGGCGAGCCCCGCGTCGACGACCACCCGTACGCCGGGGACGGTGAGCGAGGACTCGGCGACCGCCGTCGCCAGCACCACCCGGCGCCGGGCCCCGGGCGCCAGCACCGCGTCCTGGACGGCGGCCGGTGCCCTGCCGTGCACCTGGAGCACCTCCACGTCCCCCAGGTCGCCCAGCCGGCCCGCCACGCGCGCGATCTCGCCCACGCCGGGCAGGAAGCACAGCACGTCCCCGTCCCGCTCGGCCAGGGCCCGCCGGACCACCGACCCCACATGCGCCAGCAGCGCCGGGTCGACGCGCATCCCGTGCGGCGGCCGTACCGGACGTGCCGGCGGCGCCCACACCGTCTCCACGGGGTACGCGACACCGGCCGCCTCGATCACCGGTGCCCCGCCCAGCAGCCGCGCCCAGCCCTGCGCGTCCGTCGTCGCCGACGCGGCCACCAGGCGCAGCTCGGGCCGCAGGGTCTCCCGCACGTCCCAGAGGAAGGCCGCCACCGTGTCGGCGTCCAGATGGCGCTCGTGGCACTCGTCGAGGACCACGACGTCCACGCCGGACAGCTCCTGGTCGCGTTGCAGACGCTGCAACAGCACACCGGTCGTGACGACCTCCACGCGCGCGTGCCGGCCCACGACCCGCTCGCCGCGCACGGTGTAGCCGACGCTCCGCCCGACCTGCTCGCCGAGCAGCCAGGCCATCCGGCGGGCCGCCGCGCGGGCGGCGATCCGGCGCGGCTCGGCCACCACGACCCGCCGCGCGGGCCCCTCGCCCAGCAGCCCGGCCAGCGCCAGTGGCACCAGCGTCGTCTTGCCGGTGCCGGGCGGTGCCACGAGGACGGCGGTGCCGTGCCCCTCCAGGGCGTCGCGCAGACCGGGCAGGGCCTGCCGCACGGGCAGCGCGTCCAGGGCGTCGTAACGGATCACGCACCCAGTGTCGTACGCCCCCGGAAACGCCCCGCACGCGCGCGTGCGTTTCCTTCAGGCGCTCAGGCGCTCAGGCGCTCAGGCGCTCAGGCGCTCAGGCGTGCTCGCAAGACGCTCAGTCTCGCTCGCACACGAAGATCGCCGTCCCGGGGATGAGATTGCCCCGCAGCGGGGACCAGCCGCCCCACTCGGACGTGTTCCAGGCCGGCCACTCCGGCTCCACCAGGTCGACGAGCCGGAAGCCCGAGGCGGCGATGTCCCGGACCCGGTCGCCGAGCGTCCGGTGGTGCTCCACGTACACCGCGTGTCCGTCCTCGTCCTGCTCGACGTACGGCGTCCGGTCGAAGTAGGAGGCGGAGACCGAGAGCCCTTCGGGGCCGGGCTCGTCGGGGAACGCCCAGCGGATCGGGTGCGTCACCGAGAAGACGAACCGCCCGCCCGGCCGCAGCACCCGCCGCGCCTCGCGCAGCACCAGCCGCGGATCGGCGACGAAGGGCAGCGCGCCGTACGCCGAGCACACCAGGTCGAAGGAGGCGTCCGCGAAGGGGAGCGCGCCCGCGTCCGCGCAGACCAGGGGAAACGATCCGCCGATGCGCAGCGCGTGCTGGAGCTGGCGGTGCGAGAGGTCCAGGGCGACCGGGCGGGCTCCCTGGGCGGCCAGCCAGCGCGAGCACTGGGCCGCGCCGGCGCCGATCTCCAGGACGGCCTTGCCCTTCAGCTCCTCCGGCGGGCCGAGCAGCTCCGCCTCCACCTCGTCGAGGCCCTCGGGGCCCCACACGAAACGGTCGTCGCCGAGGAACGTGCCGTGCTCGACCTGGTACTCGTCGGCGTTGCGGTCCCACCAGCCCCGGTTGGCCCGGCTGCTCTCCGCGATCCCGGCGGCACGCCGGGTGGCTTCCGGTTCGGCCTCGGCGCCGGTGGTCGCACCGGCGTCCGCGAGGTCGAACGAATCGGGCTCTTGGATGATCGGCTCCCTCGTCGTACTCTTCCGTGCAACCCGTCAGCGGGTGTGTCACGGAGGGGGTCCCTCAGGCGTGCGTGGCCTGGTGGGACGTTTCTTGTGCCGGGTATGCGGCGATCCGCCCCGGGTGTGCGCCTTCGCGCATTGACCCTGCCCGGCTGCCCCCGTATGCTACAAGTTGCGCTGCGGGCCTGCGCACCTCAGACGTAGCAGGCTGCGCTCGCATCTGTTGTATGTCCCCTCGGTTGTCGAGGCGTCACCGGTGTTTCGGGTGGCGCTTCCCAGGCTGTCCGGCTTCTTCAGAGCGAAACAGGCTCCCGGCGTAAGCAGTACCTACGACTTCAATGTCCGTACCGGAGCCCTTTCTCACATGACGAGCAGCACCGAGACCACCGCCACCACCCCGCAGGTAGCGGTCAACGACATCGGTAACGAGGAAGCCTTCCTCGCCGCGATCGACGAGACGATCAAGTACTTCAACGACGGCGACATCGTCGACGGCGTCATCGTGAAGGTCGACCGGGACGAGGTCCTGCTCGACATCG
The DNA here is from genome assembly GCF_042721035.1 of Streptomyces sp. NPDC058464. Lineage (NCBI taxonomy): Bacteria > Bacillati > Actinomycetota > Actinomycetes > Kitasatosporales > Streptomycetaceae > Streptomyces > Streptomyces sp. NPDC058464. The sequence goes on from NZ_JBHXMA010000003.1 coordinate 137,715, forward strand.
GTTACAAGACCGAAGGTGTCATCCCGAGCCGCGAGCTCTCGATCAAGCACGACGTCGACCCCAACGAGGTCGTCGCCGTCGGTGACGAGATCGAGGCCCTCGTCCTCCAGAAGGAGGACAAGGAAGGCCGCCTGATCCTCTCGAAGAAGCGCGCCCAGTACGAGCGTGCCTGGGGCACCATCGAGAAGATCAAGGAAGAGGACGGCATCGTCACCGGTACCGTCATCGAGGTCGTCAAGGGTGGTCTCATCCTCGACATCGGCCTCCGCGGCTTCCTCCCGGCCTCCCTGGTCGAGATGCGCCGCGTCCGCGACCTCCAGCCCTACGTGGGCAAGGAGCTCGAGGCGAAGATCATCGAGCTGGACAAGAACCGCAACAACGTGGTCCTGTCCCGCCGTGCCTGGCTGGAGCAGACCCAGTCCGAGGTCCGCCAGACGTTCCTCACGACCCTCCAGAAGGGTCAGGTCCGCTCCGGTGTGGTCTCCTCGATCGTCAACTTCGGTGCCTTCGTGGACCTGGGTGGCGTCGACGGTCTGGTCCACGTCTCCGAGCTGTCCTGGAAGCACATCGACCACCCGTCCGAGGTTGTCGAGGTCGGCCAGGAGGTCACCGTCGAGGTCCTCGACGTCGACATGGACCGCGAGCGTGTCTCCCTGTCGCTGAAGGCGACCCAGGAAGACCCGTGGCAGCAGTTCGCCCGGACCCACCAGATCGGTCAGGTCGTCCCGGGTAAGGTCACCAAGCTGGTTCCGTTCGGTGCGTTCGTCCGCGTGGACGAGGGCATCGAGGGTCTGGTCCACATCTCCGAGCTGGCCGAGCGCCACGTGGAGATCCCGGAGCAGGTCGTCCAGGTCAACGACGAGATCTTCGTCAAGGTCATCGACATCGACCTCGAGCGCCGCCGCATCAGCCTCTCGCTGAAGCAGGCCAACGAGTCCTTCGGTGCCGACCCGGCCTCGGTCGAGTTCGACCCGACCCTGTACGGCATGGCCGCGTCCTACGACGACCAGGGCAACTACATCTACCCCGAGGGCTTCGACCCCGAGACCAACGACTGGCTCGAGGGCTACGAGACCCAGCGGGAGGCGTGGGAGCACCAGTACGCCGAGGCGCAGCAGCGCTTCGAGCAGCACCAGCAGCAGGTCATCAAGAGCCGCGAGGCCGACGCCGCTGCCGCTGCCGAGGGTGGCGACGCCGCCGGTGCGGCTCCGGCCGCGGGTGGCGGTTCGTACTCCTCCGAGGGTGCCGACACCTCCGGCGCGCTGGCCTCGGACGAGGCGCTGGCCGCGCTTCGCGAGAAGCTCGCGGGTGGCCAGAGCTGAACGCTAGCCACTGGGCTTAGCCGATAACTGAGGGGCCGTACCTTTCGAGGTGCGGCCCCTTGGTGTTGCCCGGTTGCCCGGTTGCCCGGTTGCCCGGTTGCCCGGTTGTTCGTCGGCCGGCGGCCCGGTGGGGGCTGGTCGCGCAGTTCCCCGCGCCCCTGGGGGGAGTCGCGCCCCTGGGGGAGTCGCGCTCCTGGGGAGTTCGTGTCGCCGACTGTCGTGCCCCTGTGGGGAGTTGGCGTGGTCGGCCGTCGAAACGTGTGGGATACACGAATAGCCGCCGGGCCGTAACGCGGCGCTGGGACGCTTCCCCGGTCTTCGTTCAAGATCGGAAGGGGAGTCGCGTCATGACACAGCCTCACTACGGGTCGGGGACGAGTCGGCGGTCGTTTCTGAGGAACGTCGGTCTCACCGGCGGCGCCGGCGCCATGTTCGCCACCATGGGAGCCCTCGGGCTCGCCCCCACCGCCCAGGCCGCCCAGCGTGAACAGCCCTTCCGGGCGCTCAGCGCGAGCGACTTCACCCTCACCGGGCGCGCCGCGGCCAAGGTCGTCGTACTCGGCGGCGGCATCGCCGGCCTCGCGACCGCCTACGAACTGGGCAAGGCCGGCTACGACTGTACGATCCTGGAGGCCAGGGACCGCACCGGTGGACGCAACTTCACCGTGCGCGGCGGCGACTCCACCACCGACCTCTACGGCAACACGCAGACCGCGCGGTTCGCCGACGGCCACTACATGAACGCGGGACCGGCACGGATCCCGCAGTGGATGATCACCCTCGACTACTGCCGTGAACTCGGCGTTCCCATCCAGGTGTTCACGAACGTCAACGCCGACGCCTACATCTACAACGAGTCCGCCGGCATGACGAAGCCGGAGCGGTACCGCACCGCCAAGGCCGACGTATACGGCTATGTCTCGGAGCTGCTCGCCAAAGCGACCGACAAGGGGGCGCTGGACAAGGAGTTGACGGCCACCGACCAGGAGCGGCTCGTCGAGTTCCTCAAGGACTGGGGCGAACTCGGCGACACGCTGACGTACGAGGGCGGTGAGCGGCGCGGATACACGACCGTACCGGCCGCCGCGGGCACCCCCGGTGTGCTCCTCGGCGACGTCCCGACCGCCTCCGCGGTGCTCGCGAGCGGTGTCGGACGCTACTTCTCCTTCGAGTTCGGCTTCGACCAGGCGATGCTGATGTTCCAGCCGGTCGGCGGCATGGACCAGATACCGAAGGCGCTCACCCGGGCGATCGGCGCCGGGCGCATCCGTACCGGAGCCGCCGTCTCCAAGATCACCGACACCGGGCACGGCGTCACCGTGACGTACACCCAGAGCGGCCGTACCAAGGTCGTGGAGGCCGACTACTGCGTGGCCGCCATGCCGCCCAACATCCTCGCCAAGGTGCCGCACAACCTCGGCTCCGGGGTGCAGACCGCCCTGGAGGCCATCACACCGTCGTCCGCAGCCAAGATCGGCCTCGAGTACCGCTCCCGCTGGTGGGAACTGGACCACAACATCTACGGCGGCATCACCGAGACCGACCAGGACGTCACCCACATCTGGCACCCCTCGTACGGCTTCCACGGCGAACGGGGGGTCCTCATCGGCTACTACAACTACGACGACGACGCCGACTCCTACGCCAAGCTCACCCCGGCCCAGCGCGAACGGCGCGCGGTCGCCGCCGGCGTGAAGATCTACGGCGACAAATACCGCACCGAACTTGCCTCCTCCTTCTCCCACCACTGGCGCCAGACACCCCACCTGGAGGCCGCCTGGCACGACACCCCCGGCGGCCCCGACGACGCGCGCTACAAGCCCCTGAACGACCCCACCGGCCGGGTCTGGTTCGCCGGCGACTGGCTCAGCTACACGGACGCCTGGCAGCACGGCGCGTTCAGCTCGGCGCGCAAGGCGGTGACGGCGCTCCACGCGCGCGTGATGGCGGCCTGACCCCGGCACGCGCGCGTGCCCGCGTCCGGTGCGGACGCACGCACGCGCGCGTGCACCCTCTCCCGGCATGAGAAGGCGGTGAGAGGCGCCTGTTCGGGGCACCGGCGGGAATGCCTGTGGGAAGTGCCGCGTTGACCCGTACGAACACGAGGAGGAGCGGTCACAGTGCTTGATCCGCAGGGTTTGTACGCATGGGAGCCGAAGGGGCTGGCAGTCGTCGACATGGCGCTGGCCCAGGAGTCGGCCGGTCTTGTCATGCTCTACCACTTCGACGGATACATCGACGCGGGTGAGACCGGCGACCAGATCGTCGACCGGCTCCTCGACTCGCTGCCCCACCAAGTCGTCGCCCGCTTCGACCACGACCGGCTCGTGGACTACCGGGCGCGCCGCCCGCTGCTGACCTTCAAGCGGGACCGCTGGACCGAGTACGAGGAGCCCAGCATCGAGGTCCGGCTGGTCCAGGACGCCACCGGCGCGCCGTTCCTGCTGCTGTCCGGCCCCGAGCCGGACGTCGAGTGGGAGCGCTTCGCCGCGGCCGTCCGGCAGATCGTGGAGCGGCTGGGCGTCCGCCTGTCCGTGAACTTCCACGGCATCCCCATGGGCGTCCCGCACACCCGCCCCGTGGGCCTCACCCCGCACGGCAACCGCACCGACCTCGTCCCGGGCCACCGCAGCCCCTTCGACGAGGCCCAGGTGCCCGGCAGCGCCGAGTCCCTGCTCGAGTTCCGCCTCATGGAGTCCGGCCACGACGTCCTGGGCGTCGCCGCGCACGTGCCGCACTACATCGCCCGCTCGCCCTACCCGGACGCCGCCCTGACCGTCCTGGAGGCCGTCACGGGCGCCACCGGACTGGTGCTTCCCGGTATCGCGCACGCCCTGCGCACGGACGCGCACCGCACGCAGACGGAGATCGACAGCCAGATCCAGGAGGGCGACGAGGAGCTCACCGCCCTGGTGCAGGGGCTCGAGCACCAGTACGACGCGGCCGCGGGCGCCGAGACCCGGGGCAACATGCTCGCCGAGCCGGTGGAGATCCCATCGGCGGACGAGATCGGCCTGGAGTTCGAGCGCTTCCTCGCGGAGCGCGAGGGCGACAACTGAGGCTCCCGCACGCGACCCGCACCGGTCGGGCGACCTCACGGGCCGGGCGCCCCGCACCGACTGGGCGATCCGCACCGGCCGGGCGGTGAGCCCCGTGCGGGCAGCAAGCCTCGTGCGGGCGGCGAGCCTCGTGCGGGCGGCGAGCCTTTGGCGGGCGCGAGCCTTCGCCGGGCGGGTCGCGTGCGTGCGGGCCCCGTCACAGCCGGTGTCGGTGGCAGGGCCTAAGCTTCGGGGCATGCTGAAAGTTGGCCTCACCGGCGGGATCGGCGCCGGCAAGAGCGAGGTGTCCCGGCTGCTCGTCGGGCGCGGCGCGGTGCTGATCGACGCGGACCGCATCGCGCGTGAGGTCGTCGCGCCCGGGACCCCCGGTCTGGCGGCCGTGACCGAGGCCTTCGGACCGGAGGTGCTGGCCGCCGACGGCAGCCTGGACCGGCCGAAGCTGGGCTCGATCGTCTTCGCCGACCCCGAGAAGCTCGCCGTACTGAACTCGATCGTGCACCCCCTGGTCGGATCCCGCTCCCGCGAACTGGAGAGCTCGGCCGCCGGCGACGCCGTCGTGGTCCACGACGTCCCGCTCCTCGCGGAGAACGGCCTCGCGCCGCTCTACGACGTCGTGGTCGTCGTGGACGCCGCCACCGAGACCCAGCTGGACCGGCTGACACGGCTGCGGGGGATGACGGAGGAGGACGCCCGCGCGCGCATGGCCGCGCAGGCGACGCGCGAGAAGCGCCTGGAGATCGCGGACATCGTGATCGACAACGACGTCCCCCTGGACGCCCTTCAGCGGCGCGTCGGGGAGGTCTGGACCGACCTCGTGCGCCGGGCGCAGGCATCCGGTTCGAACGAGCGGAACGCGTCTTCGAAATAGCGGACACCCGTCCGGGCGTTGAACCGCTCGAGTGAGGGAAGGACTTTGCCGTGCCCGAGACCAGCGGTTCGACCGGACGTACTCCGGAGACGCATGTCATCGACTTCCGTGCCGCCGAGCACCTGCTCAACGCACGGGACCCGCGGGGTGCGGTGAAGCTGCTCGACGGAGTGATCGCCGCACACCCCGAGAACACCGCCGCCCGGCTGCTGCGCGCGCGTGCCTTCTTCGCCGCCGCCCAACTGCGCCCCGCCGAGCTGGAGTTCACCATCGTCCTGGAGCGCGAACCGGACAACGCGTTCGCCCACTTCGCGCTCGCCCGCACCTACGAGCGCCAAGGCCGTACCGACCTCGCGATACGCCACTTCCGGCTGGCGGCCGCCCTGGACCCGAACCCGGAGTACCTGAAGGCGGCCCGCTTCGACAGCGGTGCGTGAGCCGGCGGCGCGTGACCGGATGCTCCTTCGCGGATGCGTGGCCGGACGCTGCCTCACGGATGACGGTGCTGCGGCGGGCGCCGGAACGGCGGCGGGCGGGTGTCCGCGGGCCGGTACGGCGGCACGTCGCGGCCCGGCTGATAGTGCGGGCCCTGCCGCATGTGCCTGAGGATCATGGTCATGTCCACGGTGGCCACCAGCCACAGCACCCCGCAGGCCGCCGCCCAGCCGGGACGCCCGACCAGCACGAACGCCGCCGTGCCGAAGATGGACCAGGCCAGTCCCCACACGCTCAGCCACAACCGCGCCCGCAGCGCACTGCGGGCGGTCGCCGGTTCACTGCCTGTACGCATCCCGGATCACCGTTCCTGTCTGCAACGTACTCCTCGACCGGACGTTCACCAAGGGGGACCCAGCCGTGCTGCCGGACGCCGATGACCTGCCCGACCTGCTCCTCGACCTCGCCGTGCCGCACGAGGACATCAACGATCTGGTGGCGCTGCGGCGGACCGTGACCGCCGACCCAGGGCTCCGGCGGCTGCTGGAAGAGGGCGCCGAGGACGTGACCGGTGTGGTGCGGGAGGTGGACGACCCGGCCGGGCTCGTCGACCGGGCCGCCCAGGCTCCGGCGGCGCTGGGCGAGTACTTCCTCGTGTACGTCTTCCTCGCGGCGGTGCCGCACGCCCGCGCGGTGCACCGGGCACGCGGCATTCCCGACGACGTCTCCCGCCACACACTCGCCGACCTGGGCCGCGGCATGGCACTGCACCGCAGACGATTCGGCGCCGGAGGGCTGGGAGCGCGCCAGGCGCACTGGCTCACCCGCCACTTCTGCGGCCGCCTCTACCAGCTGGGACGCCTGCAGTACGAGCGGACGCGGCTCGGTGACCGCACGGCGCAGGCGATCAAGGCGGCCGGAACCGACGTGACCGGCGGCGAGCCCTCCCTGGACCTGCACATCCCCGACTTCCTCGGGCCGCTCACCCCGGTCGCCTGCGACCGTTCCGTGGACCGTGCCCGGGAGTTCTTCGCCCGGCACTTCCCCGAGGAACCCCACGCGGTCGCGACCTGCCATTCCTGGCTGCTCGATCCGCAGCTGTGCCGGCTCCTCCCGGCGGGCTCCAACATCGTCCGCTTCCAGGAGCGGTTCCGGCCCGGGTGGGTGGATCAGGAGCCGGCCGACACCACACCGGTCGCCTTCGTCTTCGGCGACCCGGACCTGCCGGTCCGGGACCTGCCCCGGCGGACGTCGGTGGAGCGGGCGGTCGGCGACCATCTGCGGGCGGGCGGCCACTGGTACGTCGGTCACGGATGGTTCCCGTGGGACCAGTGAGGTCGTCAACTGCGCCCGGCGGCAGAAAAGTTCCCGCTGGACCTTCGAACTGCTCGAACGAGTGAACCGTCCCGGTGCGGGAACGGCGGCGCGGCGACGGGCCGTTGTTCGGGCATGACGGTTGAAATGCGTGAGGGACACGAGGGAACGGGACCCGGAGCGATCACCCCGGACGGCTGCGCGGTCGAGCTCTACGCGCGCCTGGCCGCCGGGGACGAGCCGGACATCATCGAGGCGGCGGTCCCGGCCGGCGCCCACATTCTGGAGCTGGGCTGCGGTGTGGGGCGCATGACGCACCCGCTCCTGGAGCGGGGCTTCACGGTCACGGCGGTGGACGAGTCGGCGGATATGCTGGAGCGCGTCCGCGGGGCGCGCACGATACGCAGCACCATCGAAGGGCTCGACCTGGGCGAGAAGTTCGACGTGGTGATGCTCGCGTCGTTCCTGGTGAACACCGGGGATGCGGAGGAGCGTCGGGACATGCTGCGCACCTGCGCGGCGCACGTGGCGGACGGCGGCAGCGTGCTCATCCAGCGGGAGGGCGCGGACTACCACACGAAGGTGCCGAGGGAGAGGGTCGACCCCAGTGGCTACACCGTCCGGATCGTGTCGGCCGAGCCGGTCGGGGACGGGGTGAACTCGGTGCGCGCGGAGTACGAGTTCCCGGACGCCACCTGGACCCAGACCTTCCTGGCCCGGCCGCTCACCGAGGAACAGTTCGAGCAGGCGCTCGCGGAGGCGGGACTGGAGGTGGCCGAGTATCTGACCGAGGACGGGATATGGGTGAGGGCGGTGCCCACGGTTTAGTGAGGCCTTGTCGAGCCCATCCCGCCCGTACCCGTGCCGCCCCTGCTTGTGCCGCCCCCGCCCATGCCGCCGAAGCCGCGCAGTCGTTCCAGTTCGCGGCGGTCGCGCTTGGTGGGGCGGCCGGTGCCGCGGTCGCGGATGCCGATGGGGGAGAAGGCCTCGCGGGGCGGGGGCGGCGGGGAGTTGTCGATGTAGCACACGGCGGCCACCGGAGCGCCGACCCGTTTGCGGATCAGCCGTTTCACGATGACGACCCGCTCCCACCCCTCGTTGCGTACCCGCACCTCATCGCCGACGCGCACGGAGTGGGAGGGCTTGACCCGCTCGCCGTTCACCTGGACGTGCCCGCCCTTGCAGGCGGTGGCTCCCATGGAGCGGGTCTTGATCAGGCGGACGGCCCAGATCCAGCTGTCGATCCGCACGTTCTCGCCGGGAGCCGGCCCCGCGGCCTCGGCGGCGGCGACGGCCGCGGCGATCGCGGCGGGGTCGGGAGCCGGGGTGGCGGGGGCCTCGGTTCCCTCGCCGGGCCCGGCTGAGGCGGGTGCCCCGGACCCTCCGCCCGCGAGCTCCCTGCCGTCGTCCGCATCCTCAGAAGCCATGCCCCGACCATAGCCCCCCGAGCCGACCCCGACGGAACCGTTTGACCGACGCCCACAACCGCGCACCCCGCCTCGGCGGATCGGCCCTACCGTTGAAACGTGAACCGCACCCCGCGCACCCCGCGCGCCGAGCTCGCCCACCTCGACCAGCGCGTCATTGTCTGCCGTGCCTGCCCCCGCCTGGTCGCGTGGCGGGAGGACGTGGCACGTACCAAGCGCGCGGCGTTCGCCGACTGGACGTACTGGGGCCGGCCCGTTCCCGGCTTCGGGCCCGCCGACGCCCGGCTGCTGATCATCGGCCTCGCCCCGGCCGCGCACGGCGGCAACCGCACCGGCCGGATGTTCACCGGTGACCGTTCCGGCGACGTGCTGTACCAGGCGCTGTACGACGTCGGGCTCGCCTCGCAGCCGACGTCGGTGAGCGCCGACGACGGCCTGGAGCTGTACGGCGTGCGTGTCACCGCGCCCGTGCACTGCGCCCCGCCCGCCAACAAGCCGACCCCCGAGGAGCGCGACACCTGCCGCTCCTGGCTGGTCGAGGAGCTGACGCTGCTGCGGCCGACGCTGCGGGCCGCCGTCGTGCTCGGCGCCTTCGGCTGGCAGGCCGCGCTGCCGGCCTTCGCGGCGGCGGGCTGGACCGTGCCCCGGCCCCGCCCGGCGTTCGCCCACGGCACCCGGGTCGGCCTCGGCGGCCTGGAGCTCTTCGGCTGCTTCCATGTCAGCCAGCGGAACACCTTCACGGGCCGCCTCACCCCCGAGATGCTCCGCGACGTGCTGCGGACGGCGGCGGAGGCAGCCGGACTGGGGTGAGGGGCGGGGCTCAGACGATCCGGGCCGCCGCCACCGGGCGGTCGTCCACCGTGTGGGTGCCGGTGGACGCGGAGGAGTTGACGCTCCAGCGGTACCGGGAGAACGCGCCGGTGGCGTCGGAGGCGTAGAACATCATGTGACCGATGCCGACGCCCTGGAAGTTCTCGCCGTCCACGTCGCTGACCATGCGGGTGTCCGGGTATCGCGGGTAGTTGCTGAGGCCGTGGACGCCGTGCGGGTCGGAGGTGCAGTCGACGATCTCGACGGCGTACTGGGTCTCGCCGGCGAAGTCGGCGACCCCGCTGAAGACGCCCTTGACCTCTCGCACCATGACGATGTGCCCGGTGTTCTCCGCGTCCTGCCCGTTGTAGTCGACGGCGATCAGGTCGCCCGGCAGCAGCTCGGTGACCTTGCGGATGCGGCGGAAGCGCGGGCCGGCGGTGCCGTTGCGGAACGCCGAGCAGTAGTCGGCGGCCTCCGGGCCCTTCTCCTGGAAGTACTGGAGGAAGTAGGCGTCGGTGGCCCAGCCGTAGGTGTGCCTGAGCAGCGCCGTGACGAAGGACGAGCAGCGGGCCCGGGCCACCCAGCCGGCGAGGTCGTCCGGGCGGCCCCAGGTCACGGTCGCCGAGGTGTCCATCAGATAGACGTTGTTGGCGCGTGCCGTCCGCCCGCTGACCAGGGCGATCTCATCGGCGTCAAGGGCATGGCCGTAGGCGCGGACATCGTCGATCGCGCCCTTGAAGCGGTTCACGTAACCGCCGTCCCAGCGGGCCCGGCCGATGCTGAAGCCCTGGTGCGAGGCCCACGACAGGGTGGTGTCGGCACTGCCCTCCAGGACGCCGTTGACGTAGAGCCGGACGCGGGCGCCGTCCCAGACGCCTGCCAGATGGGTCCAGACGCCCGTCTTCGTGACCGGCGTGGCCGCGAGCGCCGAGACCTTGGTGCTCTGGTCCTCGCTGCGTACCTTGAACGCCCAGGTCCCGGCCGCGTCGTCGTACTGGAGCAGGAAGCGGCTGGCGCTGCCGCCGTCCTGGCTCACGGCCGCGTACATGGTGGTGAGCACGGCGTCGCCGGCCAGCCTGACCCAGGCCGTGACCGTGAACGGGGCCGTGGTGTCCAGGACGGACGCGGTGGCGGCGTAGGCCCCGGAGGTGCCGTCGAAGCTCAGTTCGCCGCCCGCCCGCAGACTGGTCCAGCTCGCTCCAGGGCCCGCGGCGACCGGGTGCCCGAGGCCGGAGCGGTCGGCGCCGGAGCCGTCCAGCGGCCAGTGCCCGGCCAGACCCGTCGGCAGATACCCGGCCGCCAGCAGCCGCTGGTACCGCACCAACTGCTCGGCCTCGGCCAGATGCGGCACGGCGACCGGGGTGAACGGTGTGTCCAGCGGCTCGTCGGCGGCGGCAGTTCCCGCACCCACCGCCATGCCGGCCACCGCGCCCGTCCCCACCAGGGCGGCTCTGCCCAACAGCCCCCGTCTGCTCACCATGGTCATGTCCTCCCCGTCCGGTCCATCGCGTCCATCCGGTCCATCCGGCCTATCCGATTCGTCCGGTCCATCCGGATCCGTTGCGATCCTCGTCGGCGAGGAGAACCCCAAGAGCTTCCTGCGGGAACCGGTCGGGCGGCTAGGCGCCGGTGTCCTCGCCGAACAGGTGCCGCACCGTCGACCGGTAGTTGGCCTGGACGTGGCCGAGCGCGCGGGCGCGGGCGCGGTCCGGGTCGCCGGAGGCGATCGCGTCGTACAACTCGCGGTGTTCGGTGAGGAGCTGGGGCCACTCCTCGTTCCGCCGGGTCAGCCAGCGCAGCCTGCCGTCGACCGGTTCCATGACCGAGATGAGCAGGCTGTTGCCGGCCAGCGCCAGGATCCGGTCGTGGAAACGGGTGTTGATGTCGGTGATGGTCTCGGCGTCGCCCGCCTCGGTCGCCGTGGCCGCCCGGTCGAGCAGCTCCCGCAGCTCGGCCAGCGCCTCCGGGGTCGCCCGCGCCGCCGCCAGCCCGGCCGCGTACACCTCCAACGCCTCGCGCAGCTCGAAGAGTTCCTTGACATCGGTCGGGGTCAGCCGGCGGACGACCGTACGGCGGGCCGACTCGAAGAGGACGAAGCCCTCGGCGACCAGGGCCCGGATCGCCTCCCGGACCGGTACCCGGGAGACCCCGAACCGCTCGGCGAGCTCCCGCTCCACCAGCCGGTCACCGGGGCCGAGGCGCCCCGCGATGATGTCCTGCCGCAGGGTCGCGAGGACGCGCTCGCGCACCGCGCCCAGGGGTTCGATCTTCGTGGTGGGGGAGCCCATGAGGTCATTTTCGCCGACCCGGGGCGCTTTTACGGAGCCGTAACGGGACGGACATCGGTCGGAACGCTTGACGGGAGCACCATGACCGCAGTTTGGTATACCAAAAGCTGGTACACCGGTTGGTTCCCTGGAGGCCCCGTGTCCCTCGCCGACCGCGCCGAAGCCACCGGCGCAACCGTGTTCGTCCCCGACCCCCGGCTCACCAACGAAGACCTCGCCCCCGCCGAGCAGCGGAACTGGAAGGTCTTCGACCTCTTCGCCATGTGGATGTCCGACGTCCACAACCTCGGCAACTACACCTTCGCCGCCGGCCTGCTGGTCCTCGGCATGAACGTCTGGCAGGTCTTCACCTCCCTGCTCGCCGGCTTCGTGCTCATCTACATCGGCATGAACTGGATGGGCCGGATCGGCCAGCGCCACGGCGTGCCGTTCCCGGTGGTCAGCCGGATCAGCTTCGGCGTCTGGGGCGCCAACATCCCGGCGCTGATCAGGGCCGTGATCGCCATCATGTGGTACGGCATCCAGACCTATCTGGCCTCCGTCGCCGTCAACGTGATGCTGCTGGCGGCCTGGCCGGGCCTGAAGTCCCTGACGGAGAGCTCCTTCCTGGGCCTGGACACGCTGGGCTGGATCTCCTTCGTCTCGCTCTGGCTGATCCAGGCGGCGATCATCAGCCGGGGCATGGAGACGATCCGCAGGTTCCAGGACTTCTGCGGCCCGGCGATCTGGCTGGTCATGATCGCCCTCGCGGTCTGGATCCTGGCCAAGGCCCACTGGACCATCTCGCTCACCTCCACCCCGCACCCGGTCTCCACCGGTGAGCAGTGGCGGCAGTGGTTCGGCGCGATCGGCCTGATCCTCGCCACCTACGGCACCCTGATGCTCAACTTCTGCGACTTCTCGCGCTTCGCGCCCGACTACCGCACCGTCCGCCGCGGCAACTTCTGGGGCCTGCCGATCAACTCCACGGCGTTCGTGGTCGTCTCCGTGATCGTCACGGCCGGTTCCCTGGAGGTCTTCGGCGAGGCCATCACCGACCCGGCCGAACTGGTCGCCAAGGTCGGCAACACCTGGGTCCTGGTCGTGGCGGCGCTGACCTTCGCCGTCGCCACCATGGGCGTCAACATCGTCGCCAACTTCGTCTCACCGGCGTACGACCTGGCCAACGTCTGGCCGCAGAAGATCAGCTTCCGGGTCGGCGGCATGATCAGCACCGTCGCCGCGCTGGTCGTCACCCCCTGGAACCTCTTCTCCAACCCCACCGTCGTCAACTACTTCCTCGGCGGCCTCGGCGCGTTCCTGGGCCCGCTGTTCGGAGTGATCATGGTCGACTACTACTGGGTCAAGCGCGGCCGGGTGGACGTCCGGGAACTCTTCGACGCGACCCCCGGCTCCCCGTACCACTACCGCAAGGGCGTCAACCCCAAGGCCCTGTGGGCGTTCCTGCCCTCGGCGGCGGTCGCGGCCGTGCTCGCGCTGGTGAAGACGTTCAGCGACGTGGCGCCGTACTCCTGGTTCATCGGCACGGCGCTGGGCGCGGGTCTCTACCTGACGCTGTGCCGCCGTGACCGCGCTCCCGCGCCCGCCCCCGCCCCCGTCGCCCTGGCCGAGGAGGTCTGAAGGACGTGCGGATCGTCGTCACCAACTGCAACACCACGCAGGAGATGACCGAGGAGATCGTACGAGGTGCCCGGGCCGCCGCAGGCCCGGGCACCGCCGTGACCGGGCTGACCCCGGCCTGGGGACCCGAGTCGGCGGAGGGCTGGCTCGACAGCTACCTGTCGGCTGCGGCGGTCCTGGACGCGCTGCGGACGTACGCCGGTCCGCCGTACGACGCGGTGGTCATGGCCGGTTTCGGCGAGCACGGGCGCGAGGGCGTGCGGGAGCTGGTGGACGTGCCCGTCGTCGACATCACCGAGGCCGCGGCCCACCTGGCCTGTCTGCTGGGCCGCCGCTACGGCGTCGTCACCACCCTGGACCGGTCGCGCGGGCAGATCGAGGACAGCCTGGAGACCGCCGGGGTGGCCCGCAACTGCGTCGCCGTCACCGGCACCGGACTCGGCGTCCTCGACCTCGCCGGTGACCCCGGACGTACGGAGGCCGCGTTCCTCGCGGCGGCCGAGCGGGCCCGGGACGCCGGCGCCGAGGTCCTGGTCCTCGGCTGCGCCGGGATGACGGGGCTGCAGCGGGTGGTGGGGGAGAAGCTCGGGGTTCCGGTGGTCGACGGGGTCGGCGCGGCGGTGAAGCTGGCCGAATCGCTGGTGACGCTGGGACTCACGACCAGCCGGGCGGGAAGCTACCGGAAGCCGCTGGCGAAGCGACGGGCGTGGGGGGCCGCACCGGGCCGGCCCTGAGGGTCCGGCTGTTGCGGGTCGGCTGTTGCGGGTCGGCCGTAGCGGGACGGCCGGGTCAGGGCCGCCACACGTACCGCACATCCGGCTCCCGCTCCTCGTTCCCGCTCCCGTCCGTGTACTCGACGGCGACGAAGCCGTGCCGCTCGTAGAAGCGGTGGGCGGGCTTGTTGACCTGGAAGGTCCAGAGCGTGAGCCCTTGCGGGGAGCGCTCCTTGGCCAGGGCGACGAACCGGTCGCCGACGCCGCGGCCCCGCCACTCGGGGGCCAGGTACAGCTGCGACAGCAGATCCCCCGCGAGGACCATCATCCCGACGACCCGGCCGCCGCCCTCCGCGACCCACGTCTCCCGCTCCGGCACCACGACGTCCCGGATGTACGCACGCACCTCGTCGTCCGAGCGCGGTCGGACGACGGTGGGCAGGGCGGCGCCGAACGACCGCAGCCAGACGTCGGCGACCTCGGCGGCGTCCGGCCCACCGGCTCGGCGCAGGACGACGCCGGCGTTCATCCCTGCGCCCCTTCGGGCACGACGGCCGTGGCCGTGATCTCCACCAGCTGCCCGGTGTAGCCCAGACAGGCCACGCCGATGAGCGTCGACGCGTGCGGCCCGGCGCTGAGCCCGGAGGCCTCGACGACCTCCCAGACGCTGGACAGCACCGCGGGCTCACTGCTCACGACATACACGTCGGTCGCCAGCACATGCTCCAAGTCGCTGCCGACCGAGCGGAGTTGCTCCCGCAGGTTCGCGATCACCCGCTCGGCCTGCCGCGGCGGATCCCCCTCCCCGACGAGCTTTCCTTCGTCGTCCAGCGGAACGGAACCGGCGAGGAACGCGAGCTTCGTACCGGCCTCGACGACGGAGACATGGGAGTACCCGGGCGGCGGAAAGAGAGCCGGGGTGGTGACGCGCTGGATCACTGGGGCTCCTGGAGTGAACGACGGGCGACCCACCGATCATCCGCGCTCGCGCGGGGCGGGCGCACCTGAATTTCCGGCCGCGGGGCGGGGTGCCGGCTGACGGTTCGGCCGCCCGTGCCGGACGAGCGTGCCGTGGGCGCTGGTCTGGCTCGGTTTCCTTTCTTTTCAATCCATTCCTGTCTTTTCGGATCCACTGATGGCCGGAATTGCTCTCTTTCGTTACGAAGAATTCCCACTCACTCTGTGACCGGGGACGATGGGCGTTCCTGAGCGGCCGGGGGCTCGGCATACGGTTGCTGGTCGACGAGCCGCCGGACGAGCGGTGCTCGGCGGAGTTGCAGAACATGGTCGCCCGCCTCTGTCTGGTGCCCTCCCGGACCGACCTCATCCTCGACATGGGTGCGGTCATGGACGGCGACGAGACGGTCAAGGACGCCATCGCGGCGCTTGACCTGCTGGGCACGTTGTTGCCCTGGCGGATGGTGGTACTGACCTCCGGAGCGTTCCCGCGCTTTCACGAGGAGCGCGGCAGGCCTTCCGCATACGAGGTGCGACGCCATGACCTCGACCCCAACCGGGGATTCCGCGGGGCCGAGTACGGCGACGGCGAACGCTGGCTGCACGAGTGCGCCGCGGGCGAAGGAGCCAAAGGGTCGGGTAATCCCGAGACGTGGATCAGAGTGGGGCACCTGCAGCACATGGCCTTTGCCGTGAACCAGCTGTCCCAGGGCGGGTGACCGAGACCGGTTTGCCTGCTCCCGAATCGCGCGTAAGGTCCCCAGGCTGATGCATGAAAGGATCGCAGGACGCGTTCGGGGATGAGCCGGGGGAAGCGCCCGTGACGCAGGGCAAGAAGCCTCCACCGGTACCGAACGCTTCGAGTACCTCGTCGTCTGCAAGAAGTGACACTACCTGGTGGACGGTCTCCCGGTTCTCGTCCCGGCGTCGCACTCCCGGAGTTCCTTGTCGACGGCGGAGGCAGCTCGGATGCTTGACGGGACCGTGCGGCTGATCACCACCGAGAGTCTCGGGCGATCGGTGCGCAGCGCTCAGTTCAGGAAGGACGATGCCGCCGGCCTGGTGGTCCTCGCCGAGCGACTTGAGTCGGCCGGAGCGGCCGACAGCCCGATACGCACCGAAATCGCCGGGTGGATCGTCGGCCAGGGAGATCCACAGACCGCAGAAGACCCGAAGCCGAACCGCCGGATGGCGAACTTGCGGTCACTGAGGCCGAGTTCACGCCAAAGGCCGGCTGTCGAGCAGGCGCCGGCGAGCCAGACTCTGGTACGCCGACGCGGCCCGCGTCACTCGCGAGCAGGCACGCTGCCGGCTGCCGTAGCATGCGCTGTCCGTTCCGCCAGGTCTTGTCCGGCGGAACGGACGAAACACGATGGGCGGCTCTGCTGACGACGCCGGGAGCTCAGGGCGTCGGCGGGCGCTGTGCTGTGCGCTCCGCCCGAACCCGACTACCTCACCGACCGAAGATCCACGCGAACCCGGGGAAGTGCTGAACGATGTCCGAGGCACCGGAGACCGGACGGCTCGCGAGACGAGTCGTGGAGCACCTCGATGTGACACCCCTGGAAGCGCTGCTCCTGTATGTGGGTGCCGACTGGCCCGAGGCGTACATACCGATCGACGAACCCTTCGTCGCCGCGCTGTGCCCCGGCCGGACCCCCGTCCCGCCGCTGCACCCCGTGACCGTCATCGAATCCCGTTACGGCGGGGCCTATGAGCCGGGCGACTGGCTGGCCTTCCCCTGCCCGCCGGACGAACTGCCGGACGGGTGGGACGACGAGGACGTCCCCTGTATGCGCTTCTGGGACAAGAACGCCGACGCTGTCGGCGGCGGAAGAACGCCCGCCGAGGCGTACGCGGCGTTGATGGCCCGCCTGCTCGCTTGAGTCCCGTACGCTCGCAGGAGCCGTAGCCCCGTGTCCGGCCTCACCGATTCCGCCTTCCTCCCTCCGTGCTCTCGGGTGGGAGGGCGATCTCGACGTGGTCGAGCGGGAGCCGGCCGAGGCGGAGGAGGGGCGGGTCCGGGGGAGCCGTTGCTGTTCCATCTCGCCGGGATCCCCAGCTACCTGGTCGTCGCCGAGCGGGCGGGCAACCGCGTGCTCAGCGGCACCCTGGTCCGCCCGGCGGGCTGCCCCGGGCGGCTGCGTGTCACCGCCCCCGGACACTGGCGCGGTGTCGCCCGCGCCACCCTCGCCCACGCGAAGGCCACCCTCGCCCACGCGAAGGCCAACCACGCCCCGAACGGCCGCCTCACCGAGGTCGTCGGCGCCGTCGCCACGGCCGCCCTCCAGATCGGTCACGCCGTTCTCGCCGCCCGCGGGGAATGGGTGACGAACGAGAAACGGCTGCTGGAGCGGGCCGGCTTGCGGGGCGTCGACGACATCCTCGGCGGATTGCGCGCGGAATCCGGGGAGTTGGTCGGAGCCGTTGCCGAGGACGAGCTGCTATTCGGCTTCGGGTGATGTATCCGCCCGTATCCGCCCGCCCGAAATAATGGTTGGGAATAGGCCAGTTGCCGCTGCTACCGTCCTTCACGTGGCGAAACTCAATCAGATCATCGCGGTCGAGAAGGGCATCAAGTCCAAGGCGCATCAGGACCTGACG
This sequence comes from Streptomyces sp. NPDC058464, assembly GCF_042721035.1. Classification (NCBI taxonomy): domain Bacteria; kingdom Bacillati; phylum Actinomycetota; class Actinomycetes; order Kitasatosporales; family Streptomycetaceae; genus Streptomyces; species Streptomyces sp. NPDC058464. The sequence continues at coordinate 155,135 of NZ_JBHXMA010000003.1, forward strand.
TCGGCTCATCACGGGTTGCAGAAGCCCGCGTTGCTGGCCGGTATCTCGCGGACGTATCAGCCGAAGGACGAGGAGGGCGAGCAACTGCCGCCCGAGTCCACGCGGGTTCAGGTCAAGGCCGAGGACGTGCTGCGGGAGACCTCGGCCACGCTGACGCGGCTCTTCGACGTGACCGCCACCAAGGACTGGGCGAACTGCGAGGCCAGGGCCGATGTGAAGGTGGACGGGCGGGTGCTGGTCACCGACGTGCCCGTCGCCTACCTGCTGTTCCTGGAGAAGCAGCTCGTCGATCTCAATACTTTTGTGCGGAAGCTGCCCGTGCTCGACGCCTCCGAGTCGTGGGTGCAGGATCCCTCCACCGACGCCTGGAAGACCGAGCCGGTGCGGACCCTGCGCACCAAGAAGGTGCCCCGCAACCACGTGAAGGCCGAGGCCACCGAGAAGCACCCGGCTCAGGTCGAGGTGTATTACGAGGACATTCCGGTGGGGTACTGGACCACCGTGAAGTTCTCGGGTGCCCTGCCCGCACGGCGCGTCAACGAACTCCTCGACCGGGTCGAGAAGTTGCAGCAGGCCGTCAAGTTCGCCCGCGAGGAGGCGAACGGCGCCGACGTCGTCGACCAGCGCGTCGGGGACGCCGTGTTCGGCTATCTCTTCGGATAGCCCCTACAGACCCCCCGGCCCCTGCGGCCGGGGTGCGCGAGGAGCGCAAAGCTGAAGCTGAGCCTTGTCGTGAAGAGCGGTCGTACCCACAAGTGCACACCACGCACGCCGTGCACATCGGGCGGGCCGCGTTGAATCTCAGACTCTCGCTCCAGACTCAGCATTCGCCGCCGATCGCCGGATCGACCGGGCCCGGGCCCCAGTACGTCGAAATGCAGGTTCAAGTCCTGCCCGCGCAGCTCGATGCGTGGTGGTCCAAAGGAAGGACGCGGCGACCTTACGACTGACCCGGGTTCTCAAGTGTGCCGGCGTGTGACGATGGGCGGCATTCCGGGGCCCGGGGGCAGGCTACGCCCCCGGGCCCGCTCGCGTTCCGCCCCGAGCCGGGTCCGAATCGGGTCCGAGCCGGGTCCGAATCGGGTTCGAGTCGGGTCCGAACCGGGTCCGTACGGAATTGCGTTCATAAAGAACGCGGCTCTCCGGGGCACTTGTCACACCCGCGAAATGCGAACGCACCTTTTCGTACGGGAACGCGATCTACCGTGGACACCGAAGCCAACAGCCCGGCCACCGTCGCCCGAAGGCACACCCCGCCCTCGTCCGGACAGGAGCCCCGTGTCCCGTCGTATCGCCCTGCCGCCCTGGCTCGCCCACGCCCTGCGCGCCCAGCGCGGGCCCGTGTCCTGGAGCGCGGTGACGCGAGGGGCGCTGGCCGCCGGACCGTTGCTGCTCACCGCCGTCCTGCTCCACCGCACCTCCCTCGGCGTCGTCGCCGCCATCGCCGCCATGCTCGCCGGGATCAACGACCGGCCGGGCAGCCGCCGGTCCGCCGTACGGCGCCTCGGGGTGCCCGCGGCGGCCGGTGCGCTCGGACTGCTCGTCGGGACGTACGGCGGCGAGCACCTCACCGCCGTACCCCTCACCCTGCTGCTCACCGGACTCGGCCTGGTCGCCGGTGGCATGAGCGCCGTCGGGACCGTCGCCTCCGGGGCCGGGACGCAGTTGCTGGTCGCCGCCGCCATCGGCGCCGGGATGCCGGTCGCCGAGGCGGGCTGGCAGCGGGCCCTCGCCTTTCTCGCGGGCGCCGGGTGGCTGGTCGTGCTGCGGCTCGCCCTGCCCACCCCCGGCGCGCTCGCCGGTGACTTCCGCTTCGACGGGGAGCGGGACGCTGTCGCCGCCGTGTACGACGCCGTCGCCGACCTGCTCGACGCGGTGGGCGGCGAGACGGCCGGCCCCCGGCGCGCCGCCCTCACCGCCGCGCTCGACCACGCCCAGGACGCGCTCACCGGCCCCCGGCTGCGGCGGCACGCCAGCTCCGCCGCCGAACGCCGGCTGCACGCCCAGTACGCCGCGGCCCTGCCCCTCGCCGAGGCGGCCACCGCCCTCGCCTGGGCCGGGGAGCCGATATCCGCGCGGGCGGCCGAGGGACCCCGGCGGCTCGCCCTCGCCGTGCGGGCGAACGGCGGCACCGGGCCGCTGCCCGCACCCTCGCGGTCCGCGCCCGCGCTGCGCGCCCTCGACGACGCCCTGCTGCGCGCCGCGGAGACCTTCGACCGGGCCGGGGGCGGCGCGCAGCGGCCACCGGCCAGGCGCCGCCCCGCCCTCGACCTCGTACGGGCCGCTTTCGGCAGCGGCGGGCGGGAGTACGGGCTGCGGGTCGCCCTCTGCTTCGGGGCCAGCGCCGCCATCGCCCAGGCCCTGCACCACGCCCGCTGGTACGGCGAGCACCAGCACTGGTACTGGCTGCCCGCCACCGCCGTCTTCCTCGTCAAGCCCGACCTCGGGCCGCTCGCCTCCCGGGTGCTGTGCCGGGCCGCGGGAACCGTGCTCGGCGCCCTCGTCTTCGCGGGCCTCGCCGCCGTACTGCCCCGGCCCGAAGGGCTCATCGTGCTGGTGGCCGTCTGCGGGGCGGTCATCCCGGTGTCCACCCGGCACTTCGGCGCCCAGACCGCCGTCGTCACCGTCCTCGTGCTCGCCCTGGTCATGGTCGGCGGCGAACCGCAGGCCTCCGTCAGCCGCATCGGCGAGACCCTGCTGGCCTGCGCGATCGTGCTGATCGTCGGCCATCTGCCGATGGCGGGGAAGCGGGGCGGCGGGGTACGGGCCCGCCTCGGGTCGGCCGGGCGGGCCGCGCACGCCTATCTCGACCACGTGCTGAGCGGGTCCGGCGACCGCGGCGAACGCTGGGCGCTGCGCCGCGAGGCCTACCGCACCCTCGCCGAGGCCCGCACCGCGATCGCCCTCGCCGCCGCCGAACTCCCCGCCCTCGCCCGGCACACCGAGGGCACGGACGCCGTGGCCGCCGTACTCGAACGGCTCGTGGACACCACCACGGCGTGCGCCGTGCACCTCGACGAGACGGGGCGGCTCACCGCCCGCCACACCCGGCAACTCGAAGACCTCGCGGCCGAGTTGGAGCGGGACGGGCAGCGGCTCGGGCTCGTGGTGCCGCAGATGCCGGTCGCCGCGTAGGCAGTTGCCCAGCTGGTCGGCACCCGGGGCGTGGGCGGCGTCCAGGGTGTGGGCGGCGTCCAAGGTGTGGCTGGCGTCCAGGGTGTGGGCGGCGCCCGGTCTCAGTCCGTGAACCGTGCCCACACCGGCGCGTGGTCCGAGCCCGCGACCCCGCGCCGTTTCCCCGGATCCTCGCCCACCGACGGCAGGTCCGGCGCTGCGGTGGTGCCCGGCAGGCCCGTGCCCGCCTCCGCCAGCCGGTGCACCAGCCGGTGGCTCAGGAGGATGTGGTCGATGAGTTCGTGCCGCCCGGAGTTGACGCGGGAGTAGCGCTGCTCCGCCGGTATGCGCGGGGCGGTGTCCCAGAGCCGTACGGCGTCGCCCTTGTCGGCGTGGTCGTAGCCGGTGGTGCCGAGTTCGGAGCCGGGCGGGCCGAGGAGGATCTGGGTGGTGGCCGCCTGCACCTCGTCGTTGAGGTCGCCGAGGACCGCGACGTCGCGGGACTTGCCCTGTCCGGCGAGCAGTTCGTCCGCCAGAGCCCGCAGCGCCGTCGCCTCGGCGGCGCGCCGGTAGAGGGCGTACGCCCCGTAGCGTGCCCGCTCGCCCTCGTCGTGCGGGTAGAAACGGTCGCCGGGGTAGGTCAGCAGCTTGGACTTGAGGTGGGCCACCGCCACCGTGAGCGGTCCGGCCGGGGCCTGGACCGTGACCGCCAGGAAGCCGCGTCCGGACCCGGTGGCGGTCCCGCCCGAGTCGTCCGTCTGCACCGGGCGCAGTCCGGCCGGGAACGCGGCCGTGTCCGCGGCCACCGTCAGCTCGCCACGGGCCAGGAAGCCGACCCGGATGCCCCGGCCGTCGGGATGCGAGGAGAGGGTGAACCGCCAGCTCGGGCCGAGCAGTTCGGCCAGGTCCGCCAGGGCGTCGGGGTCGCCGACCTCCTGGACGCCGAGCAGGGTCGGGTCGAGCGCGCCGATGACTGAGGCGAGGGCGGCGAGCTTCGCCTCGTAGGCGGACTTGTCCTTGGGGCCGTAGGGGCTGCCGGGCCGGTAGAGGTTTTCGAGGTTCCAGGTGCCCAGGAGCATGCCGGGCTCCTTCCAGGAGGTGGTGCGGCCAGCGTGCTCGTCCGGGCCGCGCAGCGACAGAGCCTGGACCGGATGCGCGGTTCGGCTCACCCGGGCCGAGGACCGCGCCGTACGTCGGGGCGATGAGCTCCGCTCGCGCCGGCCGTGGCTCGCTGAAAAGGCGCCGTGGCTCGCCGGAGAAGCGCCGTGGCTCGCCGGAAAAACGCCGTGGCTCGCCGGGAGAGCGCCGTGGCTCGCCTGAAAAAACTCCGGCCGCACCGATGAGTTCTCCGCCCTCCCGCGGTCACCACCCGGAACCGATCGCTGTACAGGAGGGCCCATGTCGCTTCCGGAGATCGTCTCGCGTGAGCGGTGGCGTGCCGCGCGTGCGGAGTTACTGCTCAAGGAGGAGGCGCTCACGCGGGCGCGGGACGCCCTGACTGCCGAGCGGCGCCGGCTGCCCATGGTCGAGGTGGACCCGGAGTACGTCTTCGAAGGGGGCGACGGCAAGGCGACCCTGCTGGACCTCTTCGACGGGCGCCCCCAACTGGTCGTCCACCACTACATGTTCGCCCCGGAGTGGAAGGCCGGCTGCCCCGGCTGCGCCGCCTTCCTGGACCAGGTCGGCCACCTCGCCCATCTGCGGGCGCGCGGCACCGCGTTCGCGGTGGTCTCCCGGGCGCCGTTCACCAGGATCCTGCCGTTCAAGGCGCGGATGGGCTGGACGCTGCCCTGGTACTCCTCGTACCACAGTGACTCTGGCCACGACGTCGACTTCAACCGCGACTTCGAGGCGACCATCGTCGTGGACGACGAACCGGTCGAACGGCCCGGCATCAGCTGCTTCCTGCGGGAGCACGACCGGGTCTTCCACACCTATTCGGTGTACGACCGCGGTCTCGACGGCCTCGGCCCGACCACCTCACTGCTCGGCCTGACGGCTCTCGGCCGGGTGCCGGAGGGCAGTGACCGCGTCCGGTATCACGACGAGTACGAAGACTGACACAGTCGGTCACGAAAGTGGCCGAAAGTCAACGGATCCTCACCGTCCGCGCCGACGGCGTGTCGACTATGTCTCAGTAGCGTCACCGGGCGAGCCATTCATGTTCTCCAGAGCGTTAACTCCTACAGGTACGACGCATTTCTGGAGGTGCAGGATGGTGAACGGGCGAACCGTGCTCGAACGCTTTCCCGCAGGCGGACCGCGAGGATCATGGCCTGCGGAGGAGTTCGCGCAGGCGCGGCGGCTGGAAGGGCTGCCCGCCGAGGTCGTGATGGATCTGGCCACGGACACGTTCCTGGTCATCGTGCGCGGCACCGGCGGCGTCGAGGCTTAGTCGAGGCATGGTCGGGCCTGGTCGAGGCCTGGTCGGGGTCTGGTCGGGGTCTGCTCAAGGATCAACCGGCCTTGCGGACCGGCAGCTTCGCCGTGAACTGGTCCGCCTGGAGCGCGTACAGCTCCGCGTAGACACCACCGCTCGCCAGGAGTTCGTCGGGGGTGCCCGACTCCACCACCCGGCCCTGGTCGAGGACGTGCACCAGATCCGCGTGCCGGACCGACGCCAGCCGATGGGTGATCAGTACGACCGTCTGCCCGTTGCCCGCCAGCGCGCGGATCTTCTCGAAGACCTCCAGCTCGGCCCGGGCGTCCAGGGCGGCCGTCGGTTCGTCCACGATCAGGATGTGACCGCGCCGGTAGGCGGCCCGCGCGATGCCCAGCCGCTGCCACTGGCCGCCGGACAGCTCGTGTCCGCCGCTGAAGTTGCGGGCCAGCAGGGTGTCCAGGCCGCGCGGCAGATCGTCGACCACCTCCTCCGCGCCCGCCTCCGCGACCGACTCGGCCAGCCGTTCGTCGGTGAGCGGCGCCGACGAGCGGCCGACCGCCACGTTGACCTTGGCGGTGAACGGCCAGCGCTTGAAGTCCTGGGCGACCATGGCGATGCGCTCGGCGAGCCGGTGCCGGTCGGCCCGCGCCGCGTCGACGCCGTCCCACAGGATGCGGCCGCGGTCCGGCTGGTACAGCCCGGCCAGCAGCTTGACCAGGGTGGTCTTGCCGGAGCCGTTCTCGCCGACCAGGGCGACGATCCGGCCGAGGGGGAGGGTGAGCGTGACGTCGTCCAGGGCCGGACGGGTGGCATCCTCCGGGTGATCACTCGGATAGGCGAAGGTGACGTTCTCGAACCGGATCTCCCGCGGGTCGTCGGGGAGCGGGTCGCCGCCGACCGGGATCGCACGGTCCGCCGCCTCGACGTACAGCCGCTCCAGGTCGCCGACGAACAGCGCTTCCTCGTGCAGCGTGTTGATCTCCAGCACGAGGGTGTTGAGGCTCGCCGAGCCGGAACGGATCGCGATCACCGCCGTACCGGCCACCGACAGGGCCATCGCGCCGCTCAGCAGCAGCCCGCCCAGGGTCGCGTAGGTGGCGACGGTCGCGAGGCCGGTCCAGGCCGCCGCGATCAGGCCGGTACGGGCCGCGAGCCGGGCCAGCCGGGCCTGTTCCGCCTCCGCCGTCTCCGACATCGCCCGGTAGTGCCGCAGCAGGAACGGGCCGACCCCGTGCACCCGGATCTCCGGCGCCGCCTCCGGCTCGGTGAGCAGGCCGCTGATCAGGTGGCCGGCGCGGGCGTGCTGCACCCAGGTGTGGAACGACTCGTAGCGGCGCCGGGCGTTGGTCAGGGCGCCCCAGGCGCTCGGGATCGTCATCGTGATCAGCAGCGGGAGCAGGGCCGGATGCAGCACGGTCAGCACACCGGCCGCGGTGACCAGCGAGATCATCGCGTTCACCACGCGGGTGCCGTACATGATCATGCGGCGGGCCGAGGAGGCTCCGTACTGGGCCGTGTCCAGCAGCTTGTGGAAGTCGTGGTCCTCGATCGCGGCCAGTTCGACGGCCGCGGCCCGCTCCAGGTACATCTCGGTCGCCACCCGCTCGACCTTGGGTTCCAGACGGCCGGTGGCGTACGTGGACGCCGCGCGCAGCAGGGCGGCGACGAACATGACGGCGGCCATGATCACCAGGGCGGGGGCGGCGCTGCGCAGCCGTTCCTCGATGGTGCCGGTGCCGATCAGCCGGCCCAGCACGCTGTTCACGGCGAGCAGGCTCACCGCCTGGGCCACTCCGACGCCCACCTGCGAGGCCAGCACGATCCGCGCGGCCCGGGCGTCCGCCTGCCGGGCCAGCCGCAGACTGGACGCGAGCATGCCGGGCAGCCGGGTCATCATGGCGCGGAAGCCCAGCTCCAGGAAGGCGTTCCCGTGCTGGCTCCAGCCCATGTCGTAGCGGAGCGGTCCCCCGAACAGCAGCTGCTCCGACTCCGACACCTCGGGCGCCGCCGTGTCCCGCCTCTTCCTCACCGCGATCCTCCCCGGGGCCGTTGCGGTGGCCGTGGCCGTGGTCGTGGACGAACGGCCACTATCGCGGGCGGAGCCGCCACCGGGCAGGGCGCGCGACGAGGCTCGCGGCGTGCGGGGGCGTGCGCGGGTGAGTGCGCGGGGGAGCGGACCGAGGCGACCCCGGGGGATTCACGACGCGGGAACGATTGCGGCGCGAGCGCGTCTTCGGTCAGAGCATGACTGCGGCCGGAGCATGACTCCGGCCCGAGAGCGACTGTGCCCCGAGAGCGACTGTGCCCCGAGAGCGACTGCGGCTCGAGAGCGACTGCGGCCCGAAAGCGACTGCGGCCCGAGAACGACTCCGGTGTGATCAGCCGGCCTGAACTTCCTCGGCCGCACCCGCCTCTCGGCCGAAGCCGCGCAGCGTCACGCGCTCAGGGGGCGGGACCACTCCGGTGTCGTCCCCGTCACCCGGCACAGGGCGAGGTACAGCGGAATCGGCGGGGTGTACGGCACCGTGCCCTCGGGGCGGTGGATCAGGCGGGCCGTACGGGGGAGCGGGGCGCCCGGGCCGTAGTCGGCCGGGGCGGGCCAGGTGAGGGCGTCGTCGGAGTCCGACGGGACGATCCACCACCAGTGCGTGCCATCGGCGTACACGCACCCCACCCGCGGCAGCCGCGGTACCACGAGCGGCCCGAGTCGCGCCGGTACGGCCACGGCGTCGCAGCCCAGCGGCGCCGTCATGCCCTCGGGCACCGGGAACGACCCGCCGGCGACGCCCGCGAGGGTCGACCGCCGGTCGCGCTTCAGGCGGACCAGGGTGTCGAGGCCCAGCGACCGGCCCGGGCCGGGTGCGCCGGTCATGGCTGCCTCCGCCGGGGCACCGGCCCCAGTACCGGCCCCAGCGACCCGGACCGCCCCTCCGCGCCGGAGCCCGGCGACGGCGGCTGCACCGGAGTGTGCGCGGGCCCGTGGGGCGAGCCGTGCGACGGCTCCGGAGCGGGGCGAGCACCCCAGCCCAGGTCGTTGCGCGGCTCGGCGGTGTCCTGGGCGGCGTCGGTCTGGCGCGGCAGCTCCGCCCAGACCAGCAGCCCGGGCCCGTGCTCCTGAGCCCCCCAGGCCTGACACAGCGCGTCGACGAGGAGCAACCCCCTCCCGTGCTCCTCCTCAGGGCGCTGCGGGGACGGGTGGGGCTCGTCGGGCGAACAGCCTTCGTCGTGCACGGCGATGCGCACCGTGTCGTCGTGGTCGTGCAACTCGCACACGACGCGACTGCTCGCGGTGTGCACGATCGCGTTGGTGACCAGCTCGGATATGACGAGGGCGGCGGTGTCGCAGGTGTCCGCGCAGACCGACCAACCGGTCAGCCGGGCGCGCACCAGGCGTCTCGCCTGGGCGGGGGAACCCGGATGAGCGGCCAGCTCGAACCGGAACCGGCGCTCGACAGTGCCCTCACCCGGGTCGGCTGCCTCCTCCACGCTCGAAGGAGTTCGCACGGGAGGACCCCCATCAGCACCGAGACCGAGACGGTCTGCGGCGGCGTCTGTTCCTAAGGGCGCGGACGGAATCACGCTTGCCACTATCTCCCCGCCGTGAACACTTGGCAAGTGTCACTCTGAAATATGCAGAGTGCTGTGTGACGCGGTGAAGGGCCGTGGCACACTGCTCGCAACAGCATGTCGAGCGGCGCCAGTTGGGATCAGTGAGGATCCGGCGGACCGATCCGGCCAATGCGACTGATGTGACCAAGCGGGACTGTTCCGGCTGTTTGGTCACATCGGCCTTATTGGCTATTTCGGTCATTCCGTCAGATCTTCGAATGAGTCTTCGAATGGCGCCGCTGGGCTGTCAGCATGCCGGGTGACACCTGTATGTGCGTGACGGTGTATGTGCATGGCCGTGCATGTGGGTGGCCGTGCTTTGCGGGGCTGTGCATGTGGGTGGCCGCGCAGTGCGCGGCTGTGCTTGTGCGTGGCGGTACATGTGTGTGGCGGCCAGGACGCCGGCGAGTCCGATGGGCGGGCCCGGCCAGGGAACTTGGTGGAGGTGGAGCGTGAGCGAGCCGCGGTCCGCGCCGACTGTGGGCCAGGTGGTCCTCGGCCGGCGCCTCCTCGACCTGCGCGAACGCGCGGGCCTCAAGCGCGAGGAGGCCGCCCGCGTGCTCCGCGTGGCGCCCGCCACGGTCCGCCGTATGGAGATGGCCGAGGTCGCTCTCAAGATCCCGTACCTCCAACTGCTCCTGAAGGCCTACGGGGTGACCGACGACGAGGCCGACCTCTTCGTCCGGCTCGCCGAGGACGCCAACAAGCCCGGCTGGTGGCAGCGGTTCCACGACATCCTGCCGAGCTGGTTCTCCATGTACGTCAGCCTGGAGGGCGCGGCGAGCCTGATCCGCTCCTACGAACCGCACTTCGTGCCCGGTCTGATGCAGACCGAGGACTACGCGCGCGGGGTGCTGAAGTCGGGCGCCGTCGGCCAGACGGAGCCCGAGGAGATCGAGCGCCATGTCGCCCTGCGCATGGAACGCCAGCAACTGCTCACCCGTACCGATGCCCCCCGCTTCTGGGCGGTGATGGACGAGACCGCCCTGCGCCGCCCCGTCGGCGGTCCGGAGGTGATGCGCGCGCAGATCGACCGACTGCTCGAGGTCACGAAGCTGCCCAATGTGACGCTCCAGGTCGCCCCGTTCTCCAGCGGGCCGCACCCGGGGACGTACGGGCCCTTCGTGCTGTTCCGATTCGCCATGCCCGAACTGCCGGACATGGTCTACAGCGAGTACCTGACCGGCGCCGTCTACCTGGACGCGCGCACCGAGGTGGCGACCCACCTCGAGGTCATGGACCGCATGGCGGCGCAGGCCGCTACGGCACAACGCACGAAGGAGATCCTCCGGGATCTCCGCAAGGAGCTGTGAATGGATCGAATAAAGCCCCAGTCCGGGCCGCGGAACCGCACCGAGCGGATCTACAACGGCATGCCTGCCCGGGAACTGGGCAGCGAGGGCTGGCACAAGCCGTGGAGCGGCGGCAACGGGGGCAACTGCCTGGAGGCGATGAAGCTGGCCGACGGCCGGATCGCCGTCCGTCAGTCGACCGACCCGGACGGGCCGGCGCTGATCTACACCACGGACGAGATGACGGCCTTCATCGAGGGCGCCAAGGCGGGGGAGGCCGACTTCCTGCTCTCCTGAACCTGCTTCTTTCTCCTTGTTCCTCGCTCCTCGTACCCCGTACCTCGTTCCTCTTTGTTCAACTTCTTTGTAATGGTGCTGAATTGATCATCAACCGCGTCAGACGCCTACGGAGCGCCTCATGACCGGGCAGGACCACACCGTGGACGACGCCGCACAGTGCGGGCGTCACAGCCAGGACCACATCCGCCGGGGCGCGTCGGCGACCACCTCCAGGAACCGCCGTACCTGCGCGGGCCGCGGCGTCTGCCCGTCACGCACGGGCAGCCGTACGACGGCCAGGCCGGCCTTCCCGGGCGCGGCCGACCGGTCCGCGCCCAGGTCCTCCGCGCGCAGGTCGACCACCGTCGTGAACCCCCGGGCGGCCAGCGCCCGGTAGCCCGCAGGCGAGGGCGCCGAACCCCGCCACAACCGCTCCTCCGCGTCCACGGGCTGGAAGTGCCGGATGCCCTGCACGGCCCGGGCCCCCGCGGGCGGCGGGGTCTCCTGGCGCGCCCAGAAGGAGAGGGCCAGCACGCCCAGCGTGCCGGTACCCCACAGGGCGACGTAACCGAGGGCGGCGACGAGGACCATCGTCAGCACGCGGCGGGGCAGGGCGCGTCCGGGCGAGCGGGGGAGGGCGCGTCGGAACGAGCGGGGGAGCGCGAAGGCCATGGGCGACCCGGGGGACTCGGGGAACTCGGGGGATTCGAGGGATTTGGGGACGGGGGCGCTTCGGCATCGTAACCCGGGGCTCGGGCGGGCGAGTTGTCCGTGTTCACGTCCGTGGGTGGGGCGTGGTCCACGTCGGCGGGTCAGTCGTCGTCGGCATCCGCGTCCCCGATGCCGACGACCGTGAGGTGGGCGCGGTCGAGGGTGGTGTCCTCCAGGCAGCCGCGCAGCCGCATACGGTCGTGCTCGGTGAGCGCGGGCCGTACGACCCCGGCGAACATGCCGCCTCCCAGGTCGCCGAGTGCCGCGTGCCGCAAGGGCACGGAGGTGGAGTCCCGGCACCGCTCCCACACCTGCTGGGCGGCCAGCGCCCGCCGCTCGCCCGTCATGCCGGCGCCGCGCGTGTCGACCTGGACGAGGACGGAGGTCGCCTCGTTGTCGTTCTCGTGCCGCTCGCGTGTCTGGGTGAGATCGGCGAGTCCGACGACCAGCCCGCCGAGCAGGGCGGCGCCGACGACCGCGCCGACGGCCAGGCGAACGGTGCGGCCCCGGGCGGCCGGGGGGAGCGCCGGGAGGTCCTCCAGATCTTCCGCGTCGTCTTCCGTGTCCCGGCCCGTGCTGTCGGGCCCGGGCCCGGGCGCGGCGAGGACCGCCAGTCGTCCCGCGGGCCGCCGTTCGGCGGGCCGGGCCGTCACGGACGCGATCCGCTGTACCAGCCAGGCGAGCCCCGACAACAGGACGCCGGTCACCATGAGGACGGGCACGAAGACATACGTCCGGTCCGCGGTGTCCTCCAGCCAGCGGAATCGGGCGGAGGAGCTGTGCGCGGGCGCGGCCTCCCGCAACCGTGCCAGCACCTCCTCCTGCCGTGCCGCCGACTCCCGCTGCCGCAGCTCGCCGTCCCGCAGCCGCTCCTCGATCCGGGTCAGCCGTCCCAGCAGCACGATGCCGAGCAGCATCACCTCCACGACCAGCAGCAGCACGCCGCACAGGATGGCCCGCTGCCACTGCCATCGGTACAGGTAGACGACCGTGTACGTCCCCGCCCCCGCCGCGGCCAGCCCGCCGAACACATAGGCGATCCTCCGCATCATTCGCCTCCCGCCCGTACGTCGCCACCGGTCCCGTCGACGCCGATCCGCGACCCGGGCGGGAACCGCCGTACCGCGTCCGCCGCACCGACCACGGCCGGTACCCCGAACTCCCGTGCCAGCACGGCGAGATGCGACAGCGCACTGCCGGTCTGCGCGACCAGCCCGGTCAGCCCGGGCAGCAGCGGGGCGAGCGCGGGATCGAGGGTCCGTACGACGAGCACGGCGTCGGCCGGCCGGGGCCCGGACCCGTCCCAGACCGTACCGACCGCACGCCCACCCGACACGCCACGCGCGGTACCGCTTCCGGCGCGCTCGGCGACCACCTCCCCGCCCGCCAGCCGGAAGGCGTCCGGAAGAGGCGGCGATTCGGGCTCCGGCACACGCGCGTGGACATCGGCGGGAAGCGCGGCGCCTTCGAGTACGGCGACCAGTTCCGGCCACCGCAGCAGCCCGGCCCGCTTCACGCCCAGCCCCCACCCGCCGGGCCGCCTCCCGCACCAGCCGGACCTGCAACTCCTGAACCCACCGGACCCGGAGCCGCAGCGCTTCACGAGGCGGGAGGGCGGGGGGCGCGGCTTGTGGGGGCGGTTGGTCCGTGGGGACGGCGGCCCCTGCGGGTGGTTCGGCCCCTGCGGGTGGTTCGGGCCCGGCGGGTGGTTCAGGCTCGGCGGGTGGTTCAGGCTCGGCGCCCTCGGGCGGGAGCGTCCGCCGGGCCGGCAGGCCCTGCCCCGGGCCCCGCAGCAGACCCGGTTCCGGGCCCCGCAGCAGGCCCGGCGCGGTGAGCGCCAGGATCACCGGGGCCGCCACGGCCGCCCTCTCGTCCGGGACACCCCCGGCCCGGGTCTCCGCGAGGGCCGCCAGGGCCGCGCCCGCCGCGGTACGGCTCCTCGCGGGCTCGGGCAGGAGAGCGCCCGCGAGCACCTCCTGCGCGTGCAGCGGGACCAGGGCCGCGCGCGTCCAGCGCAGCTCCGCGACGAGACCGGAGGCGGGCAGCCGCACCGGGGCCGGGACCTCGGCCAGATGCCGGTCGACGTCGGCCACGAGGTCCGTGGCCAGGCCGGGCAGCGCGGCGGCCAGCCGGCCCAGCCGCCAGGCCGCCGCGAGCCTGCGTGCCCCGGGCGCCGGGTTCAGCAGGGCGAGCCACCGGTAGGCGGGCGGGGCCGCCCCCAGCAGGCGCAGGTCGGCGGCGGCGCGTCCGCCGACGGTCGTCACCACCGGCCCCCGGCGCAGCAGCCGGCGCGGCGCACTGCCCCCGATGTCCAGCGCGGCGGCGAGCCCACGGGCCATGGGCGCCACCCACAGGTCCGCCTCCAGCGGCAGGAGCTGCCCCGGCAGGGTCTCCGCGACCGGTCCGGGCCCGAGTAACCGCGCCCCGCGCGCCGGCCGGGCCGCCATCGCCGTGATCGGACGGCTCTGGAACAGCCACAGCCGCCCGTCCCCGTCGAACCCGAACTCGATGTCCTGCGGCCCCCCGAACACCCGCCGCGCCCGTTGCGCGAGCCGCGCCAGCCGCAGCAGCTCGCCGCGGGTGAGCACCACACCGGTGTCACCGGTGGCACCGGTATCACGTGTGCCACCGAAGTCACGGGTGTCACCGGCCGCCGCCGGCTCGGTCCGCAGCAGCCGCCCGTGCCTGCTCAACCAGTAGCTGCTCCCGGCCTGTTCACCGCCGACCAGCCGGTCCGGCCCGCCACGCACCGCGCTCACCAGCATCCGGTCGGCGCGCCCCGCAACGGGATCCGCCCCGAACATCACCCCGCCGACGCGGGCGGTCAGCATCGGCTGGACCAGCACCGCCATGGGCGCGACGGTTCCGTCGGGGCGGCGCGCCGAGTCGAGCACGGCCCGTACCGCCGTACCGAAGTCCGCCCAGCCGCACACGTCGAGAACGGACGCGAACTGCCCCGCCAGCGACGAGGAACCGGTGTCCTCCTGGGGCGACGAGGACCGTACGACCAGCGGCCGGGCACCTCCCTCGGAGAGCTCCTGCCAGGCCGGCCACAGGGCGGCCGGGTCGCCGTGAGCGCCGTCCGGGACGACGAATCCGGGGAGCACGGGCAGCCCGGCACTCGCGGCCCGGGCGAGGTTGGCGGCCTTGGAACCGGCACGCAGGGGATGTGCGGCGAGCGGCTGGTCCAGCGGAACGGCGACGGGGCCCTGCGCCTCGACCAGCCCATGACGTTCGTCGAGCGTCGTCATCAACACCCTCCAGGACCGGCCGTCAACAGGGGGGACGCGCGGGGGTGGCCCTGCGCCTGACGACGGAACGAAGGATGGGGGCGTTCACGATCGCCGCCCTCCGGGCCGACCGCGACACGTCTCCTGCGCCCATAATCACACCGCCGTTGGACTCCACGCCGTCCGCAGTCCACTTTCCGGCCGACCGTGCAGGGATTTCGTGAGCCGGAAGGAGAACGCCCCGACCGACTCGTCCCCCGGCAGTACGCCGCGTGTCCTCCCCAGGGCCGAGAACCCCCCCCGCTCCGCCGGCGGCCCCTGGCCCCGCCCGCGGCGACTACACCGTCATCGGCCGGTCGTACGGCGTTATCGGCGACGGCAGTTGCGAACTCCCCGTCAGATAGTGGTCGACGGCCGCCGCCACCGCCCGCCCCTCCGCGATCGCCCACACGATCAGCGACTGCCCGCGCGCCGCGTCCCCGGCCGCGAACACGCCGCGCACGTTCGTGGCGAAGCCCGCGTCACGGGCGACGGTGCCGCGCGGCACCATCGCCACCCCCAGTTGGTCGATGAGCCCGTCCTCCCGGTCGGGCCCGGAGAAACCGAGCGCGAGCAGCACCAGGTCGGCGGGGAGCGTCCGCCCGGTCCCCGGCACCGGCAGCCGCGCCTCGTCCACCTCCACCAGATGGAGCGACCGCACGTGCCCGCTCTCGTCGCCGGTGAAGCGGAGCGTCGACGCCGCGAACAGCCGCGCGTCGGCGTCCGCCGCGGGCGCCGTCTCCAGGTCCCGCGCCTCCTCGTGCGCCGCCGACAGCCGGTAGATCTTCGGATACGTCGGCCACGGCTCGAGGTCCTCGTCCCGCTCGGCGCCCGGCTGTGCGTAGATGTCCAGCTGGGTCACCGACGCGGCCCGCTCCCGCAGCGCGGTCCCCAGACAGTCCGCCCCCGTGTCACCCCCGCCCACGATCACCACATGCTTCCCGGCCGCCGACATCGGCGATTCGGTCAGATCCCCCTCGCACACCCGGTTGGCCAGCGGCAGATACTCCATCGCCTGGTGTATCCCGTCCAACTCCCGGCCCGGCACCGAAAGTTCCCGCCACGCCGTCGCCCCGGTCGCGATCACCACCGCGTCGTACCGGGCCCGCAGGTCCGCCGCCCGCACGTCCCGCCCGACCGTCACCGACGTACGGAACTTCGTCCCCTCGGCCCGCATCTGACCCAGCCGCCGGTCCAGGTGGTGCTTCTCCATCTTGAACTCGGGGATGCCGTACCGCATCAGCCCGCCGAGCCGGTCATCCTTCTCGTACACGGCGACCGTGTGACCGGCCCGGGTCAGCTGCTGCGCCGCCGCGAGGCCGGTCGGCCCCGACCCGATCACCGCGACGGTCCGCCCGGAGAGCCGCTCCGGCGGCCGCGGTGACGCGAACCCCTCCGCCCAGGCATGGTCCGCGATGGCGCACTCGACGTTCTTGATGGTGACGGCGGGCTGGTTGATCGCGAGCACACACCCCGCCTCGCACGGTGCCGGGCACAACCGTCCCGTGAACTCGGGGAAGTTGTTCGTGGCGTGCAGCCGGTCGCTCGCCCGCCGCCAGTCCTCCCGCGACACGAGGTCGTTCCACTCGGGGATCAGGTTCCCCAGCGGACACGCGTCGTGGCAGAACGGCACCCCGCAGTCCATGCAGCGGTCCGCCTGCTTGCTGATGATCGGCAGCAGCGCCCCGGGGACGTACACCTCGTCCCAGTCCCGGACCCGCTCCTCGACGGGCCGCCGCGGCCACTCCTCGCGCGGCGTGGTCATGAACCCCTTGGGATCGGCCATGGTCGTCTTCCTCGCGTGCGGTTGCCCCAGGCCGTGCATCAGCGGGCGGCACTCTTTCGGCCACGATACGTCCGCTCGGTGACGCCCGCAGAGTGGCTGACAGCGCTTTCTGGCGGGGCTTCCTCAGCTGGAAGCCAGCCGGGGGTCAGCCCGCTCCCACGTCTCCCTCAGGACAGCGCCAGCACGTAGACGAGCGCCGCCGCGGCCGACACGACGGTGCGCACGTGGTTCCAGAGCGTCCACTCGCGTACGTACACGGGCCAGTAGGAGACGGCCTCCGGGGTGCCCGGCTCCAGCTTGGTCAGCGCCTCGTTCCGGGGCACGTTGGCCATCGCGGTCAGCCCGAACGAACCGAACAGATACAGCCCGCTGCCCAGCAGCAACTCCGTCTTCCCGCTGTCCGGCCACACCACGAACGTCACCACCGCGATCATCGCGCACACCACCGCCGACCCCGCGAACAGCAGCATGAACGCCGGGGTCAGGGCCGCCCGGTTGATCGCGTTCATCGCGGCGACGCCCTGCGCCGGCGGCAGCGAGGCCAGCCCCCGCATCACGAAGGCCGAGAACCCGCAGAACACCCCCGCCACCAGGCCGGTACCCAGCACCCCCAGCAGGACCAGTACGTAATACGGCCCGTCGATCACGACCACCACATCCACTCTCGCCCCTGGACACCTTCGCCACTCAGGTCCATGCCCACGGACCACCCCTCCCCATGACTGTGAAACCCGTACACATACACATCCGACCAGGAACCCCCTACGCCCGCCTCCGTCCCGACCCCGCCTCCGTGCAGACCCCGCCTCCGCCCCGAACCGTTCCGACTCCCACCCCTCGCCCGCCGTCACCCGGTCAAGCGGATCTCCACCCCGGCCTCCCAGCCCCGAAGCACCGCCTCCACCGTCCGCGCGATCCGCCGCCGCGCCTCGTACCGCGGCACCCCGCTCATCAGCAGCTGGTCGTACGGCGTGTCCACGTGCCGTACCCCCGCCACCACCGCGGAGACCACCGCCCCCTCCGACAGCGCCCGCCCGGCCGCGGTCCGCCCGACCCGCCCGCTGCCCCGCGCCGACGCGTGCGCCGCGATCGCCCGGGCCCGGTCCACCGGGCAGCCCGGAAACAGCCGCAGGATCTCCGTCGCGAACGCCTCCGTGAACCGCACGTCCTCGGCCGCCCGCCGCTTCGCGTCCCGTGCCCGGCGCCGCCGCCGTGCCTCGGCGTCGGCCAGGCACCGCGCCTCGGCCCGGGCCAGCGCGGCCTCCTCGACGAGGACGCCCTGCCGCTCGTACCGGCTCTTGCGCCGGTTGAACCGGACCACCACCGCCGACAGCGTGCTCTCCTCCCGCGACCGCCGGGTCAGTGCCGTATCGCCCCGCGGCAGGAACACCAGATGCCCGAGATCGGCACACTCCAGGCACCGCGGCACCCCGTCCTCCACCACCAGCAGCGACAGCGGCCCCCGGCTGCACGCCGCGCACCGCTTGTGCCGCAGCGGCTGCACGACCAGAAGTCCAGCGTGGTGAGGGGGAGTTGCGAGGCGTGTCATATGCGGTACTTTCCCCTTCCCGAGGGCTGATCTCACGTCGTCCACGCCCCCTTGTGTGCCGTCCGGCGTCTTCTGCCCGCCCTGCTCGCGGCCCGGCAGGCGTCGCCGACGGCTCACCGCTCATCGCCGCCGCTGCCCGGCCCCGGGGTCGGCCCCGCCTACCCGAACGACCGACCCGGCATCATGATCCTGTGCGACTCGAAGCGATCACCTGGGACCGGCTCGCCGAGCGCCTCGCCGAGCGGCTGGTCGAACTGAAGCCCGATGACGGGGGCGCCTGGCCACGCGTCGCCTTCGACGGCGCCCCGGCCGCCCGGCCCGGCGACCTCGCGGAGCGCGTCGGTGAGGCACTGCGCGTACGGGGCCGGCCGTCGCTCGTCGTGGGCACCGAGGGCTTCCTGCGCCCGGCCTCGCTGCGTCTGGAATACGGGCGCGGTGACGCGGAGTCGTACTACGGCGGCTGGTTCGACACCAACGCCCTGTGGCGCGAGGTCTTCGGCCCCCTCGACCCCGGCGGGACCGGCCGCGTCCTGCCCGACCTGTGGGACCCGGCCACCGACCGCGCCACCCGCAGCCCCTATGTCCAACTCCCGCCCGGCGGCCTCCTGCTGCTGCACGGACCGCTCCTGCTGCGGCACTGGTTCCCGTTCGACCTGACCGTCCACCTCCTCCTGACCTCCGGCGCCCTGCGCCGCCGTACCCCCGAGACCGACCACTGGACGCTCCCCGCCTTCGAGCGCTACGAGGCCGAGACCGACGCCGCCGGCGCGGCCGACGTCCTGGTCCGTGCCGACGACCCGCGGCATCCGGCATGGAGCGGCTGAGCGGCCGGCTTCCGGGGGTGGTCCGGCAAAGCACTTTTATATGCGCGTGCATCTAAGTAGTCTGGCCGCATGACGACCTCCTCGACCGCTCCCGTCGCCTTCGACGACTCGCTCCGGGCCCTCCTCGACGCCAGGAACTTCGCCAGCGTCGCCACCCTCGGCCCCGACGGTGCCCCGCACAACTCGGTGGTCTGGATCAAACGCGAGGGCGACACCGTTGTCTTCTCCTCCACCGGCGGCCGCCAGAAGGTGCGCAACCTCCGCCGCGACCCCCGCCTCAGCCTCACGGTCTTCGACCTGGCCAACCCCTACCACTCGGCCGAGATCCGAGGCACCGCCGAGATCCTCCCGGACGAGGACAAGAGGCTCCCGCACGAGCTCTCCCACAAGTACCTCGGCATCGACCCGCCCGCGGAGAGGGGCGACGAGACCCGCCTGATCATCAGGGTCGTGCCGCGCAGGGTCGTCGCCTTCTCCGCCTGAGGTGCCGCTCGCCGGCCACCGGCTCAGAGCCAGCCGTTGCGCCTGAAGCCCCGGTACAGCACCAGACACGCCACGGATATGACGCCGATGACCAGCGGATAGCCGAACCGCCAGTGCAGCTCCGGCATGTGATCGAAGTTCATGCCGTACACACCGCACACCATCGTCGGCACGGCGATCACCGCCGCCCAGGCCGTGATCTTCCGCATGTCCTCGTTCTGCGCGACCGTCACCTGCGCCAGATGCGCCTGGAGAATGGAGTTGAGCAACTCGTCGAAGGCCGCGATCTGTTCCTTCGCCCGCATCAGATGGTCGAGCACATCCCGGAAGTAGGCCTGTATCTCCGGGTCGATCACCCGTATCGGCCGAGTGGTCAGCTCCTCCATCGGCCTGCCGAGCGGCACCACCGCCCGCTTCAGTTCGAGGAGTTCACGCTTCATCTGGTAGATCCGGCCCGGGTCGGCCCGCGCGCCGTTCTCCGCGAAGACGTCCGCCTCGACCTGGTCGATGTCGCCCTGCACCGAGTCCGTGACGCTCAGATAGTCGTCGACCACATGGTCCGCGATCGCGTGCAGCACCGCCGACGGGCCCTTGGCGAGCTGCCTCGGCGCGGCCTCCAGCTCCTCGCGCAGCGGCCCCAGCGAACCGTGCCGGCCGTGCCGTACCGTGATCACGAAGTCCTCGCCGACGAACACCATGATCTCGCCGGTGTCGACCACCTCGCTGGTCGCCGTCAGCTTCTCGTGCTCGACGTAGCAGACCGTCTTGAACACCGCGAACAGCGTCTCGCCGTACCGCTCCACCTTCGGACGCTGATGGGCCTCGACCGCGTCCTCGACGGCCAGCGGGTGCAGGTCGAACAGTTCGGCGATGCCCGCGAACTCGCTGTCCGTCGGTTCGTGCAGCCCCAGCCAGACGAACCCCTCCCCCTTCTTGCGCACCCGTTCCACGGCGGAGAACAGATCGCTGCACTCCGGGACCCGCATCCCGTTCTCGTACGTCACGCAGTTGACCACCGAGGAGCCCAGCGGGGACCGTGCGTGATGGTTCAGGTCGACGCGGGGCAGCCGCCGGGCCAGCCGCGCCACCCTGCGCAGGCCGCCGGCCCTGCCCAGCCCCGTGACCTTCCGCAGATTCCCTGCCATCGTCATCCGGATCTCCTTGCGTGGATCCACTCGTGCAGCGCTTCCCGCCCTGCCCGGCAAGTCTGCCAGCCCGGTGTGAGACACGGGTAAGCCTGTGGGAACGGCGAGTTCCGGTTGGTTCCCGCCTGTGGACAACTACGGACAACCGAGTTCCCCGTGCCCGTGGACGTTCCCCGCGCCCGTCGGTGTTCCCTGTGCCCGTCGGCGTTCCCCTCACCCGTCGTCGGCAAGGCCGCCGCAGGGGAGCGTCGGCCGCCGTGGACAAGCCGGGCAACTGGGATCATCGCTTCATGACACAGGCCGACGGATATCTCCTCGACAACCGCCAGAGCGAGGCCGGACAGCGCTTCGACGCCTTCGCGAGCCTCTTCGACCCGGCCACCTTCCGCCACCTTGAGGCATTCGGTCTCGGAGCGGGCTGGCGCTGCTGGGAGGTCGGGGCCGGCGGCACCTCCGTGGTGTCGTGGTTGGCCGGGAAGGTCGGGCCGACCGGCCGGGTCGTCGCCACGGACATCGACACCTCACTGCTCGCCGCTGCCGCCCGCGCACCGGTCGAGGTCCGCACCCACGACGTCGGCGCCGAGGAACCGCCGGGGGAGGGCTTCGACCTGGTGTACGCCCGGCTCGTCCTGGTCCATGTGCCGGACCGGGAACGGGCGTTGCGCTCCATGATCAAGGCCCTGCGTCCCGGCGGGCATCTCCTGATCGAGGACGCCGACCCCGCCCTCCAGCCCCTGACCTGCCCCTACGAATACGGCCCCGAGCAGCAGCTCGCCAACCGCCTGCGCCAAGGCTTCCGCAAGCTCCTCGCCGAACGCGGCGCCGACCTGTCGTACGGCCGCAAGCTTCCCCGGCTGCTCCGCGAGGCCGGGCTGCACCAGGTGGAGGCCGACGCCTACTTCCCCGTCGCCTCGCCCGCCTGCACCGCGCTGGAGACCGCCACCGTCCGGCAGATCCGCGACCGGCTCGTCACGGCGGGCCTGGCCACCGACGCGGAAATCGACCGGCACCTGACCAACGTGGCGACGGGCGGCATGGACCTCGCCACCGCCCCGATGATCTCGGCGTGGGGCCGCAAGGCGTAGGCCCGCAAGGCGTGGGCCCGCCGATGCCTTGCGGGTGCCGTGGTCAGTCCCGGGCGGGCGGTCGCGCGCCGACGCGTTCCACCGCCCGTGCGCCCGCCCGGCAGCCCCGCGCCGCCGCCTCCCGAGCATCCGCGTCGGCGACCAGCGCGGCGAGGAACGCCCCGGTGAAGGCGTCACCGGCGCCCGTGGTGTCCCGGGGCGTCGTCGGCACGGCCGGGATGCGTGCGAGGACGCTGCCCGACCGGGCCACCAGCGCGCCCTCCGCCCCCGCCTTGGCCACCACCAGCGGCACCTGGCGGCTCAGCTTGGCCGCGGCGTCCGCCGGATCGGGTAGCCCCGTCAGCAGACAGGCCTCGTCCCGGCTCGGCAGCAGGACGTCCACCCCCTCGACGAGCCTCAGAAAGCGGTCCACGCCCAGCGCCACGAGAAACCCGGCCGACGCGGGGTCCAGGCTCACCGGCACGCCACGCGCGCGTGCCGCCGCCAGCGCCACCGCCGCCAGCGCCCGGCTCGGTTCGGAGAACAGCAGATAGCCCGAGAGGTGCAGCCGGGCCACCCCGTCGAGCAGCGCGTCCGACCAGTCGGCGGGCTCCAGCCGCAGGGACGCCCCGCTGTCGGTGAGGAAGGTGCGCTCGGCGGAGGCACCGTTGTCGACCAGGCAGATCACCGTCCCCGTCGGGGCCTCGGGATCCACCACGAGCCGGGGCCGCACCCCTGCGGCGACCAGCTCCCGCTCGTGCCACCGGGCCGCGTCCGCGCCCACCCGGCCCAGCAACCGTACGTCCGCGCAGCCCGTGTCTGCGGCCCAGCAGGCGACGTTGGCCCCTGCTCCGCCGGGCAGGGTCCGGACCAGGGCGCCCGTGTCGGTGCCGGCCGCGAGCGGCCCCCGGTACCGCGCGACGACGTCGGTGACGACGTCCCCGACGACCAGGAGCGCCGCGCCCCCGCCCTCGCCGGCCGCCCCGGCCTTGTCCTCGCCCTTGCCGGCCGCCGTGTGCGGCGCTCTGTTTCCTTCCGGTGTCCCGTCCCCGTCCGGCGCCCGGTTCCCGCGCGGCTTCGCCTCCCGGCCGGACGTCGCCTCCCCGCCCGCTGCCGTGGCAACGCCCGGCCGTGCCTCCCGCTCGGTCGTCACCCCCGGGCCCATGCCGAGGCGATCCGCGCCGCCAGCCGGACATTGCCGCGCACGGCCGCCAGGTTGGCCTCCAGCGAGGCGCCGTCCGTGTGCCGGACCAGGTAGTCGAGGAGGAACGGCGTGACCGCCTGACCGGCGATCCCTTCCGCCTCGCACGCCTGCAGCGCGTCGGCGAGCACGCGCGCGTGCAGCGCGGGGTCGAGTTGCTCCGCCTCCGGGACGGGGTTGGCGACGATCAGCGCCGTGTCCGCCGCGGCGAGCGCGTCCTGTGCCCGCATGACGTCCGCGACCTGCTCCGGGGTCTGAAGCGTCCAGTCCACCGGATGCCCGGAGTCGGACAGATAGAAGCCGGGGAAGCGGCCGGTGCCGTATCCGGCGACGGCCACGCCCAGGGTCTCCAGACGCTGGAGGGTGGCCGGCACGTCCAGGATCGACTTCACGCCCGCGCACACCACCGTGATCCGGGTGCGCGCCAGCAGGCCGAGGTCGGCGGACTCGTCCTGGGTCGCCGTCCACTCGCGGTGCACCCCGCCGAGACCGCCCGTCGCGAACACCCGGAGGCCGGCCAGCGCCGCCAGCTGCGCCGTCGCCGACACGGTGGTCGCCCCGCTCGCCCCCGCCGCCACGGCGAGCGGCAGGTCGCGGTGGCCCAGCTTGCGGATCCCCTCCTCGTTGGCGACCCGCTCCAGCTGCTCCTTGTCCAGGCCGACACAGGGCCGCCCGTCCAGCACGGCGATGGTCGCGGGTACCGCGCCCGCCCGCCGTACCGTGTCCTCCAGCTCCAGCGCCACCTGGAGGTTGCGCGGGCGCGGCAGCCCGTGCGCGATGATCGTGGACTCCAGGGCGACCACCGCACGACCCGCGTCGAGGGCCTCCCTGACCTCTTCAGACACCACCAGCACCACGCCTGCCTCCTGTCCGTCGGTCTTCCCTCATCTCTGGCGGGGGCCGCACCCGGCTAAACGCTTGCGGCCTGTGGGGGACGCCACCAGCCTGGGCGGCATGACGAATCACCCGGTACGTCTGGACCATGTCGTCCTCTGGGTCGCCGATCCCGCCGTCGCGGCCGGCTTCTACGAGCGGATGCTCGGCCTGGAGCCCCTGCGGGTCACCGAGTTCACCGCGGGAGAGGTGCCCTTCCCCTCCGTGCGTGTCAACGAGGAGACCATCATCGACCTCGCGCCGCTCACCCTCGCCGAGCGCATGCCCGCACTCCCCGGCGCCGCCGACAGCGCGGGCCACCCCGTGAACCACGTCTGTCTGTCCCTGCCGTCCGACGCCTTCGACGCCCTGCGCGTCCGCCTCGCCGAGCACGCCGTCCCCATGACCGACATCGGACACGACTCCTTCGGTGCCCGCGGCAAGGCCCCGCGCAACTTCTACTTCCGGGATCCCGACGGCAACGTCGTCGAGGTGCGGCACTACGGCTGACCGCATCGACGGGCACCGCCCGACCGGGCTCGGGGCGCGTCCGTCCCGAGCCCGGCCGGGGAGCGTGCCCCGAGCCCCGAGCCCGGTCGGCGAGCGTGCCTCAGAAGAGCGGTTCGGGCAGCACGCCCTCCAGGGCGAGCAGCTTCCGCTTGGTCTCCAGACCGCCCCCGAACCCGCCGATGCCGCCGTCGCTCTCCACCACCCGGTGACACGGCACGACGACCGGCAGCGGATTGGCGCCCATCGCCGCGCCCACCGCCTGCGCCCCGCCGGGCTGCCCGACCCGCCCCGCCAGATCGCCGTACCCGACCACCGTGCCGTACGGGACACCGGCGGCCAGTTCGCGCAGCACCTGCCGGTTGAAACCGGAGATCAGCGACCAGTCCAGAGGCAGGTCGAAGTCCTGCCGCCGGCCCGCGAAGTACGCCCGCAGCTGGGATATCGCCTCGGCCAGCACCGGGTCCGCGGGATCCTCGACCGGCTCGGTGCCCAGCCGGGCCGCCAGTCGCTCCACCGTCCGCTCCCGTACCGCGTCGGTGGCGTGGAACACCACGTTGACCAGGCCGCTGCCGGTCGCCGCGAGCAGCAGCGGACCGATGTCGCTGCCCACGACGGCCCACACCACCCGCTGCCCGTACTGCCCTTCGCTGTCCATGCGCCCCACCGTACGGCCCGCCACTGACAACGCCCGCCGCCCGGCCGTGCTCAGCTCGCCCGCAGCGCGGCCCGCACCACGTCGGGTCTGTTGGTGATGATGCCGTCCACGCCGTAGCCGACGGCCTTCCAGGTGGTGACCGCGTCGTTCACCGTCCAGGTGAAGACGCGCAGCCGCCTGCCGTGCGGCCCGTCGACCGAGTGCACGGTGTTCACGTAGCCGGCGGAGATCGAGTCCACCGAGGGGTTGATCAGGTCGGCGAAGCCCGCGTACCGGTGCAGGGACGCCGCGGACGGTGTGCCGAGGTAGCCGGTCGTCACGTCCGGCCGGAGATCGTGCACGACGCGCAGGCTGTCCGCGCTGAAGCTCTGCACCACGAGCCGGCCCAGGTGCCGGCGGTCCAGCCAGCCCTCGTCGCCCAGCAGCTTGAGGATCTCCTGCTCGATGCCGGGGTACAGCTCCGGGTTCTTGATCTCCAGGAGCAGTTTCTCGTGATTGTGCTCGATCCGGCGCATGTATTGCGCCAGCGTCGGCACACGCGTGCCCGTGTACGAACGGGAGAACCAGCTGCCCGCGTCCAGCCGGGCGATCTCGGCCGCGGTGAAGTCCTTCACCTTCCAGGGCGACCGGCCGGGAAACACCTGTTCGACGTCGGTGGTGCGCTGGAGACTGTCGTCGTGGATGACGACGAGCCGGCCGTCCCTGGTGCGCTGGACGTCGTTCTCGACCCAGGTGAAGCCCAGGGCGGCGGCCTTGTCGACGGCGGCCAGGGTGTTCTCCGGGGCGTAGGCGGAGGCGCCCCGGTGCGCGAGCACCGTGGGCTCGGCGGCGTCCCCGGCCCGGGCGGCGGGGACGGGGCTCAAGAGGGCGGCCGCTCCCAGCAGCGCGGTGGCCGTGGCGGCGACTGCGCGCGCGTGCATGCGTACTCCTCGCGTCGAGTGACTACGTACAGCACAAGAGTGACAGCAGTGAGTCAACGGCGGCCGGGTACGGGATGGCCACAGATTGAATGGAGTTTCCCAAGCCCGCTCACCGTTGCCGCACAACTGCGGCAAGGGCGTGTTTCTTTGCCGGAAAATCGTTCGACCATTCCGGCGCGGGTCATACTCTCTGCGTCAACCCTGACCGCTCGGGCGGTCCTGGGACGGGGGCGCATTGCACATATTCCGGGACGCAAAGGGTGAAGGGCAGCCGCGCATGCAGGGCACGGTCGACGGATTCAGCTATGGGGTCGTCACCCCGCTGGTGGCCTATCTGATGGCCTGCCTCGGTGGCGCCCTCGGGCTGCGCTGCACGACCCGGGCGATGCTCGTGGCCCACTCCTGGCGGCCCGCCTGGCTCGCCCTGGGCGCGGCGGCGATCGGCTCCGGCATATGGACCATGCACTTCGTCGCCATGATGGGGTTCAGCGTCAAGGAGACGCCGATCCACTACGACAAGCCCCTCACCTACGCGAGCCTCGGTCTCGCCATCGTCATGGTGAGCGTCGGGATCTTCATAGTCGGCTACCGGGGCGCCACCGGAACCGCGCTCTTCACGGGCGGCACCATCACAGGTCTGGGCATCGCCTCGATGCACTACCTCGGCATGGCCGGCCTGCGCCTCAACGGAACGCTGGAGTACAACACGTTCACGGTGGCCGCGTCGGTCGTGATAGGGGTCGTGGCCGCCACGTCGGCACTGTGGGCGGCCGGGCAGGTCCGGGGCTTCCTGTGGAGCGTCGGCGCGAGCCTCGTCATGGGGCTCGCCGTCAGCGGCATGCACTACGCCGGAATGGCCGCCCTCACCGTCCACCTCCACAGCGCCGGCGTGCCGTCCCCGGGCGACTCGCCCGCCTCCCTGCTGGCTCCCATGCTGATCGGCCCGCTGGCCTTCCTCTGCCTCGCCGCGGTCGTGGTGATCTTCGACCCGCTGATGGTCACGGGCAAGCCCGACCGGCTCCGCGTGGAGCACAAGCCGGGCGTCCCGGCCGGCGAGGTCAGCCATCACCCGAGTCGCCGCCCGCAGCTCCGCGTCGGCCGCCAGCAGAGCCACCACAGCTCGCGCACCCCGCAGAACCGCTGATCAGAACCGGTTGTCAGTGCGGGGTCGTACGGTGGAGTCCATGCGGCCCGTTTCCCACATCGAACGCACGGTGGCGCCCTTCGAGGTCGTCAGCCCGTACCAGCCCAGCGGCGACCAGCCGGCGGCCATCGCCGAGCTGGCCAAGCGCATCGAGGCCGGTGAGAAGGACGTCGTTCTGCTCGGCGCGACCGGCACCGGCAAGTCCGCCACCACCGCGTGGATGATCGAGAAGCTCCAGCGCCCCACCCTGGTGATGGCGCCGAACAAGACGCTGGCAGCCCAGCTGGCCAACGAGTTCCGCGAGCTCCTCCCGAACAACGCGGTCGAGTACTTCGTCTCGTACTACGACTACTACCAGCCCGAGGCGTACGTACCGCAGTCGGACACCTACATCGAGAAGGACTCCTCGATCAACGAGGAGGTCGAGCGGCTGCGCCACTCCGCCACCAACTCGCTGCTCACCCGCCGCGACGTGATCGTGGTCGCCTCGGTGTCCTGCATCTACGGCCTCGGCACCCCGCAGGAGTACGTCGACCGGATGGTCCCGCTGCGCGTCGGCGACGAGATCGACCGCGACGACCTGCTGCGCCGCTTCGTGGACATCCAGTACACGCGCAACGACATGGCGTTCACGCGCGGCACCTTCCGCGTCCGCGGCGACACCATCGAGATCTTCCCGGTCTACGAGGAACTCGCCGTCCGCATCGAGATGTTCGGCGACGAGATCGAGGCGCTGTCCACGCTGCACCCGCTCACCGGCGAGATCATCAGCGACGACCAGCACCTGTACGTCTTCCCGGCCTCCCACTACGTCGCGGGCCCCGAGCGCATGGAGCGGGCTGTCAACGACATCGAGAAGGAACTGGGGGAGCGCCTCGCGGAACTGGAGAAGCAGGGCAAGCTCCTGGAGGCCCAGCGGCTGCGGATGCGCACCACGTACGACATCGAGATGCTCCGCCAGATCGGCTCCTGCTCCGGCGTGGAGAACTACTCGATGCACTTCGACGGCCGCCTGCCCGGCTCCCCGCCGAACACCCTGCTCGACTACTTCCCGGAGGACTTCCTCCTCGTCATCGACGAGTCGCATGTCACCGTGCCGCAGATCGGCGCCATGTACGAGGGCGACGCCTCCCGCAAGCGCACCCTCGTGGACCACGGCTTCCGGCTGCCCTCCGCCCTGGACAACCGCCCCCTGAAGTGGGAGGAGTTCCAGGAGCGGATCGGACAGGCGGTGTACCTGTCGGCGACCCCCGGCACCTACGAGCTCTCGCGCGGTGACGGCGTCGTCGAGCAGATCATCCGCCCCACCGGCCTCGTCGACCCCGAGGTCGTCGTCAAGCCCACCGAGGGCCAGATCGACGACCTGGTGCACGAGATCCGCAAGCGCACCGAGAAGGACGAGCGCGTCCTGGTCACCACCCTCACCAAGAAGATGGCCGAGGACCTCACCGACTACTTCCTGGAGCTCGGCATCCAGGTGCGCTATCTGCACAGCGACGTCGACACCCTTCGCCGCGTCGAACTGTTGCGCGAGCTGCGCTCCGGCGAGTACGACGTCCTGGTCGGCATCAACCTCCTCCGGGAGGGCCTCGACCTGCCCGAGGTGTCCCTGGTGGCGATCCTCGACGCCGACAAGGAGGGCTTCCTGCGCTCCGGCACCTCGCTGATCCAGACCATCGGCCGCGCGGCGCGCAATGTCTCCGGCGAGGTCCACATGTACGCCGACAAGATCACCCCGGCGATGGAGAAGGCCATCGACGAGACCAACCGGCGCCGGGAGAAGCAGGTCGCCTACAACACGGCCAACGGCATCGACCCGCAGCCGCTGCGCAAGAAGATCAACGACATCGTCGCCCAGATCGCCCGCGAAGAGGTCGACACGGAACAGCTGCTCGGCTCGGGCTACCGCAAGCTGAAGGACGGCAAGGGCGCCAAGGCCCCGGTGCCCTCCCTGGGCGACAAGGCGGCCAAGGGCGCGAAGGCCGGCAAGGCTGCCAGGGGCAAGGCCAAGGAAGCGGTGCCCACCGACCGTCCGGCGGCCGAACTCGCCGAGCAGATCGAGGAGATGACGGACCGTATGCGTGCCGCCGCCGCGGATCTGCAGTTCGAGATCGCGGCCCGGCTGCGCGACGAGGTCTCCGAGATGAAGAAGGAACTGCGCCAGATGAGGGAGGCGGGTCTGGCCTGACCCCTGGACCGTCTCCGGACCCCGGCAAGGGCGCGAAGTGTTGCAAGACCGACACAAACCGCGGGCCGGGGTTCGGCACTGTCAGTGGCGCTGCATAGGGTTTCGGGCAACCGCGCACTTCGCGGCAACCGGGGACATCCGACGAGGGGAAGCAGCCGTGACCGTCAACATGACCAAGGGTCAGGCCATCAGCCTGGAGAAGAAGGACGGCGGCTCCCTGAGCGCGGTCCGCATGGGTCTTGGTTGGAAGGCGGCACCTCGGCGCGGACTGTTCGGTTCGCGCACCCGTGAGATCGACCTGGATGCCTCGGCGGTGCTGTTCGCCGACAAGCAGCCCGTCGACGTCGTGTTCTTCCGGCACCTGGTGAGCGACGACGGCTCGGTCCGTCACACGGGCGACAACCTCGTCGGCGGCGCGGGCCAGGGCGGCGACGACGAGGCCATCCTCGTCGACCTCGCACGCGTCCCGGTCCACGTCGACCAGATCATCTTCACCGTCAACTCCTTCACCGGCCAGACCTTCCAGGAAGTGCAGAACGCCTTCTGCCGGCTGGTCGACGAGAGCAACGGTCAGGAACTCGCCCGCTACACGCTCGACGGCGGCGGCGAGTACACCGCCCAGATCATGGCGAAGGTGCACCGGTCGGGATCCGGCTGGACGATGACGGCCCTGGGCGTCCCGGCCAGGGGCCGGACCTTCCAGGACCTGGTGCCGGCGATCCTGCCGGTCCTCTAGCGGCGATCCGGCGGCACCCGAGGACACGACACACAGGGGGACATGGGCAATGGCGGCCGAGCTGGTGCGCGGGCAGAACCATCCGCTCTCGCGGAACCGGATAGAGATCCGGATCTCGGCCGACGCGCCGGTCGTGGCCGGGGCGACGCTCGCCGACGAGAGCGGCCGGGTCCGGGGCGCCGACGGGGTGGCCCATCCGGGCGCGCCCACGCTGCCCGGGATCGAGGTCTCCCGGCAGGCGGCCGCCGAGCACCGGCTCGCCGTCGACCTCGACGCCATGCCCGAGACCGTGCACCGGGTCAGCGTCCTGATCGCCCTGCCCGCCGCGCCCGGCGGTCCGCTCCGCTTCGGAGCCCTCGCCGCACCGCGTGCCGCGGTCACCGGCCTCGACGGCACCGAGGTCGCCGGCTACACCCTCGTCGGCCTGGACGCCGAGTCGGCGGTCGTCGCGCTGGAGCTCTACCGCCGCCAGGCCGTCTGGAAGATCCGCGCGGTGGGTCAGGGCTACGCGGGCGGCCTCGCGGCGCTCCTCACCGACCAGGGCCTGCCCCAGGCCGTCGAACTCGCCCGTGGCATCGAGGAAGCTGTGGCGCGCGGCCTGGCCCGCTCGATCCCGGCGCACGCCGCGGACACCGACCGCTCCCGTCGTACGGCCGCCCCCGTCACCGGCGCCGACCCGCAGGGCACCGCCTCCGCCGCCGGATCTCCCCACGACGTCCAGGCATCCGGCGGACCGGGCGGGCTTCAGGGCGCCGTCGGTTCGGGCGTCCCAGCCGCGGCCGTGCCCACCGGCGGCCCCGTCGACTACACACATCCGAGGCGCCGCCAGGCGTCCGGGCCCACGGCCCCCGAGACCCCCGCCCCGGCGGACGGGCCCGCGCCGCCCGTCGCAGGTGACGCGGTCGGCTGGTCCATGGACGAGCGGCTGTACAACCAGGTCTGGGGCATGTTCGAGGACCTGGCCCGCTCCACCGCCGCCTGTCGCAGCGCGCTCGACTTCGCCGAGTCGCGCATGGAGAAGGAGCTCGACCAGCTCCTCGCCGACCCGCGCAGCCGACTGGGCTCGGCGGGCGACGCCGCACGCGAGGCGGCCCAGGCCCAGCTGGCCGACCAGGCCCGGGCGGCTCTCGACCGGGACCTCGCCCAGCTCACCGCCGAGTCCGAGGTCGTCGAGCCGGCGCTGCCACCGGCGTACGCGCGCTGGGACAACCCGGTCTGGCACGGCTACCGGGTGCCTGCGGAGCCGCCGATGGCCGTCCGGCTGGGCGACCTCCACCTCCCGGAGAGCGACCCGCTGCGCATCCCGATGCTGGTCCGGCTGCCCCTGGAGCGGGGCCTGTGGATCGACAGCGGTGTGCCCGACGCCTCCCCGTACGAAGAGGCGGGTGAGCTGCGGCACCTCGCCCTGCAGGCCGCGGTGGCGCTTGCGGCCCGGCTGCTCGCCGTCCATCCGGCGGGGGAGTTCGGCGTGCAGGTGATCGATCCGGCCGGTGCCGGCGCGTCCGCGCTCGCCCCGCTGACGGGGGCCGGTGCGCTGGACGCCCCGCCCGCGACGGGTGCCGCCGGTGTGGCGGGCACGCTGGGCCGGCTCACCGAGCGCGTCGACCTGGTGCAGATGGCGATGCGCGGCGGTGCCTCCGACGCGCTGCCGCCCGGTCTGGACACCTCACGGCAGCTGCTGATCGTGAACGACTTCCCGCACGGCTTCGACGACCGGGCCGTCAACCAGCTGCGCTATCTCGCGGACGAAGGCCCTGACGTCGGCGTCCATCTCCTCCTGGTCGCCGATCGTGAGGACGCCGCCGCCTACGGCCCGTTGCTCGATCCGCTCTGGCGTTCACTGATGCGACTCACCCCGGTACCGGACGATCACCTGGCCGACCCGTGGGTGGGACACGCCTGGACCTACGAGCCCTGCCTCGTACCGCCTGGCAGCCAAGTGCTCGAGCAGGTGCTCACCCAGGTCGCGACAGCTCGCACCAAGCGCATGTAAA
Organism: Streptomyces sp. NPDC058464; assembly: GCF_042721035.1. Lineage (NCBI taxonomy): Bacteria > Bacillati > Actinomycetota > Actinomycetes > Kitasatosporales > Streptomycetaceae > Streptomyces > Streptomyces sp. NPDC058464. The sequence goes on from NZ_JBHXMA010000003.1 coordinate 186,864, forward strand.
GTCCTCCGACCAGGCGACTTGGTCTTTCTTTTGCCAAACGCTTTACCTTTCCTTGGTGATTGGGGTAGTGTTTTCCGTACGGAGGGGAGTACTCCCTGTCTGCTGCGGCGTACCCGTCAATACGGATCCGGTCGGATCCCGGGGCGTCGGCCCGTCCCGGGTGGAAGAGACCTCCGGTAGCGCAACGCGGAATCTTTGCCGTTCACTATCCGGAGGCAACAGTGGATGTATCCGTGACCCTTTGGGTCCTCACCATCCTGGGGCTGGCCGCCCTGATCGGGGTCGACTTCTTCATCGGCCGCAAACCGCATGACGTGTCCGTCAAGGAAGCCGGAATCTGGACCGTCGTCTGGATCGCCCTGGCCGGACTTTTCGGCCTCGGCCTGCTCGTCTTCGGCGGCGGCCAGCCCGCCGGCGAGTTCTTCGCGGGTTTCATCACCGAGAAGTCGCTGAGCGTCGACAACCTCTTCGTCTTCGTCCTGATCATGGCGAAGTTCGCCGTGCCCTCGCAGTACCAGCAGCGGGTGCTGCTCGTCGGCGTCCTCATAGCCCTGGTGCTGCGGGCCGTCTTCATCGCCGCGGGCGCCGCGATCCTCGCCAGCTTCTCGTGGGTCTTCTACCTCTTCGGCGCCTTCCTGATCTGGACCGCCTGGAAGCTGATCCAGGAGGCCCGGACCGACGCGGAGGATGAGGAGTTCGAGGAGAACAAGCTGCTCAAGGCCGCAGAGCGCAAGTTCGGCGTGGCCGACCGCTACCACGGCACCAAGCTCTGGATCCAGCAGAACGGCAAGCGGGTCATGACCCCGATGCTGGTCGTGATGCTCGCGATCGGTACGACCGACGTCCTGTTCGCGCTGGACTCCATCCCCGCGATCTTCGGCCTGACGCAGGACCCGTACATCGTCTTCACCGCCAACGCCTTCGCGCTGATGGGCCTGCGGCAGCTGTACTTCCTCATCGGCGGACTGCTGAAGAAGCTGGTCCACCTGTCCTACGGCCTGTCGATCATCCTCGGCTTCATCGGCGTGAAGCTGGTGCTGCACGCTCTGCACGAGTCCGGCGTCCATGTCCCCGAGATCAGCATCCCGGTCTCACTCGGCGTGATCTGCGCGGTCCTGATCGTCACCACGATCACCAGCCTGAGGGCCTCCAGGAAGCAGGCGGCGGCCGAGGCGGCGCAGACGCGGAGCGAAGGCGCTCCGAAGGACAGCATCGACGTCTGACCACGTCGGACGTAGGAACAACCACCCGCGCAGTGGTGCGAAGCGCATTGCCGACCCACCGCTGAGGCTGCTTCGTTGGGTGGCGGAACGTCCCCGGTCCGGGGGCGCCGCCGCCCGGTGGAGGCAACCGTGACATTCGTCCAGATCATCGACTTCGAGACCGACCGCATCGACGAGATGAAGGCCCTCGCCGACGAGATGGGCAGCAGGCTCGCCGGCCGCGAGAACAGCCCCACGCGCCGTCTGATCCTCAAGGACCGGAGCCGGTCCGGCCACTACCTCGGCGTGATCGAGTTCAACTCCTACGAGGAGGCCATGCAGAACAGCGACGACCCCGAGACGAGCAAGTTCGCCGAGCAGATGGCCGCCCTGTGTACCCGGCCGCCGTCCTTCACCGACTGTGACGTCGTGGACCTGACCGACTTCACGTAACCGCCCGCCCGACCGCACCCGTACGACCATGACCCGGGGGTCGCGCCGCGCCGGCGGCCGGCCCCCGGAGCCAGAAAGGACCGGAATGCGAAGCCTGTACGCCTCTGCCACCATCGCTGCATGATCACTCGGCCCAGGTCGCTCACCACCCAGTGGACGCTCCTCGTGCCGGTGCTCGCGGTCGTCCTGCTCCTGTTCACCTGGGGCCGTAGTCTGCCCGGCGCGGTCGTCGCGCTGGTGACCGTGGTCCTCGCCGGATCGGTCCTCGCCGCCGTCCACCATGCCGAGGTGGTGGCCCACCGGGTCGGCGAACCCTTCGGCTCGCTGGTCCTCGCCATCGCCGTCACGATCATCGAGGTCGCCCTGATCGTCACCCTCATGGCCGACGGCGGCGCCAAGAGCTCCACCCTGGCCCGGGACACCGTCTTCGCCGCCGTGATGATCACCTGCAACGGCATCGTCGGCCTCTGTCTCCTCGTCGCCTCGCTCCGCCACGGCACCGCGGTCTTCAACCCCGAGGGCACCGGCGCCGCGCTGGCGACCGTGGCCACCCTGGCCACGCTCAGCCTGGTGCTGCCGACCTTCACCACCAGCAGACCGGGCCCGGAGTTCTCCGGCGTCCAGCTGACCTTCGCGGCTCTGTCGTCACTGATCCTGTACGGCCTGTTCGTGGCCACCCAGACCGTGCGGCACCGCGACTACTTCCTGCCGATCACCCGGCAGGGCGAGGTGATCACCGCCGAGGACCACGCCGCGGCCCCGTCCGCGCGCGCCGCCTGGACCAGCCTCGGCCTGCTCGGGCTCGCTCTCGTCGGGGTCGTCGGACTGGCCAAGGGAGTGTCGCCGACGATCGAGTCGGGCGTCGCGGCGGCCGGCCTGCACCAGGCCGTCGTCGGTGTGGTCATCGCACTGCTCGTGCTGCTCCCCGAGACCATCGCCGCCCTGCGCTCGGCCCGCCGCGACCGGGTGCAGACCAGCCTCAACCTGGCGCTCGGTTCGGCCATGGCGAGCATCGGCCTGACCATCCCCGCCGTGGCCCTCGCCTCCATCTGGCTCTCCGGCCCCCTCGTCCTCGGCCTGAGCGCCACCCACATGCTGCTGCTCGCGCTGACCGTGGTGGTCAGCTCCCTGACCGTGGTGCCGGGCCGGGCCACGCCGCTGCAGGGCGGCGTCCATCTGGTGCTGTTCGCCGCCTACCTGGAACTGGCGATCAACCCGTAGCCGGTCGGCACGCCCTCACCCGGCGACCGGCTCGACCGACGCCACCGGCACCGGACGCGTCTCCGGCAGCAGCGCGAAGCATCCCAGGCTCAGCAGGGCGATCGCCGTCAGATACGCCCCCACGGCCCACGGCACGCGCCCGCCGTGCTCCGCCAGCGCCGTCGCCACGATCGGCGTCAGCGCGCCCCCGAGGACCCCGCCGAGGTTGTAGCCGACGGCGGCACCGGTGCAGCGCACCCGGGGCTCGTAGAGCTCGGGCAGGTAGGCGGCGATCACCGCGAACATGGTGATGAAGGCGACCAGAGCACCGGTGAACCCGAGGAACATGAGCAGCGGCTGACCGGTGGCGAGCAGCGCGACCATCGGGAACATCCACAGCGCCGAGGCCGTGCACCCCGCCAGGCAGAGCGGCTTGCGCCCGTAGCGGTCGCCCAGCAGGGCCATCACGGGCGTGAGCGACCCCTTCACCACGACGGCGGCCATGACACAGGTCAGCATGACGGTACGGCTCACCCCGAGCCGCTCCGTCCCGTACGCCAGCGACCAGGTCGTCACCGCGTAGAACACCGCGTACCCGATCGCGAGCGCCCCCGCCGTCAGCAGCACCAGCCGCCAGTGGTGCCGGACGACCTCGGCGAACGGCATGCGCGCGGGATCGTCGATCTCCAGGAACTGCGGACTCTCGGCGAGCGACGAACGCAGCCACAGCCCGCCCAGCGCCAGCGCCCCGGCCGCCCAGAACGGCACCCGCCACCCCCACTGCGCGAACTGGGCGTCCGTCAGGGACGCCGACAGGGCCAGCATCACGCCGTTGGCGAGGAGGAAGCCGATGGCCGGACCGATCTGCGGAAAGCTCGACCACAGGGCGCGCCGCCCGGCGGGCGCGTGCTCCGCGGTCAGCAGCACCGCACCGCCCCACTCCCCGCCGACCCCCAGCCCCTGCAGAAAGCGCAGCACCAGCAGCAGTACGGGAGCGGCCATGCCGATCGAGCCGTACGTCGGCACGCACCCGACGGCGACCGTCGAGGCACCGGTCAGCAGCAGGGACGCGACCAGGACCGGACGCCGGCCGCGCCGGTCCCCGAGGTGCCCGAACAGCACCGAGCCCAGCGGCCGGGCCACGAACCCCACACCGAACGTCCCGAACGCCGCGAGCGTCCCCGCGAGCGGTGAGAACGTCGGGAAGAACAGCGGCCCCAGGACGAGCGCCGCTGCCGTCCCGTAGGCGAAGAAGTCGTAGAACTCGATCGCGGTCCCGGCGAGCGAGGCGGCCGCCAGCCGTGGCATCGAGGGGGCCCTTACGGTGCGTGCATCGTGCATGCTCCGTCAACTACCCGGGGTGATCATGGGTTACGGGGGCGCACGGTGGTGAGACGCCCCGCACGGGAGCCGCCGCGTACCGTGATACACCGGACCGAGCAGCGGTCCTTCCCGGGCCGTACGCCTTTCCCATGGATGTCCCACGGATGTCCCACGGACCGGAGGAATCGTGCCCCGCACCCTGGCCAACGCCCCGATCATGATCCTCAACGGGCCCAACCTGAACCTGCTCGGGCAGCGCCAGCCCGAGATCTACGGCTCCGACACACTCGCCGACATCGAGGGCCTGTGCGTCAAGGCGGCGGCCGCGCACGGTGGCACGGTGGACTTCCGGCAGTCCAACCACGAGGGCGAACTGGTCGACTGGATCCACGAGGCACGCCTCAACCACTGCGGGATCGTCATCAACCCGGGCGCCTACTCGCACACCTCGGTCGCCATCCTGGATGCCCTCAACACCTGTGACGGCATGCCGGTGTTGGAGGTCCACATCTCCAACATCCACAAGCGCGAGTCGTTCCGGCACCACTCCTACGTCTCCCTGCGCGCCGACGGAGTGATCGCCGGATGCGGCGTGCAGGGCTATGCGTTCGGCGTGGAGCGGGTGGCGGCGCTGGTCGGCGCCGCGACCGCGGACGCATAGCTCCTCAGAGCCGTCCGGCCTCCACGATCCGCCGCAGGAAGCGCCGGGTGCGCTCCTGCTGCGGATCGCCGAACACCTGCTCGGCCGTGCCGCGTTCGAGTACCACGCCGCCGTCGAGGAAGCAGATCTGGTCGGCGACGTCCCGGGCGAAGCCCATCTCGTGCGTCGCCAGCACCATGGTCATCCCCTCGCCCTTCAGATCACGGACGACGGTGAGCACCTCGCCCACCAGTTCCGGGTCCAGGGCGGCCGTGATCTCGTCGAGCAGCAGCAGCCGGGGCCGCACGGCCAGGGCGCGCACGATCGCCACCCGCTGCTGCTGACCGCCGCTCAGCCGGTCGGGGTAGGCGCCCGCCTTGTCGCCCAGCCCGAGGCGCTCCAGCAGTTCCCTGGCCCGCTCCTCGGCCTCCACGCGGGCGACGCCGTGCACCCGCCGCGGCGCCAGGGTGATGTTGTCCAGCACGGTCATGTGCGGGAAGAGGTTGTACGCCTGGAACACCACGCCGATACGGCGGCGCACCGCATCCTGGTCGGCGCGCGGGTCGGTGATCTCCTCGCCGTCCAGCCAGATCGCGCCGTCGTCGATCTCCTCCAGGAGGTTGGCGCAGCGCAGCAACGTCGACTTGCCGGACCCGGAGGCGCCGATCAGAGCCGTCACCGTGTGCGGGGCGACCTCCAGGTCGACGTCCCGCAGGACGACCGAGTCCCCGAACGCCTTGCGGACGGACTCCATGCGCAGGACAGGCGCGTCGCTCATATGGATCCTCCCTGGGCGCGCTGCCGGTCCATGCGGGCCGTCACCCAGTCCGTGAAGCGGGTCATCGGGATGGTCAGCGCCACGAAGACCAGCCCGGCGACGATGTACGGCGTGTAGTTGAGACTGCGGCCGACGATGATGTCCGCCGCCCGTACGGCGTCGATCGCGCCGCCGATCGACACCAGACCGGTGTCCTTCTGGAGCGACACCAGGTCGTTCAGCAGCGGCGGCACCTGACGCCGTACCGCCTGGGGGAGTACGACGTGGCGGAGCGCCTGCCGGTTGGTGAGGCCGAGCGAGCGGGCCGCCGCGCGCTGCGAGGGGTGGACGGACTCGATGCCGGCGCGGAACACCTCGGCGACGTAGGCGGAGTACGTCAGCGTCAGCGCCGTACCGCCCAGCAGCACCGGATCGACCGTCACGCCCTGCAGGCGGAGCGCCGGGACGCCCAGGACCACGATCATCAGGTTGATGATCAGCGGCAGCCCCCGGAAGAAGTCGGTGTACGCGGCCGCCAGCGCCCGCAGCGGGAAGAACACCGGTCCGCGCAGCGTGCGCGCGATGGCGATCAGCATGCCGAGGACCAGTACGGCGGCACCGCAGACGACCAGGAGCCGGACGTTCAGCCACAGTCCTTCGAGGACCTTCGGCAACGCCTCGCGCGCGTACTGCCCGTTGAAGAACGTCTCCTTGGTGCGCGGCCAGCCGGGTGCGCTGACGACGACCAGGTAGAGCACGGCCGCCGTGACCAGCGTCGAGAGCGCGGCGATCGCGGTGGCCCGGCGGGCGCGGGAACGCCGGTAGCGCTCCCGCTCCAGCCGCCGTGCGGAGGGCGTGTAGCCGTCGTCCGGGGCGCCCTGCGGGGCGCCGGCCGGCATGTCGCCCTTGTCGTCCGCGTCCTCCTGGCCGGACTCGTCCTTCGTGACGGTCACTTCAGCACCGGGGCGTCGACGGCGTCGGAGAGCCACTGCTTCTCCAGCTTCGCCAGCGTGCCGTCCTTGCGCAGCGCGTCGACAGCGCCGGTCACGCACGAGGTGAGGTCGCTGCCCTTGTCGAGGACCAGGCCGAACTGCTCGGGCGTGCCGCCCTGGTTCTCGAACTGGCCCACGATCTTCGCGTCCGTCACCTCGGCCGCGGTGATGTAGAAGGCGGTCGGCAGGTCGGTGACGATCGCGTCCACCTGGCCGTTCTTCAGCGCCGACTTGGCCTGGTCGTTCTTGGCGTACACGGCGGGCTCCTGCGACGGCTTCACCACGTCGGTGATGTAGTCGAGGCTCGTCGTTCCGACCTGCGCGCCCAGCTTGAGCCCCTTGAGACCGGCGATGCTCGTCGCCTTCGCGGCCTTGCTGCCCTTGAGCGCGATGACGGCCTGGCGCACGTCGTAGTAGCCGGACGAAAAGTCCACGGCCTTCTTGCGCTCGGTGCTGATGGACACCTGGTTGATGTCGAAGTCGAAGGTCTTCACCCCGGGCGCGAACGCCTTGTTGAACGGGACGCTCTGCCAGACGACCGCGCTCTTGTCGTACCCGAGCTGCTTCGCCACGGCGTAGGCGACAGCCGACTCGAAGCCTTCGCCGTTGGCCGGCTTGTCGTCCTTGAACCAGGGCTCGTACGCCGGTTCGTCCGTCGCGATCGTCAGCTTGCCGGTGGTCTTGGTGGCCAGTCCGCCCTTGGCGCAGGTGGCTCCGGCCGACGAGGAGGACGCGTCGGACGCCTTGTCCTCCGGCTGCGGAGCACAGCCGACGGCGGTGGCGAGCAGGGCTATGGTGGCGGTGGCGACAGCGCGACGCAGTGCGCTCGGGGCAGGGTGCATGGCGGGAGAGTGACAGCGAACGCCGCGTTTGTCCAGGTCAAGAGGGTATTTGTCCGCATGCTGGGAACGGGTGTTGCGGTCTTGTGAACGTTGCGCGTGGGGGAGCGGACACGCCGGGGCCGCCGGTCGAGGGCGGGGAATGATGACCGGCGGCCCGTACCGCGCAGGAGCCGTCATCCTGTGCGGGGCTGCCACCAGTTGACTGCGCGACAGCGCGCGCGGGGAGCGTGCGCTGGAGCCCGGCGCGTGCGAACCGTTCACACGGGGCGCGCGTGAAGGCACGCGCGCCCGCATTCACCACCCACGCCTGCACTCACCACTCGCGCCCGCGCTCACCACCCGCGCGCGTGCCACTCCGGCAGGTGCGGGCGCTCCGTGCCCAGCGTGGTGTCGTTGCCGTGTCCCGGGTACACCCAGGTCTCGTCCGGCAGGACGTCGAAGATCCTCGTCTCGACGTCGTGGATCAGGCTGGCGAAGGCCTTCGGGTCCTTGCGCGTGTTGCCGACACCGCCCGGGAAGAGGCAGTCCCCGGTGAAGACGTGCGGATGGCCGTGCGGGTCGTCGTAGACCAGGGCGATGGAGCCCGGGGTGTGGCCGACCAGATGGCGGGCGGTCAGTTCGACCCGGCCGACCCGGATCACGTCGCCGTCGCCCACGAGGACGTCGGTGGTGACCGGGATGCCAGGGGCGTCCTCCCGGCCCGCGTACGTCCGCGCGCCGGTGGCGGCGACGACCTCGGCCAGCGCCTGCCAGTGGTCACCGTGCTGGTGCGTGGTGACGACGGACGCGATGCCGTCGTCACCGATCATGCCGAGGAGTGTCTCCGCGTCGTTGGCCGCGTCGATCAGCAGTTGCTCGTCGGTGGCGCGGCAGCGCAGCAGATAGGCGTTGTTGTCCATCGGCCCGACCGCGATCTTGGTGATCATCAGGTCCTTGAGCTCGTGCACGTCCGCCGGTCCGCCGACCGTCACCTCTCCGCTGTACGTCATGGTCGTCAGCCTATAGCGGGGAGCGGGCGCCGATGTGCCGCGCGCTGCACGCGCGTTACAGCGGCGGCAGCGCGGGCAGGGCGCCGCCCTTCACGACCAGGGCCGAGCCGTCGCGGCGGCCGGCGAGCCAGCCCAGCAGGTCGGCGGCGGACCCCTCGACCGCGATCGGGTCCCCGGCCGCGCCGCCGCCCGTCGTCCAGACCCGGCCGCTGTCGCTGCGCAGCCCGGTCGACGGGACCTCCGGGTGCCCGCCGAAGCGGTCCGCGAGAAAGTCGATCTCCCGCTCGGTGAACTCCTGAGGCAGGTCCTCCAGCTCGTACCCGATCCCGAGGTCGACATGGTGCAGCTCGACCTCGGCCCAGCGGCGGAACGGCACCCTGGCGGCGATGTCGGTGACCCCGTTGCGCAGCTCCACCGTGCGCGTCCAGTCCGCGGGCTCGGCCGCCCGGGCCCGGAACCCGGCGTGGCTCTCGCGCAGGTCGTCGAGCTGGACGCCGAGCGCGCGCGGTGCGTCACGCTCGATGTCGGCGTCCCGTGCCTCGGCGGAGGCGTACATGCGACGTCCGTCCAGGACGTTGCCGAGCGCGTCCGCGTTGCGGGCGAGGTGGGCCAGGACATGGCCGACCGTCCAGCCCGGCAGCCGTGACGGTCGCGCGCCGGCCGCGTTGTCCAGTGCGGCGACTGCGGTGAGGAGCCGTTCGGTCGCTTCGTGTACAGACGCCAGGTCATGAGCGTGATCAATCATGGGGCTGACAGTAGCCCCGCCACACCTTCGGGTGAAGGTTTCGCGCGGGCTCCGTAAATCGAATGCGCGTGCTATATCGTCGGTGGCGGCGTCGGGCATGCTGGATGGTCCGGGATTGTTGATGCATCCAGGAATCCGACCGGCGTTGTCAGTGGCTCCCCCTAGTCTGAAGAAGCACGGGGCCCTGCCCCTGTCACTTCTCTCAAGAAAGGTGCGGACCGGCTGTGGCCGACCGTCTCATCGTCCGTGGCGCGCGCGAGCACAACCTCAAGAATGTCTCGCTCGACCTGCCTCGTGACTCGCTCATCGTCTTCACGGGCCTGTCCGGGTCGGGCAAGTCCTCCCTGGCCTTCGACACGATCTTCGCCGAGGGCCAGCGTCGCTACGTGGAGTCGCTCTCCTCGTACGCCCGCCAGTTCCTCGGGCAGATGGACAAGCCGGACGTGGACTTCATCGAGGGCCTGTCCCCGGCGGTGTCCATCGACCAGAAGTCGACCTCGCGCAACCCGCGCTCGACGGTCGGCACCATCACCGAGGTCTACGACTACCTGCGGCTGCTCTTCGCGCGCATCGGCAAGCCGCACTGCCCCGAGTGCGGCCGCCCGATCTCGCGCCAGTCGCCGCAGGCCATCGTGGACAAGGTCCTGGAGCTCCCGGAGGGGAGCCGCTTCCAGGTGCTCTCGCCGCTGGTGCGCGAGCGCAAGGGCGAGTTCGTCGACCTTTTCGCCGACCTCCAGACCAAGGGCTACTCACGTGCGCGCGTGGACGGCGAGACCATCCAGCTCTCCGACCCGCCGGCGCTGAAGAAGCAGGAGAAGCACACCATCGAGGTGGTCATCGACCGCCTCACGGTGAAGGACACCGCGAAGCGCCGCCTCACCGACTCCGTGGAGACCGCGCTCGGCCTGTCCGGCGGCATGGTCGTGCTCGACTTCGTCGACCTCCCCGAGGACGACCCCGAGCGCGAGCGCATGTACTCGGAGCACCTGTACTGCCCGTACGACGACCTGTCCTTCGAGGAGCTGGAGCCCCGCTCCTTCTCCTTCAACTCGCCCTTCGGCGCCTGCCCCGAGTGCACCGGCATCGGCACGCGCATGGAGGTCGACCCGGAGCTGATCGTCCCGGACGAGGACAAGTCGCTCGACGAGGGTGCCATCCACCCCTGGTCGCACGGCCACACCAAGGACTACTTCGGCCGCCTGATCGGCGCCCTCGCCGACGCGCTGGGATTCCGCACCGACATCCCGTTCGCCGGGCTGCCGCAGCGCGCCAAGAAGGCCCTGCTCTACGGCCACAAGACCCAGATCGAGGTCCGCTACCGCAACCGGTACGGACGCGAGCGCGTGTACACCACGCCCTTCGAGGGCGCCGTGCCGTTCGTCAAGCGCCGGCACAGCGAGTCCGAGAGCGACGCCAGCCGCGAGCGCTTCGAGGGCTACATGCGCGAGGTGCCCTGCCCCACCTGCCAGGGCACCCGCCTCAAGCCGATCGTCCTCGCGGTCACGATCATGGAGAAGTCGATCGCCGAGGTCTCCGGGATGTCCATCAGCGACTGCGCGGACTTCCTGGGCGAGCTCAAGCTCAACGCGCGCGACAAGAAGATCGCCGAGCGCGTGCTCAAGGAGGTCAACGAGCGGCTGCGGTTCCTGGTCGACGTCGGCCTGGACTACCTCTCGCTGAACCGCGCGGCCGGCACCCTCTCCGGCGGCGAGGCCCAGCGCATCCGCCTGGCCACCCAGATCGGCTCCGGTCTCGTCGGCGTCCTGTACGTCCTCGACGAGCCGTCGATCGGCCTGCACCAGCGTGACAACCACCGGCTGATCGAGACCCTGGTCCGGCTGCGCGACATGGGCAACACGCTCATCGTCGTCGAGCACGACGAGGACACCATCAAGGTCGCCGACTGGGTCGTCGACATCGGCCCCGGCGCCGGCGAGCACGGCGGCAAGGTCGTGCACAGCGGCTCCCTGAAGGAGCTGCTCGTCAACGAGGAGTCGCAGACCGGCCAGTACCTGTCCGGCAGGAAGTCGATCCCGCTGCCCGACATCCGCCGCCCGCAGGACCCGTCCCGTCGGCTCACCGTGCACGGCGCCCGGGAGAACAACCTCCAGGACATCGATGTGTCCTTCCCGCTGGGAGTGTTCACGGCCGTCACGGGCGTGTCCGGCTCCGGCAAGTCGACGCTGGTCAACGACATCCTGTACACGCACCTGGCCCGCGAGCTGAACGGCGCGCGGAACGTCCCCGGCCGGCACACGCGAGTGGACGGCGACGACCTCGTGGACAAGGTCGTGCACGTCGACCAGTCGCCCATCGGCCGCACCCCGCGATCGAACCCGGCGACGTACACCGGCGTCTTCGACCACATCCGCAAGCTGTTCGCCGAGACCACCGAGGCGAAGGTCCGCGGCTACCTGCCGGGCCGCTTCTCCTTCAACGTCAAGGGCGGCCGCTGCGAGAACTGCGCGGGCGACGGCACCATCAAGATCGAGATGAACTTCCTCCCGGACGTCTACGTCCCGTGCGAGGTCTGCCACGGCGCCCGGTACAACCGGGAGACCCTGGAGGTCCACTACAAGGGCAAGTCCATCTCCGAGGTCCTGAACATGCCGATCGAGGAGGCCACGGGCTTCTTCGAGGCCGTCCCGTCGATCGCCCGTCACCTGAACACGCTCAAGGACGTCGGCCTCGGCTACGTCCGCCTCGGCCAGTCCGCCACCACCCTGTCCGGCGGTGAGGCGCAGCGTGTGAAGCTCGCCAGCGAACTGCAGAAGCGCTCCACCGGGCGCACGGTCTACGTCCTCGACGAGCCGACCACCGGTCTCCACTTCGAGGACATCAGCAAGCTGCTGAAGGTCCTCGGGGGCCTGGTCGACAAGGGCAACACGGTCATCGTCATCGAGCACAACCTCGACGTGATCAAGACCGCGGACTGGGTCGTCGACATGGGTCCGGAGGGCGGTGCCGGCGGCGGACTCGTCGTCGCGGAGGGTACGCCCGAGGAGGTCGCCGCCGTCCCGGCCAGCCACACCGGCAAGTTCCTGCGCGAGATCCTCGGCGCCGACCGCATCAGCGACGCCAGCTCGGTCAAGGCCCCGCGCAGGACGGCGGCGAAGAAGGCGGCCCCCGCGAAGAAGACGGTTGCGGCGAAGTCGACCGCGAGGAAGACGGCGACCGTCACGGCCGCCGACGGCACGGTCACGGAGAAAGCGGCCGGAGCCACGAAGAAGGCCACGCCCGCGAAGAGGACGACGCGGGCCCGCAAGGCCTGAGGCTCTAGGACGGCCGGTTCGGACAAATCCAGAAAAGTACGGTGCCCCGCGGGAACTTCCCTCGGGGCACCGCTCGTTCCAACATCAGCCGCCCGATTCCCGCGGCCACGACGGACCTTGACTCCTCAACAGCGAGATCAGAGAAGATCAGAAAAGATCAGAGAGACAGCTCTCCGAGTTCGGAGGCGTACGGCGGCTCCGCACCCGCCCGCGAGCACGTGATCGCCGCAGCCCGCGCCGCGAATCGCAGCAGCCTCGTCCAGCCGTCCGCGCCCAGTCCCAGGAGCGCCTCGGGGGTGAGCGCGTCCTGGGCGGCCAGACCGTGCAGCAGAGCCGCGTTCACCGTGTCACCGGCGCCGATCGTGTCCACGACGGCGACCTCCTCGCCCGGGACGGCGTACACGGTGCCGTCGCGGGTGAAGGCGCTGAGACCGTCACCGCCGTGGGTGATCACCACGGCCGAGGGGCCCGCCGCCAGCCATTCGTGCGGAGTGCCGCCCAGCCACAGCGCGTCCTCCTCCGAGAGCTTGAGGAGGGTCACCGAGGGCAGCCAGCTCTTGAAACGCGCCCGGTAGGCGTCCGGATCCGCGATCAGACCCGCCCGGATGTTCGGGTCGAGTGCGGTGAACAGGCCCTGCCCGGCCGCGTCACGCATCAGCTCCTCGTAGGCGCTCGCCCCCGGTTCCAGGACGAGCGAGAGCGTGCCGAAGGACACGGCGCGGGTGGTGGCGGGCAGGCCGGCGGGGGCGGTGAACAGGCGGTCGGCGGTGCCCTCGACGTAGAAGGAGTACGAGGCGGAGCCCCGCGGGTCGATCGTCGCGGCCGCGAGGGTGGTCGGTTCCGGTCCGCGCCCCACGAGAGAGACGTCCACACCCGCCCGCCGCAGCCCGTCCAGCAGGGCCTCGCCGAAGGCGTCGTGGGAAGCGCGGGAGCAGAACGCGGTGGGGGAGCCGAGTCGGCCGAGGGCCACGGCCGTGTTGTACGGGCCGCCGCCGAGCGCCGGCTGCAGGGCCGCCAGGGCGCCCGTGCCCTGCGGTACCAGATCGATCAGTGCTTCACCGGCGACGACGATCATGAGAGAGATCCTTTCTGAAGGTGCACGGGGTGCACGGGGCGACTGGGCCGCTCGGACCGCGCCACCCGGCTGGCTGTCGGTGTCTCACCGTCCCCCTCCCGGCACCCGCACGACGTCCGGTGCACGAAGGTGCAGGGGAGTCGTACCGTCCGGGCGGGCCGGTCGGGGGCCGCCAGCCGTTCGAGGAGTACCCGGACCGCCTCGGCGCCGAGCTCCCTGCTGGGCTGGGCAATGGCGGTGAGCCGGGGCGAGAAGAGGTCGGCCCAGGCGAAGTCGTCGAAACAGCACAGAGCGATGTCGTCCGGTACGGAGAGGCCCTGCGCGCGCAGGGTGCGCAGGGCACCGATGGTCATCGCGTTGTTGGCGGTGACGAGCGCCGTGGGCGGGTCGGCGAGTGACAGCAGGGCGGCAGTGGCCTGCTCCGCGCCCGCGGATTCCGAGTTGCCGGGGATGACCAGGTCCTCGTCGAAGGCCGACCCGGCCGAGGCCAGCCCCTGCCGGTAGCCGATGACCCGCTCGCCGGTGGTGCTCAGCCCGGGCAGCCCCGCGACCAGGCCGATCCGGCGGTGCCCGAGACCTGCGAGGTGGGTGACGAGCCGGGCCATGGGCTCGGTGTTCTCGGCACAGACCTGGTCGAAGGGCGGGGCGGTGTCCGCGCGGCCGTCGATGACCCGGTCGAGGAGGACGGTCGGTACGGCATGACGGCCGAGGTAGCCGAGGAGCGCGCGCGGGTCGGCGGAAGGGGCGACGATCAGGCCGTCGACGCGGCGTTCGTGGAGGAGCTGGACGACTTTGTGTTCGTGCTCGGGGTCGTCGTGCGGGTCGGCGATGAGCAGGCTGTAGCCGTGTTCCAGGGCAGCGGCCTCGACGCCCTGGAGGATCTCCGTGAAGTAGGGGTTGCTGATCGCCGACACCGCGAGCCCGATGGAGCGGGTGCGGCTGGTCACCAGGGAGCGGGCGAGGGTGTTGGGCGTGTAACCCAGCAGCTCGATGGCGTCGAGCACGGCCTGGCGGGTGTGGGGCAGCACCGGGCGGGTCTCGTTCAGCACATGGGAGACGGTCGCCACGGAGACACCGGCGCTCCGGGCGACGTCGGCCATGGTGGGCATGGGGGCTCCCCTCGTCGCTTCCCGCCCTGGGCAAGGGCTCCCTGGTTCCCGCGCGGACTGCCGGTTCCGCTCGGACTGCCGTGGGGCCTTCGGCCGGGAAGCTACCCCATGGGGCACGGCTGCGTAAACGCTTACGCAAGCGTTTACGTCCTGTCCGGCGAGCCGCCGACCCCCTCGCCCGGTACCCCACCCCACCCCGAAGCGGGACGATCCGCCCAGGTAGTGTCGTCCCGCACCGTCCCGCACCGTCCCGCACCGTCCCAATCCACCAGGCCATCGGGAGCCCCTTGTGACCGCCCGCCCGTCCGCGAGCCGCCGTACCGTCCTGCGCGGAGCGGCCGTCACATCGGTCGCCGGACTGGGCGCAGCCGCCTGCAAGGCGCCCGGTGCTGGGGCCACGACCGAGGCCACACCGACCGCGCCGCTCGACCTCGGGGCCGACAGCGAGGTCGCCAAGGGTGGCGCCCGGCTCTACCGGGAGCACAACGTGGTCGTCAGCCGGTCCGCCGACGGCGGGCTGAAGGCGTACAGCACGATCTGCACGCACGCGGGGTGCCCGATCAACAAGCTCCAGGGCACGACCCTGGTCTGCCCCTGCCACGGCAGCGAGTTCGACGCCGCGACCGGGAAAGTGGTGCGGTCGCCGGCCACCGAGCCGTTGAACGAACTGCCGGTGAAGGCGTCGAACGGTCGGATCGTGGCGGGCCCCGGCGCCTGATCCGGGAGGGGGCGGGCTCAGCGCAGGTTCATTCCCAGTCCCAGCCGATCCCCAGGAGGCCCGGCCGTACCCGGGGCTCGACCAAGTGGACGGAGCGGTGCAGCCCGCTCAGCGGCAGGGTCTGCCGACCGCTGCGCGGGGCCGCCGCCGAGTGCTGGGCGAACCGGTGGCAGCGGGTCGGCAGCGCGTCGGCGGCGAAGCGCACCTGAAGGGTGTACTGGCCGCCGGGAAAGCCGAAACTGCGGACGTACTCGCGTGAGACACCGGCCGTGCCGTCCTCGACGGCGTAGCGGAAGAGGAAGGTGTCGCCGGAGCGCAGCCGGGTGCCGAAGAGGAGTTCGGCGACGAGGAGGCCGGTCTCCTGGTCCGAACGGACGCGTCCCGCGCGGCAGTTCTCCAGCGCGTGCACGGTCATGTGCTGCGGGGCGCAGCCGGGGTCGCCGTGGTGGACGGCCACGAAGCGGTCGACGCCGTCCCGGTGGGCGCGCACGATGTGCTGGGACTCTCGGGCGGCCAGTTCACGGTGGGCGCCGATCCGCACCCGCTCGTGGTGTCCCAGGGTGTGCAGGCCGCCGTCGAGGGACCAGCCGAGCTCGGCCTGCAGCCCGTCCAGGGCGTCGCAGGCCTCGATCAGCGAGCGGTACGAGCGGGTGGCGGGGCGGCGCACCGCCGGATCCTGGTCGGTCTCGGCGAGCAGCCGGATCAGGGACTCGTCCGGGAGCTGGAGGATCTCCTCCAGTGCGCGGACGGCACGCAGCGACTCCGGGCGCTGCGGGCGGCGGGCGCCCTGCTGCCAGTAGCTCAGGCTGGTGACGCCCACTTTTACGCCGTAGCGCGACAGATGGTGTTGCACGCGCTGGAGCGGCAGCCCACGGGCGGCGATCGCGGCGCGCAGGGCCACGTGGAAGGGTCCGCCGCGCAGGGCCGAGTCCAGTTCCGCGGTGGCGACGTCCGCGTGCTGTATGCCGTGCCGCATGCAGGGGGCCTCTCTGTTGGGGGGTGCAACGGCTGGTCAGGCCGTTGACGCGGTTCGGGGCCACCCCGTCGGCGCCGGGGCGGCCGCACCTGGGCACGCCGCGTCCGCAGGCCGTCGCTCACGGCCCCGAGTTCCCCCGCATTGAAGCGTGTTGACCAATCCCCGACAACACCTTCGGCCGGCCGGGAGAACTCACCTGGCCGAGGCGCGCCCCCGTGACCGGCGGGATCGTGCGGGTGCGGCCGTGCCGCCGTCGGCCAGGAGACCGGAGATCGTTCGTGGAGGAGGCGCCGATTTCCGGAGGAAGCCGGGCAAGATCCGTCACGAGGGGCTCAGCGGCTCCGCACCGGTCGCGAACCCGTCCCGCGTGCGTGGGGTGCCGGAGTGACTCGCGATGCCACCGAGGTGTCCGATTCCGCGATCCGCTTTCCTGGCAGGCGGCAGGCGGCAGGCGGCAGGCGGCAGGCGGCAGGCGGCAGGCTACGAGCAGCGGGCAGCTGCCACCGGCCCACCGCCCACCACTGCTCTCGCCGGCCTGCGGCCCCTGGGCATGCGACCCCTCCGTCCCGTCGGCTCCGTCTCCGAGATGCCAGTCGGCCCGTCCGTCCCGTGGACGGTTGTCCACAGGCTCGTCGCGGTGTCGGTGCTCGCCAGTAGGGTGTGAGACATGGCCGACCCCTCCAGCTACCGCCCCAAGCCGGGACAGATCCCGGACTCTCCCGGGGTGTACAGGTTCCGTGACGAGCACCGCCGGGTGATCTACGTCGGGAAGGCGAAGAGCCTGCGCCAGCGCCTGGCGAACTACTTCCAGGACCTGGCGGGCATGCACCCCCGCACCCGGACGATGGTCACCACCGCGGCGTCCGTGGAGTGGACCGTGGTGTCCACGGAGGTCGAGGCGCTCCAGCTGGAGTACTCCTGGATCAAGGAGTACGACCCCCGGTTCAACGTGAAGTACCGCGACGACAAGAGCTACCCGTACCTCGCGGTGACGATGAACGAGGAGTTCCCGCGGGTCCAGGTGATGCGCGGTCACAAGAAGAAGGGTGTGCGCTACTTCGGGCCGTACGGCCACGCGTGGGCGATCCGGGACACCGTCGACCTGCTGCTGCGCGTGTTCCCGGTGCGCACCTGCTCGGCCGGGGTGTTCAAGAACGCCGCCCGCACCGGCCGCCCCTGTCTGCTCGGCTACATCGGCAAGTGCTCGGCCCCCTGCGTCGGCCGGGTCGAGCCGGAGGAGCACCGCGAACTGGCCGAGGAGTTCTGCGACTTCATGGCGGGCCGCACCGGCACCTACCTCCGCCGTCTGGAGAAGCAGATGACGGAGGCCGCCGAGGAGATGGAGTACGAGCGGGCCGCCCGGCTGCGCGACGACATCGAGGCACTGAAGAAGGCCATGGAGAAGAACGCGGTCGTGCTCGCCGACGCGACCGACGCCGACCTCATCGCCGTCGCGGAGGACGAGCTGGAGGCGGCCGTCCAGATCTTCCACGTGCGCGGCGGACGCGTGCGCGGCCAGCGCGGCTGGGTGACGGACAAGGTGGAGGACGTCACCACCGGTGCTCTCGTCGAGCACGCCCTCCAGCAGCTCTACGGCGAGGAGACCGGGGACGCCGTCCCCAAGGAGGTGCTGGTCCCGGCGCTGCCCGAGCCGGTCGAGCCGGTCCAGGAGTGGCTCACCGGCCGCCGCGGGGCCAATGTCTCGCTGCGCATCCCGCAGCGCGGCGACAAGAAGGCCCTGATGGAGACCGTGCAGCGCAACGCGCAGCAGTCGCTCGCCCTGCACAAGACCAAGCGCGCCTCCGACCTCACCACCCGCTCGCGCGCGCTGGAGGAGATCGCCGACGCCCTGGACCTGGACAGCGCCCCGCTGCGCATCGAGTGCTACGACATCTCGCACCTGCAGGGCGATGACGTGGTGGCCTCCATGGTCGTCTTCGAGGACGGCCTGCAGCGCAAGAGCGAGTACCGCCGCTTCCAGATCAAGGGCTTCGCCGGCCAGGACGACGTGCGCTCGATGCACGAGGTGATCACCCGCCGCTTCCGCCGCTACCTCGCGGAGAAGGAGCGGACCGGCGAGTGGCTGGAGGACGGCGCCGAGGAGACCCTCGCGGACCCGGACACCCCCACCCCCTCCGAAACCGGAACGGAAACCGGAACCGACCCCGACGCCGGCTCCCGCAACGGTTTCAAGGACGAGGACGGCCGCCCCAGGAAGTTCGCCTACCCGCCCCAGCTCGTGGTCGTCGACGGCGGCCGGCCGCAGGTCGCCGCCGCCAAGCGGGCGCTCGACGAGCTCGGTATCGACGACATCGCCGTCTGCGGCCTCGCCAAGCGCCTCGAAGAGGTCTGGCTGCCCGAGGACGACGATCCGGTGGTTCTGCCCCGCACCAGCGAGGGCCTCTACCTCCTCCAGCGCGTCCGTGACGAGGCGCACCGCTTCGCCATCACCTACCAGCGCACCAGGCGGGCCAAGCGCTTCCGCGCCGGCCCCCTGGACGACGTACCGGGCCTCGGCGAAACCCGTAAACAGGCGTTGATCAAGCATTTCGGCTCGGTGAAGAAGCTGCGGTCCGCCACAATCGAGCAGATCCAGGAAGTGCCCGGGATAGGCCGCAAGACGGCCGAGACCATCGCCGTGGCCCTCGCCCAGGCGGCCCCGGCCGCACCCGCCGTGAACACGGCGACCGGAGAGATCATGGATGACAGGGAAGACGAGGCGCCCGAGACGACGGCGGACGCCTCGGGGGAGCCCGTACCCGCGGGCGCCCCGGACGATCGACGGGGCCAGGAGAGATGACCGAGCGCGACGCACAACCCACAGCACAGCGAGATCCGGCGTTCAGCGAAACGCAGGGCGAGCCTCAGGGAACGCACAACGAGGCCCGCCAGGATCAGCCGCAGGAAGCGGAAGCGACAGCGGCAGCGGTTCAGGAAAACGGAGCAGAAGTGAGTACGGACGTCACCCCCGCCGGGGTGCCCGAGGCGGCCATCCCCGAGCTGGTGATCATCTCCGGCATGTCGGGAGCCGGCCGTTCGACGGCGGCGAAGTGTCTGGAGGACCTCGGCTGGTTCGTGGTGGACAACCTCCCGCCGGCCCTCATCCCCACCATGGTCGAGCTGGGCGCCCGCTCCCAGGGCAACGTGGCGCGGATCGCGGTCGTGGTCGACGTGCGCGGCAGGCGCTTCTTCGACAACCTGCGCGAGTCCCTCGCCGACCTGGACAGCCGGAGCGTCACCCGCCGGATCGTCTTCCTGGAGTCCTCCGACGACGCCCTGGTCCGCCGCTTCGAGTCGGTGCGCCGCCCGCACCCGCTGCAGGGCGACGGCCGGATCGTCGACGGCATCGCGGCCGAGCGGGAGCTGCTGCGCGAGCTGCGCGGCGACGCCGACCTGGTGATCGACACCTCCAGCCTCAACGTGCACGAGCTGCGCGCCAAGATGGACGCCCAGTTCGCCGGCGACGAGGAGCCCGAGCTGCGGGCGACGGTGATGTCGTTCGGCTTCAAGTACGGCCTGCCGGTCGACGCCGACCTGGTCGCCGACATGCGGTTCCTGCCCAACCCGCACTGGGTGCCCGAGCTGCGCCCGTACACCGGCCTCAACGAGGAGGTGTCGGCGTACGTCTTCAACCAGCCGGGCGCCAAGGAGTTCCTCGACAGGTACGCCGAGCTGCTGCGGCTGATCGCGACCGGGTACCGGCGTGAGGGCAAGCGCTATGTGACGATCGCCATCGGCTGCACGGGCGGCAAGCACCGCTCGGTCGCCGTGTCCGAGAAGCTCGCCGCCCGCCTGGCCGCCGAGGGAGTGGAGACCGTAGTCGTGCACCGGGACATGGGGCGCGAGTGACCGAGCGCACTCCGCGGCTGAGCAGGCTGCGCCGGATGGTGCCCGAGTCCCGCGCGGGCCGTCCCGTCGAGGCCCGCGGCGCCCGGCCGCGTCGCCGCGGTGCCCAGCCCAAGGTGGTCGCCCTGGGCGGCGGCATGGGACTGTCCGCCTCGCTCGCAGCCCTGCGCCGGATCACCGGCGACCTCACCGCCGTCGTCACCGTGGCCGACGACGGCGGGTCCAGCGGGCGTCTCCGTGACGAGCTGGGCGTCCTTCCCCCGGGTGATCTGCGCAAGGCCCTCGCCGCCCTGTGCGGTGACGACGACTGGGGCCAGACCTGGGCCCGGGTCATCCAGCACCGCTTCCAGTCCAAGGGCGACCTGCACGAGCACGCGGTCGGCAATCTGCTGATCGTCGCCCTGTGGGAGCAGCTCGGCGACCACGTCCAGGCCCTGGACCTGGTCGGCAGGCTGCTCGGCGCGCACGGGCGCGTGCTGCCGATGTCCGCCGTGCCGCTGGAGCTGCAGGCCCTGGTCAAGGGGCACGACCCGGAGCGGCCCGAGGAGGTGGACATCGTCCGGGGCCAGGCCACCGTGGCGCTCACGCCCGGTGAGGTGCAGTCCGTGCACCTGGTGCCGCACGACCCGCCGGCCGTGCCGGAGGCGGTCGAGGCCGTGCTGGACGCGGACTGGGTGGTGCTCGGCCCGGGGTCCTGGTTCTCGTCGGTGATCCCGCACCTGCTCGTCCCCGATCTGCTCGACGCGCTCACCGAGACCAAGGCCCGTAAGGTCCTGTCGCTGAACCTGGCACCGCAGCCGGGAGAAACCGAGGGCTTCTCCCCGCAGCGTCATTTGGAGGTTTTGGGGCGACACGCCCCTAAACTCGCCCTGGACGTGGTGCTGGCCGACGAGGCCGCCGTGCCCGACCGCGACTCGCTCACCGAGGCCGCCAAGCGGCTGGGAGCCGCGGTCGAGCTGAGCCCCGTGGCCCGGACCGACGGTTCACCCCGGCACGACCCGGAGCTGTTGGCCGCCGCGTACGACCGTATTTTTCGGATGCATGGAAGGATCGGCCCATGGCGATGACGGCAGCGGTGAAGGACGAGATCTCCCGGCTACCCGTCACCCGGACCTGCTGCCGGAAGGCGGAGGTCTCCGCCATTCTGCGGTTCGCGGGCGGCCTCCACCTGGTGAGCGGGCGCATCGTGATCGAGGCGGAGCTGGACACCGCGATGGCGGCCCGGCGCCTCAAGCGGGACATCCTGGAGATCTTCGGCCACAGCTCCGAGCTGATCGTGATGGCACCCGGCGGGCTGCGCCGCGGTTCCCGGTACGTCGTGCGGGTGGTGGCGGGCGGCGACCAGCTGGCCCGCCAGACCGGCCTGGTGGACGGCCGGGGCCGGCCGATCCGGGGCCTGCCCCCGCAGGTCGTCTCCGGGGCCACCTGTGACGCCGAGGCGGCCTGGCGCGGCGCCTTCCTGGCGCACGGCTCGCTGACCGAGCCCGGCCGCTCCTCCTCCCTGGAGGTGACCTGCCCGGGCCCGGAGGCCGCGCTCGCGCTGGTCGGCGCCGCCCGCCGGTTGTCCATCGCCGCGAAGGCCCGTGAGGTGCGCGGGGTGGACCGGGTGGTCGTCCGTGACGGTGACGCGATCGGCGCGCTGCTGACCCGCCTCGGCGCGCACGAGTCGGTGCTGGCCTGGGAGGAGCGCCGGATGCGCCGCGAGGTCCGCGCCACCGCGAACCGCCTCGCCAACTTCGACGACGCCAACCTGCGCCGCTCCGCCCGCGCGGCCGTGGCCGCCGGGGCCAGGGTCCAGCGCGCCCTGGAGATCCTCGCCGACGAGGTGCCCGAGCACCTCGCGGCGGCCGGCCGGCTGCGCATGGAGCACAAGCAGGCCTCCCTGGAGGAGCTGGGCGCGCTCGCCGACCCGCCGCTCACCAAGGACGCCGTCGCCGGCCGGATCCGCCGTCTGCTCGCGATGGCCGACAAGCGTGCGTCCGATCTGGGCATCCCGGGCACCGAGGCCAACCTCTCCGAGGAACTGGCCGACAACCTCGCAGGCTGAGGCACCGTCAACTCACTGGTGCCGACGGCCGCAACGGTCGTCGGCACCGCCATTTGCGTGTTTTTTAAGCCACCGTCGACTGTCCGTGAGTCGCCCTTGACTGGATCATGAAGTGTCATGAGCCTGGCATGAGTTCGCCGCTGTGGCGGACCACTGCTAGGGGGGTACATGAGACACAGGGCGAGATCGATCCTCGCTGTCGGCGCGCTCCTGATCGGCGGAGCCGCACTCGCACCCATGGCGCAGGCGCAGACCGGCAGTTCGGGGAAGCCGGACCCCGGCGAGGTCAAGGTCTTCCACGCCGCCGTCACCAAGAAGCAGATTCCCCTCCTGCTCGAAGCCGGGCAGGACGGCCACGAGCTCGGCGACCAGGTCACCGGATCCGGGAAGACCGAAGTCGAGCTGTACCTCACCGACCAGCAGGCGAAGAAGCTGGAGAAGCAGGGTGTCGGCCTCACCGAGCACACGGTGTCGGCGAAGGCCGAGGCGCGGGTCGAGGGCGCCTCGGAGGGCGTGTTCCGCCCGTACAGCGGCAGCGGCGGGCTCGAATCGGAGATCCTCGCCACCGCGCAGGCCAACCCCGGTCTCACCAAGGTCGAGTCCATCGGCAAGACGGTCGACGGGCAGGACATCCTCGCGCTCAAACTGACCAAGGGCGCGAAGAAGTCGAAGGACGGCTCCAAGCCCTCCGTGCTGTACCTGTCCAACCAGCACGCACGCGAGTGGATCACGCCGGAGATGACCCGCCGGCTGATGCACTACTACCTGGACAACTACGGCACCGACAAGCGCGTCAAGAAGATCGTCGACTCGACCGAACTGTGGTTCGTGCTGTCCGCCAACCCGGACGGCTACGACTACACCTTCCAGAACTCCGACACCCGCCTGTGGCGCAAGAACCTGCGGGACGTCAACGGTGACGGTGTCATCAGCACGGGTGACGGCGTCGACCTCAACCGCAACTTCGGCTACAAGTGGGGCTACGACGACGAGGGCTCGTCCCCCAACCCCACCAGCGAGACCTACCGCGGCGCGAGCCCCGAGTCCGAGCCCGAGACCAAGGCGCTGGACGCCTTCGAGAAGCGGATCGGGTTCACCTACGGCATCAACTACCACTCCGCCGCCGAGCTCCTCCTCTACGGCGTCGGCTGGCAGGTGGCCACCCCGACCCCGGACGACGTCCTCTACAAGGCGCTCGCCGGCACCCCGGACAACCCGGCGATCCCCGGCTACCACTCGCAGGTCTCCTCGGAGCTGTACACGACCAACGGCGAGGCGGACGGCCACGCGTCGAACGTCAACGGCATGGCGATGTTCACCCCCGAGATGTCGACCTGCCAGACGGCCTCGGACATCGACCCGAACGACGCCTGGAACGCCGCCGACTGCCAGTCGGTCTTCAACTTCCCGGACGACGAGAAGCTGATCCAGGACGAGTTCGAGAAGAACATCCCCTTCGCGCTCTCCGTCGCCGAGACCGCCGCCCACCCCGACCAGCCGAGCTCCTCGGTCGACCTGAGCGCCGCCGACTTCACCCCGGCGACGTTCGCCACGTCGTACTCGCGCGGCGCCGACCAGGAGGTCTCCGTCGTCGTCCGCAAGGCGGTCCGCGACAAGGAGCTCAAGTACCGCGTCAACGGCGGCCGCACGCAGGACAGGTCGCTCAAGGCCTGGAAGGGCGGCGAGACGTACGGCGGCAACGACAACCTCTACTTCGACGAGTACCGGGCCAAGGTGAAGGACGGCGACCCGGGCGACAAGGTCGAGGTGTGGTTCACCGGTGAGACGAAGAGCGGCAAGAAGGTCTCCAGCTCGCACTTCACGTACACCGTCGCCGAGCGGGCCAAGGCGGACACCCTGGTGGTCGCCGAGGAGGGCGCCAAGGCCACCCAGGCGCAGACCTATGTCGACGCGCTGAAGGCGGCCGGGCACAAGGCGGTCGTCTGGGACGTCGCCACCCAGGGCGCGCCCGACGCGCTCGGCGTGCTGAAGCACTTCAAGACGGTCGTTCACTACTCGGGTACGAGCGGCCCCGGCAACGACACCCAGCTCCAGCTGCGCGCCTACCTCAACGAGGGCGGCAAGCTGGTCGAGGCGGGCGAGCTGGCCGGCGGCAGCGTGAACCTCGGCGACGGCACCCCGTCGAACGACTTCAGCCAGTACTACCTGGGTGCCTACTCCCGTACGTCGACGCCCGGGGCCACCGGCTTCACCGGCTCCGGCACGCTGGACGGCTTCAACGGAGCCCTGAGCGGCACGTCCGCCAACCCGCTCGACAAGGCCGGGACGTACGCCGTCACCTCCGACGAGCTCTCGCCCGACACCTACCCCCAGTTCGCCAGCGCGGGCGCGGGCCAGTTCGCCGGGACCGTCAACCCGTACGGGCCGTACTCCGGGTCGTACATGGCCGCGGCCGTCCACACCGACGACGCCTACAAGCGCCTCACCCGCACCATCGACCTCACCGGTGCCACCGCCTCCCAGCAGCCGACCCTCAGCGCCAAGCTGCTGTGGGACACCGAACCCGGCTACGACCACGCGGTCGTCGAGGCGCACGTCGTCGGCAGCGACGACTGGACGACCCTGCCCGAGAAGGGCGGCGCCACCAGCAGCACCGTACCGAGCGAGTGCGGGGCCGGCTTCCTGATCACCGAGCACCCGTGGCTCAAGCACTACCTGACCATCGCGGACAACCAGTGCACGGCGAGCGGCACCAGCGGCACCTGGAACAGCTTCACCGGCAGCTCGGCGGGCTGGCAGTCCGTGAACTTCGACCTGAGCGCGTACGCCGGGAAGTCCGTCGAGATCTCCATCGGCTACATCACCGACCCGAGCACCGGCGGGCACGGCGTCCTCGTCGACGACGCCTCGCTCGTGGTCGGCGGCACGGCCACCGAGACCGAGGGCTTCGAGACCTCCCTCGGGTCCTGGAGCGTCACCGGACCGCCCGCGGGCAGCCCGGCCGTGCTCAAGGACTGGGAGCGGACCGGGGCGCTGTTCAAGACGTACGGCGCCGTCACCACCGACCGCACCGTGCTGCTCGGTTTCGGCCTGGAACAGGTCAGTTCCGCGGCCGATCGTGCCGCTCTGGTGAAGAAGGCGTTGACAGCACTCGACAACTGATGCCGACGGCACTCGACATGTGAGCCGACCCGCTCACGAACGAGTGAAAGGACGGTAAAAACGGGTCGGCATTTCATGACAAAACGGTGTGATGCCACCCTCGATCCGAGGTGGTCCGTACCCCTACTGGCGGGTACGGGCCGCCTCGCCGTGTATGGGGCATCTGGATGTCACCGCGGGAGCCTCAGGGAGGTAGGGTCATGGGTGGTCGGGGACATCCCAAATACAGCTCGCCGGCACCGCATGGCCGGCGTACCAACGAGGAGATCGGTTCGTGACGATCCGCGTAGGCATCAACGGCTTCGGTCGTATCGGTCGCAACTACTTCCGCGCGCTGCTGGAGCAGGGCGCTGACATCGAGATCGTGGCTGTCAACGACCTGGGTGACACCGCGACCACCGCACACCTGCTGAAGTACGACACGATCCTGGGCCGCCTCAAGGCCGAGGTGACGCACACCGCCGACACGATCACCGTCGACGGCCACACCATCAAGGTGCTGTCCGAGCGCAACCCCGCCGACATCCCGTGGGGCGAGCTGGGCGTCGACATCGTCATCGAGTCGACCGGCATCTTCACCAAGAAGGCCGACGCCGCCAAGCACATCGCCGGCGGCGCCAAGAAGGTTCTCATCTCGGCTCCGGCCAAGGACGAGGACATCACCATCGTGATGGGCGTCAACCAGGACAAGTACGACGCGGCCAACCACCACGTCATCTCCAACGCCTCCTGCACCACCAACTGTGTGGCGCCGATGGCCAAGGTGCTCGACGAGAACTTCGGCATCGTCAAGGGCCTGATGACGACGGTCCACGCGTACACCAACGACCAGCGCATCCTGGACTTCCCGCACTCGGACCTGCGCCGCGCCCGGGCCGCCGCCGAGAACATCATCCCGACCACCACCGGTGCCGCCAAGGCCACCGCGCTGGTCCTCCCGCAGCTCAAGGGCAAGCTGGACGGCATCGCCATGCGCGTCCCGGTCCCGACCGGCTCCGCCACCGACCTGGTCGTGACGCTCCAGCGCGAGGTCACCAAGGACGAGGTCAACGCCGCGTTCAAGAAGGCCGCCGACGACGGCGACCTGAAGGGCTACCTGGCCTACACCGAGGACCCGATCGTCTCCTCGGACATCGTCGGCGACCCGGCCTCCTGCACCTTCGACTCCTCCCTGACCATGGTCCAGGAGGGCAACACGGTGAAGATCCTCGGCTGGTACGACAACGAGTGGGGCTACTCGAACCGCCTCGTCGACCTCACGGTCTTCGTCGGCAACCAGCTCTGATCGGCAGAACAGGCACCACGATGCGGTAGCAGGGCTCGGGCAGCGCACGGTCGCGCCGCCCGGGCCCTGACGCGCGTAAGGATCGACCCGACCACATACGGTTCGATCAGTCCTCGTACGATCAAGAGCCCTCCTGTAGGAGTCCCCAACCATGAAGACGATCGACGAACTCCTCGCCGAAGGGGTCGACGGCAAGCGGGTCTTCGTCCGCGCCGACCTCAACGTGCCGATGGCCGACGGTCTCATCACCGACGACGGCCGCATCCGCGCCGTCCTGCCCACCGTCAAGGCCCTGGCCGACGCGGGCGCCAAGGTGGTCGTCGCCTCGCACCTGGGCCGCCCCAAGGGCGCCCCGGACCTGAAGTTCTCCCTGCTCCAGGCCGCCGAGCGGCTCGGTGAACTGCTCGGCGCCCCGGTCGCGTTCGCCCAGGACACCATCGGCCCCGCCGCCCACGACGCGGTGAACGGCCTGGAGCCCGGCCAGGTCGCGGTCATCGAGAACCTGCGCTTCAACGCCGGTGAGACGTCCAAGGACGACACCGAGCGCGGCGAGTTCGCCGACCAGCTGGCCGCCCTCGCGGACGTCTACGTCGGCGACGGCTTCGGCGCCGTGCACCGCAAGCACGCCTCCGTCTACGACCTCCCGGCCCGGCTGCCGCACTACGCCGGCTACCTGATCGCCACCGAGGTCGGCGTCCTGAAGAAGCTCACCGAGGACGTCAAGCGCCCCTACGTGGTGGTGCTCGGCGGCGCCAAGGTCTCCGACAAGCTCGCCGTCATCGACGAACTGCTCGGCAAGGCCGACCGCATCCTCGTCGGCGGCGGCATGGTCTACACCTTCCTCAAGGCCAAGGGCTACGAGGTCGGCAGCTCCCTCCTCCAGGAGGACCAGCTCGACACCGTCACCGAGTACCTGGAGCGCGCCGAGAAGACCGGCGTGGAGATCGTCCTGCCGGTCGACACCCTGGTCGCTCCCGAGTTCCCGGACCTGTCGGGCAAGGCTCCGGCCAACCCCGCCACGGTCGCCGCGGACGCCATGCCGGCCGGGCAGATGGGCCTGGACATCGGTCCGGAGACCAGCAAGCTGTACGCCTCGAAGCTCGCCGACGCCGCCACCGTCTTCTGGAACGGCCCCATGGGCGTCTTCGAGCACCCCGACTACGCCGCGGGCACCCGGGCGGTCGCCCAGGCCCTCGTCGAGTCCAAGGGCTTCACCGTCGTCGGCGGCGGGGACTCCGCAGCCGCCGTGCGCATCCTCGGCTTCGACGAGAACGCGTTCGGACACATCTCGACCGGTGGCGGCGCCTCCCTCGAATACCTCGAGGGCAAGACGCTCCCCGGCCTCGCCGCACTGGAGGACTGACCCCGTATGACCACTCGCACGCCGATCATGGCGGGCAACTGGAAGATGAACCTCAACCACCTCGAGGCCATCGCGCACGTCCAGAAGCTCGCCTTCGCCCTGGCCGACAAGGACTACGAGGCCGTCGAGGTCGCCGTCCTACCGCCCTTCACCGACCTGCGTTCCGTGCAGACCCTGGTCGACGGCGACAAGCTCAAGATCAGGTACGGCGCCCAGGACCTGTCCGCGCACGACTCCGGCGCCTACACCGGCGAGATCTCCGGACCCATGCTGGCCAAGCTGAAGTGCACGTACGTGGTCATCGGCCACTCCGAGCGCCGCCAGTACCACGCCGAGACCGACGAGATCGTGAACGCCAAGGTCAAGGCCGCCTACAAGCACGGTCTGACCCCGATCCTGTGCGTCGGCGAGGAGCTGGACGTCCGCGAGGCGGGCAACCACGTCTCCCACACCCTCGCCCAGGTCGAGGGCGGTCTCAAGGACCTCCCGGCCGAGCAGGCCGAATCCGTCGTGATCGCCTACGAGCCCGTGTGGGCCATCGGCACCGGCAAGGTCTGCGGTGCCGGGGACGCCCAGGAGGTCTGCGCCGCGATCCGCGCCAAGCTCGCCGAGCTGTACAGCCAGGAGCTGGCCGACCAGGTCCGCATCCAGTACGGCGGCTCCGTCAAGGCCGGAAACGTGGCCGAGATCATGGCGCAGGCCGACATCGACGGCGCCCTGGTGGGCGGTGCCTCGCTGGACGCGGACGAATTCGTCAAGATCGTGCGCTTCCGCGATCAGTGATCGGGCCGAGCGAGTAGGCCCCCGGGACGATCCGTCGTACCCTTGCGGGGACAAGACGGCCTGCCGCCTTGTCCCCGTCGTTCATCCGAATCCGAGAGAGTTGGTCCAGCCGTGGTTTTGGGGTTCTCGATCGCCCTGATCGTCTTCAGCCTGCTGCTGATGCTGCTGGTGCTGATGCACAAGGGCAAGGGCGGCGGCCTCTCCGACATGTTCGGTGGCGGCATGCAGTCCTCCGTCGGCGGCTCCTCGGTCGCCGAGCGGAACCTGGACCGGATCACCCTGGTCATCGGTCTGCTGTGGTTCGCGTGCATCGTGGTCCTCGGCCTGCTGATGAAGACGAACAGCTGATCCGCGACTCGCACACACGCACAATCTGTACGTAAGGCCCCATGTTCGGTACGCGCACCTGAGCGCGGCCTATCATGGGGCTTGCGTCTAGGTGCGGGGGCGGTAACTCCCACCACTGGACGCGCGTTGGGCCTTACGTAGACTGAGGCGCTCGCAACGAAGCGACACGCCGACTCGCTTCGCGGCACCATCACGCAGGGAGTTACGACCGTGGCAAGTGGCAACGCGATCCGAGGTAGCCGGGTCGGGGCGGGGCCGATGGGCGAGGCCGAGCGCGGCGAGTCCGCGCCGCGTCTGCGCATCTCCTTCTGGTGCTCCAACGGGCACGAGACGCAGCCGAGCTTCGCCAGCGACGCGCAGGTGCCCGAGACCTGGGACTGCCCGCGCTGTGGCTTCCCGGCCGGTCAGGACCGGGACAACCCGCCGGACCCGCCGCGCACCGAGCCGTACAAGACGCACCTCGCGTACGTACGGGAGCGGCGCAGCGACGCGGACGGCGAGGCGATCCTCGCCGAGGCGCTCGCCAAACTGCGGGGCGAGATCTAGGAGTTGAGGCCGGCCGGGTGCCCATGGGGCGCCTGGCCGGAGCTGTCTCCGCGGCCGGGACCGGGTACGCGTCCGGCCCGTTGTCAGTGGTGCCCTCTACGGTTTGTGTATCAGCGAATCGTGAGGGGGCGGCGGTGACGGTGGGCGAGGGGGCACCCGCGTGGCGCGGGGGATTCGGGCGGCTGTGGACGGCCGCCGTGGTCTCCCGGTTCGGGGACGCGTTACGGGCGTCCGCGCTGCCCCTGCTGGCCGCGCGCCTGACCGACGACCCGCTCGCCATCGCCTCGGTGACCGCCTGCGGTTACGTGCCCTGGCTGCTGTTCGGGCTGCTCGGCGGTGCCGTCGCGGACCGGGTGGACCAGCGGCGCGCGATGTGGTCGGTGGACACCGTACGAGGGCTGCTCGTCGCCGCCTTCGCGCTCGCCGTGGCGCTCGGTCACGCCTCGATCCCGCTGCTGCTCCTGCTCGCCTTCGCGCTCACCACCCTGCAGACGCTCTTCGACAACGCCTCCACGGCCCTGCTGCCCTCCCTGGTGGACCGGCACGCCCTGGGCGGGGCCAACGCCCGGCTGATGACCGGCCAGCAGATCGCCGGCGGCCTGCTCGGCGCCCCGCTCGTGCCGCTGCTGCTGGCGGCCGGCGCGTTCATGCCCTTCGCAGCCGACGCGGGCACCTACCTGGCGGCCGCCGCCCTGGTCGCCTCCCTCCGGACCCGGCCGCCGGAGCGGGCGCCACGCCCGGCCGGCAGCACCCTGCGCACGGAGATCGCCGAGGGCCTGCGCGCCCTGTGGCAGGACCGCGCCCTGCGGGCGGTCTGCGTGGCCACCCTGCTGTGCAACATCGGCATGGGCGCCCTGATCGCCACCCTCGTCCTGCACGTGACGCGCTGGCTGCACGCCGGTACCGCGGGTTACGCGGCCGCCATGACCGCGTACTCGGCCGGCAGCATCACCGGCGGCTTCCTCGCCCAGCGCATCGCCCGCCGCACCGGCCGGGTGCGCGCCCTGCTGCTCGCCGGCACGGTGCAGACGTCGGCCCTGCTGCTCATGGGCACCGTCCGGCACCTCGCCGCCCTCGTCGCAGGCATGCTCCTGCTCGGCGCGATGAACATGGTGTGGAACGTCAACCAGGTCACGCTGATGCAGCAACGCGCGCCCGAGTCGATGACCGGCCGGATCGCCGCCGCCTTCCGCACCTCCTCCACGTCCGGCGCGCCGCTCGGCGCCCTCCTCGGCGGAGCCGTCGCGGGAGCCTACGGCCTGAACGGCCCCGCGCTGCTGGCCGCCGTCCTCTTCGGCCTGGCCGTCACCTCGTTGATACCGGTGCGCCGGCCGGACGTACCTGTTGTTGCGCCGCGGGACAGCGCGACAGCAGGCCGCGTCCCACGCTGATCAACTAGGTTGGAACCGGCAGCGGGGCAGGGACGCAGCAGGACAGGTGCAAGGAAGAAGGCTGAAGTCGGAATGAACGCAGACGGCCGTACCAGGCTCAACCAGACGCCCGAGTGGACCGCGCTCGCCAAGCACCGGGAGGCGCTCGCCGACACCCGGCTGCGGGACCTGTTCGCCGCCGACCCGGGACGCGGCACGGGCTACACCCTCCAGGTCGGCGACCTCCACATCGACTACTCGAAGCACCTGGTCAACGACGAGACGCTGCGGCTGCTGCGGGAGCTGGCCGCCGCCACCGACGTCTTCGGCCTGCGGGACGCCATGTTCCGCGGCGAGAAGATCAACGTCACCGAGAACCGCGCGGTGCTGCACACGGCCCTGCGCGCCCCGCGCGACGCGGTGATCGAGGTCGACGGCGAGAACGTGGTGCCGCAGGTGCACGCGGTCCTCGACAAGATGAGCGCCTTCGCCGACCGGGTCCGCTCCGGCGCCTGGACCGGCCACACCGGCAAGCGCATCCGGAACGTCGTCAACGTCGGCATCGGCGGCTCCGACCTCGGTCCGGCGATGGCCTACGAGGTGCTGCGCAGCTTCACCGACCGCGACCTCACGGTCCGCTTCGTCTCCAACGTCGACGGCGCCGACCTGCACGAGGCCACCCGCGACCTGGACGCGGCGGAGACCCTCTTCATCATCGCCTCCAAGACGTTCACCACCATCGAGACGATCACCAACGCGACCTCCGCCCGCAACTGGCTCCTCACCGAGCTGAAGGCCGGTCCGGAAGCGGTCGCCAAGCACTTCGTGGCCCTCTCCACGAACTCCGAGAAGGTGTCGGACTTCGGCATCGACACGGCCAACATGTTCGAGTTCTGGGACTGGGTAGGCGGCCGCTACTCCTACGACTCGGCCATCGGCCTCTCCCTGATGATCGCCATCGGCCCGGCCCGCTTCCGCGAGATGCTCGACGGCTTCCACCTGGTCGACGAGCACTTCCGCACCGCCCCCGCCG
The DNA here is from genome assembly GCF_042721035.1 of Streptomyces sp. NPDC058464. Taxonomy (NCBI): domain Bacteria; kingdom Bacillati; phylum Actinomycetota; class Actinomycetes; order Kitasatosporales; family Streptomycetaceae; genus Streptomyces; species Streptomyces sp. NPDC058464. Next base: position 218,901 of record NZ_JBHXMA010000003.1, read on the forward strand.
AGGCCAACGTCCCCCTGCTGCTGGGCCTCCTGGGCATCTGGTACGGCAACTTCCACGAGGCCCAGTCGCACGCGGTGCTGCCCTACAGCCACTACCTCTCCAAGTTCACCGCCTACCTGCAGCAGCTGGACATGGAGTCCAACGGCAAGTACGTGGCGCGCGACGGCAAGGAGGTCGACTGGCAGACCGGCCCGGTGGTGTGGGGTACGCCGGGCACCAACGGCCAGCACGCGTACTACCAGTTGATCCACCAGGGCACGAAGCTGATCCCGGCGGACTTCATCGGCTTCGCCGAGCCGGTCGCCGAGCTGAGCGGTGAACTCAAGGCGCAGCACGACCTGCTGATGGCGAACTTCTTCGCCCAGACCCAGGCACTGGCCTTCGGCAAGACCGCCGACGAGGTCCGCGCGGAGGGCGTCCCCGAGGAGCAGGTCCCGCACCGCACCTTCAAGGGCAACCACCCGACGACGACCATCCTCGCGAAGGAACTCACCCCGTCGGTCCTGGGCCAGCTGGTGGCCTTGTACGAGCACAAGGTCTTCACCCAGGGCGCCGTCTGGAACATCGACTCCTTCGACCAGTGGGGCGTGGAGCTGGGCAAGGTCCTCGCCAAGCGCATCGAGCCCGCGCTGACCGAGGGCGCCGAGGTACCCGGCCTGGACGCGTCGACGACGGCGCTGGTGGCCAAGTACCGGGAGCTGCGCGGGCGTTAGGCCGGGCATGAAAGAGCCCGTACGGCTGGGAAGGCCGTACGGGCTCTTCTTCTCAGTACTTCGTCACGGCGAAGCCGGCGGATACAGCGACCGCGGCAGCTGGGAGGCTGCCGTCGCGTCCAGGAGCCACAGGGTCCGCTGGCGGCCCTGGGCGCCCGCTGCCGGGGCCTGGATCTCGCCCGCGCCCGAGAGGGCGATGGCGACGGCCTCGGCCTTGTCCTCGCCCGCCGCCAGCAGCCAGACCTCGCGGGCCGCGCGGATGGCGGGAAGGGTGAGGGAGACGCGGGTCGGCGGCGGCTTGGGGGCGCCGTGGACGCCGACCACCGTGCGTTCCGTCTCCCGGACCGCGGGCAGCTCCGGGAAGAGCGAGGCCACGTGGGTGTCCGGGCCGACGCCCAGCATCAGGACGTCGAAGGTGGGCACCGAGCCGTGGTTCTCGGGGCCGGCCGCGCGGGCCAGCTCCGCCGCGTAGGCCTCGGCCGCCGCGTCCACGTCCGTGTCCCAGGGGCCGTCCGACGCGGGCATGGCGTGCACGCGCTTCGGGTCCACCGGGACCTGGTCGAGCAGGGCGTCACGGGCCTGGGTGACATTGCGCTCCGGGTCGCCCTCGGGCAGGAAGCGTTCGTCGCCCCACCAGAGGTCGAGCCGGCCCCAGTCGATGGCGTCCCGGGCCGGGGCCGCCGCCAGGGCCGCCAGCAGGCCGTTGCCATTGCGGCCGCCGGTGAGGACCACGGACGCCTCGCCCCGGGAGGCCTGGGCATCCACGATCTTCGTGATCAGGCGGGCCGCGGCGGCCTGCGCCATCAGCTCCTTGTCGCGGTGCACGACCAGCTGGGGGGTGCTCATGTCGCCTTCGCCCTCTTCTTCAGCGGCGCCCGTTCCTGGGGCGTCGCTTCTGTCGTGGGAGCCTCGGCAGCGGCGCCGGAGGCTGCTGCGTGGGTGACCTGTTCTCCTTTGGGTGACGGGTCCGTCGTAGCGGCGGCCGGTACCGGGGCGGCCGGTACCGGTTCCGGAGCGGGAGCCGGAGTCGCGGAGGCGTTCAGGCGGTCCACGCCGAACCGCAGCGCCGACGCGTAGGTGTCGTCCGGGTCGAGCCGGCGCAGCTCCTCCGCGATCAGCTCGGCCGTGTCGCGGCGCTTGAGCGCCACCGCACGGTCGGGCTGGCCGTCGATGGACAGGGTGGCGAGGGAGCCGTCCGCACGGTCGAGCGCGATCGCGCCCTCGCTGGTGGCCAGGCGGACGGCCGTCAGACCGGGGCCGGCCGACAGGGAGCGCTTGACGGGTACGTCCAGCCGGTCCGCGAGCCACATGGCCAGCAGCTCGCAGCTCGGGTTGAACTCCTCGCCCTCCACCTCGACCGCCTTGACCTCGCAGACCACCTGGTCCAGGGCCGCCGCCAGCATCGAGCGCCAGGGCGTGATCCGGGTCCAGGACAGGTCCGTGTCGCCGGGGGTGTAGGCGTCCGCGCGGGCGGACAGCTCCCGTACCGGCTGCTCGGAGGAGTAGGTGTCGGTGACCCGGCGCTGGGCGAGGGCGCCCAGCGGGTCCTTCGCCGGGTCGAGCGGGGCGTTCACCGGCCACCAGACGACGACCGGGGCGTCCGGCAGCAGCAGCGGCAGGACGACGGAGTCGGCGTGGTCGGCGACCTCGCCGTACAGGCGGAGGATCACCGTCTCGCCGGAGCCCGCGTCCGCGCCCACCCGGACCTCGGCGTCCAGGCGGGACGCCGTACGGTCGCGGGGGGAGCGGGAGACGCGCTTGATGACGACCAGCGTGCGCGAGGGGTGCTCGTGCGAGGCGTCGCCGGCGGCCTTCAGGGCGTCGTACGCGTTCTCCTCGTCGGTGACGATGACGAGGGTCAGCACCATGCCCACGGCGGGCGTGCCGATGGCCCGGCGGCCCTGCACCAGCGCCTTGTTGACCTTGCCGGCCGTGGTGTCCGTGAGGTCTATCTTCATGGGCGGCGCCAGCTCCGTCCGTCTCGTGCCAGCATCTCGTCGGCCTCGGCGGGGCCCCAGGTGCCGGACTTGTACTGGGCGGGCCTGCCGTGCTTGTCCCAGTGCTCCTCGATCGGGTCGAGGATCTTCCAGGACAGCTCGACCTCCTCCGTGCGCGGGAAGAGGTTGGAGTCGCCGAGCAGCACGTCGAGGATCAGCCGCTCGTACGCCTCGGGCGAGGACTCGGTGAACGACTCGCCGTAGGCGAAGTCCATCGAGACGTCCCGGATCTCCATCGAGGTGCCCGGCACCTTGGAGCCGAAGCGGACCGTGATGCCCTCGTCGGGCTGGACGCGGATGACGATCGCGTTCTGGCCCAGTTCCTCCGTCGCCGTGTGGTCGAAGGGGGAGTGCGGGGCGCGCTGGAAGACCACCGCGATCTCGGTGACGCGGCGGCCCAGCCGCTTGCCGGTGCGCAGGTAGAACGGGACGCCCGCCCAGCGGCGGTTGTCGATCTCCAGCTTCACCGCGGCGTAGGTGTCGGTCTTCGACTTCGTGTCGATGCCGTCCTCTTCGAGGTAGCCGATGACCTTCTCGCCGCCCTGCCAGCCGGCCGCGTACTGACCGCGCACGGTCGACTGGCCCAGGTCCTTCGGCAGCCGTACCGCGCCGAGCACCTTCTCCTTCTCCGCGGCCAGTGCGTCCGCGTCGAAGGAGGCCGGCTCCTCCATGGCGGTGAGGGCCATGAGCTGGAGGAGGTGGTTCTGGATGACGTCACGGGCCGAGCCGATGCCGTCGTAGTAGCCCGCGCGGCCGCCGATGCCGATGTCCTCGGCCATGGTGATCTGCACATGGTCCACGAAGGACCGGTTCCAGATCGGCTCGTACATGGTGTTGGCGAAGCGCAGCGCCAGGATGTTCTGGACGGTCTCCTTGCCGAGGTAGTGGTCGATCCGGAACACCTGGTCCGGTTCGAACACCTCGTGCACGACCTTGTTGAGCTCCTCGGCCGACTTCAGGTCGTGGCCGAAGGGCTTCTCGATGACCGCGCGCCGCCAGGAGCCGCCGGACTGGTCGGCCAGCCCGTGCTTCTTCAGCTGCTGGATGACCACGGGGAAGGAGCGCGGCGGGACGGACAGGTAGAAGGCGAAGTTGCCGCCCGTGCCCTGCGCCTTGTCGAGCTCCTCGATGGTGGAGCGCAGCCGCTCGAACGCGTCGTCGTCGTCGAAGGTGCCCTGGACGAAGCGCATCCCCTGGATGAGCTGCTGCCAGACCTCCTCGCGGAACGGCGTGCGCGCGTGGTCCTTGACGGCGTCGTGGACCTCGGCGGCGAAGTCCTCGTGGGCCCACTCGCGGCGGGCGAAGCCGACCAGGGAGAAGCCCGGCGGCAGCAGACCCCGGTTGGCGAGGTCGTAGACGGCGGGCATGAGCTTCTTACGGGAGAGGTCGCCCGTGACGCCGAAGATGACCAGCCCCGACGGCCCCGCGATACGCGGGAGCCGTCGGTCTGCGGGGTCACGGAGCGGGTTCGCTCCGGTACCGGAAAGGGGTGACAGAGTTCAGCCCTCCGAGGGGGCCAGGCGCTCCAGCTCCGCCTGGGTCGACTTGAGCAGGTCGTTCCAGGACGCCTCGAACTTCTCGACGCCCTCGTCCTCCAGTACCTGGACCACGTCGTCGTACGAGATCCCGAGGGCCTCGACGGCGTCCAGGTCGGCGCGTGCCTGCTCGTACGTGCCGGTGATCGTGTCGCCGGTGATGCCGCCGTGGTCCTCGACCGCGACGAGGGTGGCCTCCGGCATGGTGTTCACCGTGTTCGGCGCGACCAGGTCGTCGACGTACAGGGTGTCCTTGTACGCCGGGTCCTTCACGCCGGTGGAGGCCCACAGCGGGCGCTGCTTGCGGGCGCCCGCGTTCTCCAGGGCGCTCCAGCGAGCGGTGGAGAAGACCTCTTCGTACGCCTGGTAGGCGAGCCGGGCGTTGGCGACGGCGGACTTGCCGCGCAGCGCCTTGGCCTCGTCGGTGCCCAGGTCGTTCAGGCGCTTGTCGATCTCGGTGTCCACGCGGGACACGAAGAACGACGCCACCGAACGGATGAGCGACAGGTCGAGGCCGCGCTCCTTGGCCTTCTCCAGACCGGCCAGGTAGGCGTCCATGACCGCGCGGTAGCGCTCCAGCGAGAAGATCAGCGTGACGTTGACGCTGATGCCGAGGCCGATGACCTCGGTGATCGCCGGGAGGCCCGCCCTGGTGGCCGGGATCTTGATCAGGGTGTTGGGGCGGTCCACCAGCCAGGCCAGCTGCTTGGCCTCGGCGATGGTCGCCGTGGTGTTGTGCGCCAGGCGCGGGTCGACCTCGATCGACACGCGGCCGTCCTGGCCGTCGGTCGAGTCGAACACCGGGCGCAGGATGTCGGCGGCGTCACGGACGTCCGCCGTGGTGATCATGCGGATGGCCTCTTCGACGGTGACCTTGCGGGCGGCGAGGTCCGAGACCTGCTGCTGGTAGCCGTCGCCCGAAGAGATCGCCTTCTGGAAGATCGTCGGGTTGGTGGTGACGCCCACGACGTGCTGCTGGTCGATCAGCTCGGCGAGGTTGCCGGACGTGATCCGCTTGCGCGACAGGTCGTCCAGCCAGATCGCGACGCCTTCGTCGGAGAGGCGCTTGAGTGCGTCTGTCATGGAATTACATCTCCTACGTGTCGTATATAGCGTCAGCGCTGGGCGGCGGCGATGGATTCCCGGACCTTGGCGATCGACTTCTTCGCCTCGGCGGCCACGTTCTCGGCAGTGAAGCCGAACTCCTGGAAGAGCACCTTGCCGTCGGCGGAAGCACCGAAGTGCTCCAGGGAAACGATGCGGCCCGCGTCCCCGACGTACTTGTGCCAGGTGAGGCCGATACCCGCCTCGACCGACACCCGCGCCTTCACCGAGGACGGCAGCACGCTCTCGCGGTACTCGGGCGACTGCTCCTCGAACCACTCCACGCACGGCATGGACACGACGCGCGTGGGCACGCCGTCGGCCTCCAGCTGCTCGCGCGCCTCGACGGCCACGTGCACCTCGGAGCCGGTGGCGACGAGGATGACCTCGGGGGTGCCGCTCGACGCCTCGAAGAGGACGTACCCGCCCTTGACCGTGTCCTCGTTGGACTCGTACACCGGCACGCCCTGGCGGGTCAGCGCCAGACCGTGCGGGGCACCCTTGCCGAAGACCTTGGTGTAGCGCCGGAGGATCTCGCGCCAGACGATCGCGGTCTCGTTGGCGTCGGCCGGGCGGACCACGTTCAGGCCCGGGATGGCGCGCAGCGAGGCGAGGTGCTCGACCGGCTGGTGGGTGGGGCCGTCCTCGCCGAGACCGATGGAGTCGTGGGTCCACACGTACGTCACCGGCAGGTGCATCAGCGCCGACAGCCGCACGGAGTTGCGCATGTAGTCGGAGAAGACGAGGAACGTACCGCCGTAGACACGGGTGTTGCCGTGCAGGGTGATGCCGTTCATCTCCGCGGCCATGGAGTGCTCGCGGATACCGAAGTGGATGGTGCGGCCGTAGGGGTTCGCGCCCGGCAGCGGGTTGTCCGCCGGCAGGAACGAGCTGTTCTTGTCGATGGTCGTGTTGTTCGACCCGGCCAGGTCGGCCGAGCCGCCCCACAGCTCGGGGATGACCGCGCCGAGGGCCTGCAGGACCTTGCCGGAGGCGGCACGGGTGGCGACGCCCTTGCCGGGCTCGAAGACCGGGATCTTCTCCTCCCAGCCCTTGGGCAGCTCGCCAGCGGCGATGCGGTCGAACTCGGCGGCCCGCTCGGCGTTGTTGTCCCGCCACAGCTGGAAGGACTTCTCCCACTCGGCCTTGGCGGCCGCGCCGCGCTCGCCGGCCTGGCGGGTGTGGGCGATGACCTCCTCGGCGACGTCGAAGTTCTTCTCCGGGTCGAAGCCGAGGACGCGCTTGGTGGCCGCGACCTCGTCCGCGCCGAGCGCCGAGCCGTGGGCGGCCTCGGTGTTCTGCGCGTTCGGGGCGGGCCAGGCGATGATCGAGCGCATCGCGATGAAGGACGGCTTGTCCGTCACCTTCTTCGCGGCCTCGATCGCGTTGTAGATGGCGTGCGGGTCCAGGTCGCCGTCCGGCTGCGGGGCGATGCGCTGGACGTGCCAGCCGTACGCCTCGAACCGCTTGACGGTGTCCTCGGAGACGGCCGTCTCGGTGTCGCCCTCGATCGAGATGTGGTTGTCGTCCCACAGCAGGACCAGGTTGCCGAGCTTCTGGTGGCCGGCCATGGAGGACGCCTCGGCGGAGATGCCCTCCTGGAGGCAGCCGTCACCGGCGATGCAGTAGACGAAGTGGTCGAAGGGGGACTCGCCCTGCGGCGCGTCCGGGTCGAAGAGACCGCGCTCGTAGCGGGCGGCCATGGCCATGCCGACGGCGTTGGCGACACCCTGGCCCAGCGGGCCGGTGGTGGTCTCGACGCCCTTGGTGTGGCCGTACTCCGGGTGGCCGGGGGTCTTCGAGCCCCAGGTGCGGAAGGCTTCGAGGTCTTCCAGCTCCAGGCCGAAACCGGCCAGGTACAGCTGCGTGTAGAGGGTCAGCGACGAGTGACCGGCGGACAGCACGAAGCGGTCGCGGCCCACCCAGTCGGGGTCGGACGGGTCGTGCCGCATCACCTTCTGGAAGAGGGTGTACGCGGCCGGCGCCAGGCTCATCGCCGTACCCGGATGGCCGTTGCCGACCTTCTGTACGGCGTCGGCGGCCAGGACGCGGGCGGTGTCGACGGCCCGCTGGTCCAACTCGGTCCAGTCGAGGTCTGTGGTGGTCGGCTTGGTGCTCACCCTGAGTCAGGGCTCCTCTCCACATGTTCGGTTACCGGTCCTCGGGCACACGCCCGTACCGGCTGCCGGTGCACTGGGTGCCCACCGGCCGTTGTCGAGCCTACCCCCGTAAGGACGTGCATTTTTTCGAGTGTTTCCAGACTGCCGGGACTCTCGGGGATCCGCCTCCCGACTGGCCGAGAAGGCATTCGGCACATGAATACGGAACCGCTCATCTGACTGCTCAACCGAGCCCCCTGGCCCCTCTTCCGAGACGCCCCCCAACACGACCCCACCCCCGCGAAGGTCGGGGTATGGGCAACGTCTAAAGTGGCGTGGTACGCGCGAGCCTTTACCGTGAGTTCACACGGCCGGGCTCGCTGGGAGTCTCTGTCAGGGGTGTGCGTGACGGCCGTCGAATCCCGTCCAGCGGGGGTACTCGGTGCGAGCGAGAGCCCGAGTCACCGGCCGTTCGGGGCCCGTGTCCAAGCTTTCGTGGCGCTGACCAAGCCGCGGATCATCGAGCTGCTGCTCATCACCACCGTTCCGGTGATGTTCCTGGCGCAGCAGGGCGTCCCCGACCTGACCCTGGTGCTGCTCACCTGCCTCGGCGGCTACCTCTCGGCGGGCGGCGCCAACGCGCTGAACATGTACATCGACCGGGACATCGACGCGCTGATGGACCGGACCTCGCAGCGTCCGCTGGTGACCGGCATGGTCAGCCCGCGTGAGTGCCTCGCCTTCGGTATCACCCTGGCGGTCGTCTCCACACTGCTGTTCGGTTTCACCGTCAACTGGCTGAGCGCCTGGCTGTCACTCGGAGCGCTGCTCTTCTACGTCGTCGTCTACACGATGATCCTCAAACGCCGTACCTCGCAGAACATCGTGTGGGGCGGCATCGCCGGCTGTCTGCCGGTGCTGATCGGCTGGTCGGCCGTCACGGACTCCATGTCGTGGGCGCCGGTCATCCTCTTCCTCGTCATGTTCTTCTGGACGCCGCCGCACTACTGGCCGCTCTCCATGAAGGTGAAGGACGACTACGCGCGCGTGGGCGTGCCGATGCTGCCGGTCGTCGCCTCCAACAAGGTGGTGGCCAAGCAGATCGTCATCTACAGCTGGGTGATGGTCGGCGTCTCTCTTCTCCTCACCCCCCTCGGCTACACCGGCTGGTTCTACACGCTGGTCGCCCTGGTGGCGGGCGGCTGGTGGCTGTGGGAGGCGCACGGGCTGCAGAACCGCGCGAAGGCGGAGGTGACGGGCGGGAAGCTCAAGGAGATGCGGCTGTTCCACTGGTCGATCACCTATGTGTCGCTGCTGTTCGTGGCCGTGGCCGTCGACCCCTTCCTGCGCTGACCGCACGGGCCCACATCACATCGCCCTGCCCTCGCCAGTGGATCTACTCGTGAGTAGCATCCTGTCCATGGCAGACACGCAGCAGGTTGACACGCAGAAGGCCGGCCAGAAGGCCGAGCGCAAGGTGGCGCGCCTCGCCAAGGAGATCAGCGCCTTCGCCAAGGCCCATGGCGGCGCGGAGGGCCAGGTGGCCTACATCGGCGAACGCGGCGCCCGCATCGTCCTCGTCGGCGAGGACGGCGGCTGGGGCGACCTGGTGGCCCCGACGTACGAGATCGCCGAGCAGGCGGTCGCCAAGTCCGGCATCACGGTCCACGAGTCCTTCGACGGCGAGTTCGCCGCGAAGGTGACGACGGGGCCTTACGAGTGGAAGCGGATGGCGGGCATTCAGATCGGCGGTTGAACAGCGCACCCCAAAGGGGCGCGGGGCGGTATCGATGTGCGGCTCCGCCGCGTGGGCGCGATCAACCACGGACGACCCGCGGTCGCCACACAACCGGTACTCCCGAGCTGAACCGCGACCTCCATCCCCGTTCACCCGTTAAGACGGACATGCAGCCGTCCACACGGGAGCCCGGATGATCGAGACGCCGAACCTGGTGGACCAGTACTGCCACGGAGTGCTCCGCACCGAGCTCGGCCTCGGCACCTTCGAGGCCCAGCTCGCCCGCACCGAAGGCCCCCCGGCCGCCGGCACCACCCTCTTCGACACCCAGACCGGTTTCGCCGTACGGCGCTGGTGCCCCCCGCTCCTCGGCCTGGAACCCCACTGCGCGCCGGCCCGCTACCTGGCCCGGCGCCGCGAACTCGGCGTCCTGGAGGCCGGCCGCCGTCTCCTGCGCGGCAGCGGCATCACCACCTACCTCGTCGACACCGGCCTCCCCGGCGACCTCACGGGCCCCACCGAGATGGCCTCGACCGGCGACGCGGAGGCCCGCGAGATCGTCCGTCTGGAACTGCTCGCGGAGCAGGTCGCCGACACCTCCGGCACCGTCGAGTCCTTCCTCGCCAACCTCGCCGAGTCGGTGCACGGCGCGGCGGCGAACGCGGTCGCCTTCACCTCCGTCGCCGGTCTCCGCCACGGCCTGGCCCTGGCCCCCGAACCCCCGGGCCCCGGTGAGGTGAGGGGCGCGGCCGGCCGCTGGCTGGCGGCCCGCCCGGTCGGCGGCGAGCTGACCGACCCGGTCCTGCTGCGGCACCTGCTCTGGATCGCCGTGGCCTCCGGCCTGCCGCTCCAGCTGCACGCGGGCCTCGGCGAGCCCGGCGCCCGGATCGACCGCACCGACCCGGTCCTGCTCACCGACTTCGTCCGCGCGACCGCCGGCCTCGGCACCGACCTGGTCCTCCTGCACGGATACCCGTACCACCGCCATGCCGCCCATCTCGCCGGCGTCTTCCCGCACGTCTACGCCGACTCGGGCGCGGCCCTGGTCCGCACCGGCGCCCGCGCCGCCACGATCCTCGCCGAGATCCTGGAACTGGCCCCCTTCGGCAAGATCCTCTTCTCCAGCGGCGCCCACGGCCTGCCCGAGCTGCACGTGGTCGGCGCCCGCCTCTTCCGCGAGTCCCTCGCGCGGGTGCTGGGCACCTGGGTCGCCGCGGACGCGTGGTCCCTCGGGGACGCACAACGCGTGGCCAGGATGATCGCGGCGGGAAACGCGAAACGGGTGTACGGGCTGGAGTGAGCTGTACAGACTGGGCGCGTGGACACCGAGACGTTACTGAGCCGCTTCGTCCGTGAGCTGTCGGCCCTGGACCCCGTCGCCGTGTGGGCGCACGGCTCGCTCGCCGCGGGCGACGACTATCAGGAGGGCCGCAGCGACCTGGACCTGATCGTGGTGCTGCCGGGCCCGGTGACCCCGGCCGTCGTATGGAAGGTCGCCGTCGTGCACGCCCGGCTGCGCACGCTCCCGCTGGCCACCGTCCTGCACTGCACCTATCTGACCCCGTCGACCGCGGCCGACCCCGCCCGGTCCCATCTGACCTGGGCGTACGAGCAGCTGTTCAAACGGCCGGTCGGTCTGGTGACCCGGCGTGAGCTGCACGCCTTCGGACGGGTGCTGTACGGCCAGGAGCCCGCGGGGCTGCTGCCACCGGTGACGGACCGGGAACTCGGCGACTTCGTCGTCCGCGACCAGCGGGACTACTGGCGGCCCGTCGTCGACAAGGCCCCGCTGTGGACCCAGGACGTCTGGGTCGACCTGGGCCTGATCACCTTCGCCCGCGCCACCGTCACCGTCCGCGAGGGCCGGCTGATCTCCAAACGCGAGGCGCTGGACCTGCTGCCCGGCCTGGGCGCCCCCGCCGAGGTCGTCGACGACATCCGAAGCCGCCGTTACGACGACCCCGCGCCGCCCACGGAGGAGTGGACGACGCGCCGCGCCCGGCTGACCCGGGACTACTTGGGCCCGGCGATCGACGCGCTCACGGCGTCGGCGTCGGTTTCGGCGTCGGTTTCGGCGTCGGGTTCGGCGTCGGGTTCGGCTTCGTACGACTGAGCGGGCAGGCCGGCGTCGGCCGCCACGTCGGCACGTTCCCGCAGGGAGAACAGGACCCGCAGCACGCCGATCCACACCAGGCAGGAGCCGAACATGTGCAGGCCGACCAGGACCGTGGGCAGGTGCGTGAAGTACTGGACGTACCCGATCACGCCCTGACCGAGCAGGATCAGGAACAGGTCGCGGACGCGGTCCCGCGGTCCCTGGGGCGCGTCGACGCCCTTGAGGAAGAACCACAGAGCGAAGGTCAGCGACACCACGATCCAGGCGAAGACCGCGTGCAGCTCGGCGACGCCCGACCAGCTGACGTCGATGCGCTCGACGTCACCGGAGTCGCCCGGGTGCGGTCCCGCGCCGGTCACCACCGTGCCCGCGGCGATGAGCACCAGCGTCACGGCCACCAGGGCCCACACCAGCTGCCGCACGGCCGTGCCGACCAGCGGACGCGGCTCGCCGTCGCCCTCCCGGGTGCGCTGCCACATCAGGGCGGCGACCGTGATGAGGGCCGTCGCCAGCAGGAAGTGCGCGGCGACGGTGTAGGGGTTGAGGCCGACGAGCACCACGACGCCGCCGAGGACCGCGTTGCTCATCACGATCCAGAACTGCGCCCAGCCCAGCCGGGTCAGACCGCGCCGGTACGGCTTCTGGGACCGCGCGGCGATGATCGCCCAGCCGACCGCGGCGCACAGCACGTAGGTCAGCATGCGGTTCGTGAACTCGATGGCGCTGTGATAGCTCAGCGCGGTCGTCGGGGTCAGCGAGCCGTCGGTGCACTCGGGCCAGGTCGGGCAGCCGAGGCCGGAGCCGGTGAGCCGCACCGCACCGCCGGTGACCACGATCACCACCGACATGACGAGCGCGGCGAACGCCGCCCGCCGGACCGTCCGGGGATCCGGCGTCCAGCGATCGGCGATGAAGGCGAGCGGGTTGCGCAGCGCCGCTACGAGGTCGGTGGGGGTCAGCTTTGGCACGGGCACAATGGTAGGGGGCCGCTTGTGCATGCGTTCACGAGGGTCGGGGTCACAGTGGGTCAGAGCAACCGGCGGATGCGGTCCGCCTCGCGCCTGAGCCGGTCGGCCTCCTCGTGGTTACCACGGTCCGAGGCGCAGTCGGACAGATGCTCGCACACTGCCATCAGAGCGGGGTGGTCGTCACCGAGGGCCGCCCGGAAGATCCCGTCCGCCTCCCGGAGCACGCGCTCCGCGCCGCCACCGTCGCCCTGGGCACGCAGCACGGGTCCGAGCCGGGTCAGGGACTTGGCGCGGTAGTAGTGCCGCTCGCCGTAGCGCCGCAGGTAGATGGCCTCGGCGTGCTCTAGCGTCCGCCGCGCCTCGGCCGGCCGCCCCTGCGCGAGCCGCAAGGAGCCGAGCTTGTTGAGGCAGGCCGCGAATTTGTGCTCCTCCGCCTCACTGCGTTTGCGGTGCAGCTCCACCACCGGACCGAGTAGCCGGTCGGCCTGGTCCAGTTCGGTGCGGGCCCGGCGGCGGAGGTCGCGGCGGCGGCGGAGGCGCAGGCCGTGGTGCGCCTCCTCCCGGTGGCTCTCGCTGCGCCGGCGCAGTACGTCCGCCAGGAACTTGGCGATCTGGGCCGTCTCGAAGTCCTCCGGTCCCCGGTGGGCGCCGAACACGGTCAAGGCCTCGGTGAGCATCGCCTCTGCGCGTTCCAGCTGCCCTCTGTCCTGGGCGACGATGCCCAGGTCGCGCTGGAGCATGGCCCGGAACACGGTGTAGTCGGGGGGCTCCTGGTTGCCTCGGGTGGGTATGAGCTCCTCCGCCCGCCGGTAGTGCCGGCTGGCCTCGGCGAGGCGCCCCGCGCTCCGGTGGATCAGCCCGGTCTCCTGCTCGGCGACGGCCCAGTCGAGGCTTTCCTCCCGCCATGCCTGACCTTCGTAGATCCCGACCGCGGTCCGGGCCGCGCGCAGTGCCTCGGAGAAGCGGCTGTGTTCGCGCAGGATGCCTGCCAGCTGTCGCTGGCAGTGGGCCCGTAACCGCAGGAACACCTCCTCCTCGCGGTCGTCGCACAGCCGGAGGGCACGGCGGCACTCCCGTTCGGCGTCGTCCAGCCTGGCCAGGAGATAGTGCTGGCGGGCCACTGCGTACCGCGCCGTCGCGCGGCCGAGGAGGTCGCCGTTGCCGATCTCGCGCAGCTCGGCCTCCCGCTCGAAGAAGTCCAGGGCACGCACCCAGTCGCAGCGGTGCTCCTGATAGGCGCCGACGCGGTGCAGCAGCCGGGCCAGCGCCTCGGGGTCCTGGGACGCGCCGAGCCCGCCGTCGGCGTCGTCGCCCCAGGCGAGCTTGTCGATGACGGCCTCGACGTGCGGCATCAGCCGCTCGCACACCGGCCTGGACGCCAGCAGGTCCGGAGTCGTCGGGAAGCACGCCTCCACGAGCCGTACCGCCGCCTGGGACCACTCCAGGCGCTCGGCCAGACTCAGCCCGTCGTGGATCAGGGTCTGGACGCGTGGGTGCATGCCGTAGGCGGCGGATCCGTCGCGCCAGTCGCCGCTGCGGGTCAGCAAGGAGTGGTCCACCAGCAGCAGGACCTCGCGGTTGAAGGTGACCGGGTCGGCCATCACCGCCCGCAGCCGGGCCGGGAGGACCGATCGATGCTGCATCAGCGTGGTCTTCTGTACGTCCTCCGAGGTGAGGAACGTACACAGCCGCAGCAGATCCACCGCGGCGGGAGAGGCCTCCGAGATACGTGCGATGGCGAGCCGGAAGGTGTCCTCGGCCGAAGCTCCTCCGGGCAGGTCCCGCAGGTACTCCGTCACGGTTGTCTCCGCCTGGACGATGGAGGCCGCCGCCTGTTCGAGGGCCAGTGGCAGCCAGCCGAGCTGGCGGCCGAGCCGGGTGCAGGCCTCCAGGTCCCGCTCTGAAGCCTCCTTCGGTTCGATGCCGAAGCGCCGCCGCAGGAACTCGATGCCCTCGTTCTCCGGGAAGACCCGGAGTTCGATGGGGCTCGCGCGCAGGCCGTCCCACCCCTGGTTCTGCTGGGTGGTGATCAGCACCTCGCCGTCGCCCTCCGACGGCAACAGGCTGCGCAGCGCGTCCTCGCAGGCGGGCCATCCGTCATAGACGAGCAGCCAGCCGCGCTGGTCGCGCAGCCAGCGCCACAGGTTCATGAGGACGACGTTCTTGCTCTCCTGGTCGTGGATGCCCACGTACTGGGCGAACTCCAGCAGCTCGGTGCGCAGCGCGTCGGGTCCGGAGGCGTTGAGCCACCAGGTCACCGAGTGCCGGGCCAACTGGTCACGGGCGTAGGCCACGGCGAGCTGTGACTTGCCGGCACCGGTCGCCCCGTACAGGACACAGACCCGGGGCACGGGCCGTTCGTCCCGCCGGCGCCCGCGGACCGGTCCCCGCAGCACACCCACGATGCGTTCGGTCTCGGCGGCGCGGCCCGTGAAGTACATGCTGAGAACGGGCAGGTTGTGCGGTGGCCCCTGGAGCGAGCTCGTCGGCACGTCCGGCAGGAGATCCGGGCCGGGCCTGCGGGCGACCTGCGCGGCGATGCCGCCGGCCAGGCCCGCGATCAGCCCCGCACCCACGGACAGCCACCACAGCAGCGCGCCCTCGGAGTCGGCGGCCTTCACGGCCACCGCGACGAACGCGGTCGTTCCGGTTCCCGCACCGGCGGAGACAGTGATCACCCAGGCGCGCATGTGGTTCCCCCGAAGCCGTTCGACTTCCCCATGAATGCTGTCTGCTTCTTGCTGTCCTGCGACGCTGTGCGTGCGGAGGTGACCCCACCATAGCCAGGCAGTCCCTGTGCGGCCATGGCATCATCTGCGGCCTCGTGGTTGGGAATTCGGAGGTGTAGCGGGATCGATGGAGAGAGACCGAGGCAGAGAGAAGAAACTGTGTGTAGCGTTAGTCCATTGGGCATTTCCGCCGTGCGTGGGCGGAGTGGAATCACATCTATGGGACTACTCTCGGTTTCTCGCGGAATATGGGGTTGACGTCACCGTTCTCACTGGAACTCCCGCGCCTGCTGTTCCATGCCAGGGAATTCGCGTCGAGTATCATTCGGCGCTGGATCTTTCCAGTGAGGGGCCGCCGCCTACTGGTGAACCACCGCTAAAGGACTGGTTCAGAAAGTGTCTTATGGCAGACGCGGGAACCGGCGGTACTGCAATTCGGCTGGTGCATGGACACAATCTGCACCACTTCTCTTCCGCGCCAGCCTGTGCACTCAGTGAGCTGAGAGATGAACTCGGGCTGAGGCTATTGCATACGTATCACAGTGTTTGGTGGCGGCAGGAGGGGGAGAACGCGCGAGCGGTGGAATCTTGTCGAGGCTGGGACCGGCACTACGCGGTGTCCGAATTTCTGACCCAGGTCTGTCGATCTCGACTGGGAGTGAACGCTGAGTGTCGATACCTGGGTATCGATACGAGAGAATATCTTGAGGTACCCGTGGCGGGCGGGCGTCAGGAACCCGGGCGCGTGCTGCTGCCGGCGCGGCTCATCCCGGACAAGGGAGCGATGTTTGCAGTCGCGGCCTTGCGTCATCTCATAGACCAAAAGATGGGCCACCCTACGCCGCGGCTGACGCTTACGGACCCCTCCAGCACGGTTGACTTCCATCATGAGGCAAGCGGGTTCCGTCACTTGCTCGAGGAGCAGATAGCCGTACTGGGCTTGAAGGACTATGTCGAATTCGTTCATGCCGATTCCAGTCAGATGCGTGAACTGTACGAAGTCGCCTCGGTGGTTCTCTATCCTTCGGTGTTCGACGAACCGATGGGCCTCGCGCCCCTGGAGGCGATGTGCGCGGGCCGACCGGTGGTGGCCTCCCGAATGGGCGGCCTTGCCGAGGGGATCAGGTTGGACGAAAGGGTCGGCTTCTTGGTTCCGGAGCGGAATTCTCACAAACTGGCCGACCGTGTCGCGCTACTTCTCGGCCAGCCGGGGCTTGCCCGGGAGATGGGAGCCCGATCGCGTGAGCACGTCCTGCGCCGGTTTGACATGGAGCGCGTCTACTTGTGGCCAATGATCGAAGAGTACTGGCATCAATCGGCCATCGGCGCCAGCGGGCGGGGTGGTGGGGGGACACCAACGGTGTAGGCCAGGTTGATTACTGCGGACACGCTCTCGGTGGTACGCAGTCGGATGATGGACTGCAGCATCCCCACCCAGGTTCCCGCGCAGCCAAGTGCCGCGAGGATGTTCACGGCCAGCGGGAAGTCTCCGATCCAGATGATGTCGATGGAGACGAACAACACAGGAAAGAGGCATGATGTGAGGAGGTTGATCTCCGCCTCATTGTTATCCACGGCCAGGATGGGAGACTTCTCGCGCAGGCGGTCCTTGCAGTAGTCGAGAGCGAGGAGTCGGTATTGGTTCCGATGGCCGGCTGCGCGATATAGGTATCGAGACGCACTGTCCGGCTCGCCGTTTCTTAGGAAGTGTGCGAGTTGAGGGTATGCGTGGAAACAGTTGTCGATGGTTTGCTCACCGCATATCCGCTTGAGTTGCGCCGTGAACTCGTCCGAGTCGGGAGTCTTCTCGATTATTCCGACCATCCAGAAGGCAAGTCCTCGGAATATGTAGCCGACGATGAAGCTCAGGGCCAGTAAATTCATGCCCAGGACGATTGCTAGCGGGGTGGAGATGGAGGCTGTCTCGGCCACGACGTAGGGCCACAGGCGATGAGGATGCTGTACATGGAGCAGAGCAGCAAGGCCCGCTGTGGCGGCGCATAGGCCGGGCGCCACGACGCTGACGGCCTGCACCGCTGAATAGAAGGACAGTTTGCGGATCATGGCTGCCGCTGCCGCCGGTGACGGAAAACTCATGATCCTCCTGTCGAAAATGACCACCCGGAAGGGATCCCTTGCACTTCCACCGCCCCCTTGCCGTCAGCGTGAATCTGTAAATCCCGCCCAGCCAGCCGCAGTCCGTCAACATACAAAGAGAGAGGATGCGGCCTGGCCATGGGCCGTACGAACAAGGTGCGCTGTGCCGCGTTCGGATACAGTCCGAGCAGAGCGGAAAGCAGAGCGACTGCTGTGGCCGCTGACCAGCCCTGCGGACGGCAGGCGGCGGGATAGGCGAGCGGAGCGGGAGCTCCCGGTGTGCGGCTGTCGCCGCCGTACAGTTCCGGCATCCGGTACCCGAAGTGGCTCGCCGCGTCGAGCAGGCCCGTCGTCAGGGCGTACGCCTCCTCGTGGCGGCCCGCCGCGGACAGGCCCTGGATCGCGATCGCGGTGTCGTGCGTCCAGACCGAACCGTTGTGGTAGCTCAGCGGGTTGAAGCCGGGCAGCGCGGAGGAGCGGCTGCGCAGCCCCCAGCCGGAGTTCAGTTCGGGCGACGCGAGCCATGCCGCCACGTCCTGGCAGCCGCCGGCGTCCAGGATGCCGGTGGACAGCAACTGGCCCATGTTGGACGCGGGTCCGCTGACCGGCTCCAGGCCCCGGCCGATGGCGATCGCCACGTACCGAGGCGCCGGACCGTGCCGCGCGGACAGCCAGAAGGCGTCGGCGAAGCTCTTGCGCAGCGCGTCCGCCCAGGTACGCAGCCGCACGGCCGAGTCGTGACGGCCACGCGCCGCGAGCAGCTCGGCCAGCCCCGTCGCCGCCTGGTAGGCGTACCCCTGCACCTCGCACAGCGCCAGCGGCGGCTCGATCCGGCGGCCGGTCGCGTCCCGGACGGCGTCCTCGCTGTCCTTCCACGACTGGTGGCGCAGGCCGCCTGCCCGTGGGTAGTAGCGCAGGAACCCGTCCTCGTCCCCGGCACAGGTCTCCAGCACCCATTCCATGGCGCGCTCGGCGTACGGCAGCAGCGCGTCCACCTCGTCCCCCGGCAGCCCCCAGTGCCAGGCGTCCACCAGGAGCGACACGAACAACGGGGTCGCGTCCACCGAGCCGTAGTAGCGGGAGGGAAGGCGCAGGCCGTGACCGTGTTCGGCGTCGGCCGGGCGCAGTTCGTGGAGGATGCGGCCGGGTGCCTCCTCGCGGAACACGTCGTGGGCCGTGCCCTGGCGGCGGGCGAGGGCCCACAGGGTGCCGCGGGCCAGATCCGTGCCCAGGGGCAGCATCATGCGCGCCGACCAGATCGAGTCGCGGCCGAACAACGTCAGGTACCAGGGACATCCCGCCGCGATGAACTGGTCCTCGGCGCCGCCCGCCGTTCGCGTGCCGCGTTCCGGATCGGCCAGCCGCAGAGCCCCCAGGTCGTCGAGGCCCCGGCGGACCAGTGCCACCAGCCGTGGGTCTCCCGTCATCCGGGGTTCGGCCCAGGGGGCCGGGGAGCGCGGGGCGCCGGGGTGACCGGGCGGCGTGGGGACCGCGCCTCCGGTCACGCTGACCTGGGTGTGCCAGTCCTCGCCCGGCCGCAGCACGATCCGGGGCCAGGCGAAGGTGCCGCCCTCCGGCCCGTCCGTGACCTCCGGTGCCCCGGGCTCGCCCGCGGCACGGACTTCGGCGAGGCCCGCCGGGGTCTGCCAGCGCAGACCGTCGCCGCCCCCGGAGGCGGTGCACGGCACCGTGGGCGTCGGACGGCCCCGCTTGACGTCGGCGATGTCCGCGAGGTCGGTCGCCAGCGCCAGTTCGAGGCGGAGGGAACGGGTGACCGTACCGACGTTTCGCAGCTGGATGAACTCGCCCCGGCCCGCGACCCGCACCCGCTCGACGATGAGCGTGGGATCGTCGGTCGGGTCGCCCTGATAGCGGTGGACCGAGGTGAAGCGCACCCGGTCGGGGCCCAGTGGCTGTACGCCGATCGGCTCGGGCTCGCGTCCGTCGATCAGCAGACAGACCGTGTGCAGAAGCCTCCGGTCGTGACCGTAGAAGCCCTCGGCCCGGAGGCCGCGCAGTTGTCCGTCCCGCGGCGATGCCACGAAGGCCGGGGCCGCGACGCACATCACGACGTCGTGCAGCAACGGTTGCAGAGCACTGGGGAGTTCCGCCGACTCGTACACGGAGCGTCCTTTCCCGCTGGGCGCGAACGTCACTCACGTGGCCCAGCGGCGGCTTTCACTCCGCGACCGTCGGTCTGTCACTCCCAGCGGAAGAACCTCCCGGCCGCCCCCAGCCCCACCACCGCCCACACCGCCAGAATCCCCAGGTCTCCCCACGGCATCCCGGCCCCGTGCTGCAGCACGTCCCGCAGCCCGTCCGACAGTGCGGAGATCGGCAGCAGGCCGAGGACCGACTGGGCCCCGCCGAACTTGTCCAGCGGGACGATGACCCCGCCGCCCACGAGCAGCAGCAGGAACACCAGGTTGGCGGCCGCCAGCGTCGCCTCCGCCTTGAGTGTGCCCGCCATGAGGAGGCCGAGGCCGGAGAAGGCGGCCGTGCCGAGGACCAGGAGGAGGAGCACGGCGACGGGGTTGCCGTGCGGGGACCAGCCGAGGGCGAAGGCGATCACCGTCAGGAGGATCACCTGGAGGATCTCGGTGACCATGACCGACGCGGTCTTGGCCGTCATCAGGGCCCAGCGGGGGAGCGGGGAGGAGGCGAGGCGCTTCAGGACCCCGTAGCGGCGTTCGAAGCCGGTCGCGATGGCCTGGCCGGTGAAGGCCGTGGACATGACGGCGAGGGCGAGGATGCCCGGGGTCAGGAAGTCGACCGCCTTGCCGGAGCCCGTGTCGACGACGTCCACCGAGCTGAAGAGCACGAGGAGGAGGGTGGGGATCACCACCGTCAGCAGCAGCTGCTCGCCGTTGCGGAGCAGCATCCTCGTCTCCAGGGCCGCCTGCGTCGCGATCATGCGGGGGAGCGGGGCGGCACCCGGCCGGGGGGTGTAGGTGCCGGTGCCGGTATCGGTCGCGGTGGTCATGAGCGCAGCTCCTTGCCCGTGAGCTCCAGACTGTGCCCTCCCGGGGGACAACCCCCGGACCTCCGGCCGATTGCCGTGCGAGCCGGAATCATGAGCGCAACTCCTTGCCTGTGAGCTCCAAGAACACGTCCTCCAGCGTGTGCCGCTCCACCGAGATGCGGTCGGGCATCACGCCGTGCTGGGCGCACCACGAGGTCACCGTGGCCAGCAGTTGCGGGTTGACCTTGCCGACGACCCGGTAGGAGCCCGGGGTCAGCTCGGCGGCCGTGGAGTCGGCCGGCAGCGCCTTGAGGAGCGAGCCGACGTCGAGGCCGGGGCGGCCGGTGAAGCGCAGGGTGTTCTCGGCGCCGCCCTTGCACAGCTCCTCCGGGGAGCCCTTGGCGATCACCCGGCCGGCGTCGACGATGGCGACGTCGTCGGCGAGCTGCTCGGCCTCCTCCATGTAGTGCGTGGTGAGGATGACCGAGACGCCGTCGGCGCGCAGGTCCCGGACGAGGTCCCAGGTGGCGTGGCGGGCCTGGGGGTCGAGGCCCGCCGTCGGTTCGTCGAGGAAGACCAGTTCCGGGCGTCCGACCACGGCCATGGCGAGCGCGAGGCGCTGCTGCTGGCCGCCGGAGAGACGGCGGTACGACGTCCGGCCGCAGCTGCCGAGGCCCAGCCGCTCCATCAGCGCGTCCACATCCAGCGGATGCGCGTGCAGCTTCGCCACGTGCCGCAGCATCTCGTCGGCGCGGGCGCCCGAGTAGACGCCCCCGGACTGGAGCATCACGCCGACTCTGGGGCGCAGCTCGGCGGACTGCCGTACGGGATCGAGGCCCAGGACGCGCACCGTGCCGGAATCCGGCCTGCGGTACCCCTCGCAGGTCTCGATCGTGGTCGTCTTGCCCGCCCCGTTGGGGCCGAGGACGGCGGTCACGCCCGCCTCGGCGACCAGATCGAGGCCGTTCACGGCGGTCTTGGTGCCGTACCGCTTCACCAGGTCCCGCACCTGGACCACGGACTCACTTCGCATGGTGACAGAGTCTAAGGACGGCCGGCGTCACCCGGACGGCCGGGTACTAGATCTCCTCCTCACGGGGTCGGTGTACGGCCAGCCACCGCTCGGCGTAGGCCACCGCCTCCGCCACCGGGAAGAGCCGGGCATCGGCCGCGCCGACCGGGCCGCGGACGACCACCGGGCGGTCGCGTTCGAAGTCGTAACCCAGCTCGTCGAAGCGGTCTGAGGTGATGGCCACCTCGGTGACCTCCTCCCAGCCGCCTGGGGCGGGGCGGCCGACCCGGGCGCGCGGGGAGGGGATCCGGTACTCGGCGAGATGGAAGCTGGTGCAGGTGGCGTAGCCGGTGCCGAGCATGAGCACGCGCGCGTGCAGCTTCTCCAGGCGGGCCAGCGGACTGTGCTCGCCGAGCCGGCAGTCGGGGGCGTGACCGTCGAGGAGCTCCGCCGCGCGGGGGCCGACGGCCGCGAAGGAGGTCTGCGGGTGGGCGCTGCGCAGGGCACCGGGCCAGGTCCGCACGGTCTCGGGGATCACGCCGACCCCGCGGGTGGGGGTGGTCCGGGGGTCGTACGGCGGCATGGTGGCCCGGATCGTCTCCCACCACTCCTTCGGCACCGGCGGGTTCTGCCAGACCGCGGGGTCCGAGAGGTCGCCGGTCTGGGTGGGGACCACCAGGGTGCCGTCCGGGCCGAGGGCGTCGAGGAGGGCCTGGACGACGGCCACGGCTCCGCCGTTCACCCAGCCGAGGGAGCTGAGCGAGGTGTGTGCGAGGAGGGTCTCGCCGGTCTTGACACCCAGCAGGTGAAGCTGGTGCGCGAGGGTGTCCCGGGTGACAAGAGGGCCGGTGGGGGGTGGTGTGGGCATGGTTTTGGAGTGTTCCGGAGGGGGGCGTGGAGCGCCACCCAATTGGCCGAGGGATGATCGATCAAAGATCGTTTCCGCAGGTCAGGACAGGTGACAGGTTAGGTATGCCTAAGTGATGCAGGGCACCGTCCTCTCGCCCGGACGCCGCTTGCCTGGCTCTGAGGAATTACGCAACAATGGCGTTGTGAAAAACGTCGGCGAGGTTCGGGAGACCCCCACGGGGAGCCCGCAGGAGGAGCTAGCGACCGGTGAGCGCTCGACGCGCAACCGGGTCGCGCGGTCGATCCTGGACCACGGCCCGTCGACCGTCACCGAGCTGGCCGGACGCCTGGGCCTGACCCCCGCGGCCGTACGCCGGCATCTGGACGCGCTGGTCGCCGACGACGTCGTGGAGGCGCGCGAGCAGCGGGTGTACGGCGCGCGGACGCGCGGCCGGCCCGCCAAGGTCTTCGTCCTCACCGACTGCGGCCGGGACGCCTTCGACCAGTCGTACGACAAGCTCGCCGCCGACGCGCTGCGCTGGATCGCCGAGCAGGGGGGCGGCCAGGAGGCGGTCGTCGCCTTCGCGCGGGCCCGGATCGCCGCCCAGGCGAGCGCCTACCGCAAGGCGATCGAGGGCGCGGGTCCCGACGAGCGGACCGAAGCGCTGGCCAAGGCCCTGAGCCTGGACGGGTACGCTGCAACGGCGCGCACCGCACCGGTCGGCGAGCAGCTGTGCCAGCACCACTGCCCGGTCGCCCACGTCGCGGAGCAGTTCCCCCAGCTGTGCGAGGCGGAGACGGAGATCTTCGCCGAGCTGCTCGGAACGCACGTCCAGCGACTGGCGACCATCGCGCACGGCGACGGCGTCTGCACGACGTTCATCCCCAAGACATCCACCGACACTGACGCATCTGCAAGCACGGCCGGGAGGAACCCCGCATGACTCTCCCCACGGAGACTGCCCACCCTGAGCTCGAAGGCCTGGGCAAGTACGAATACGGCTGGGCCGACTCCGACGAGGCCGGCGCCTCTGCGAAGCGTGGTCTGAACGAGGACGTGGTCCGGGACATCTCGGCGAAGAAGTCCGAGCCGGAGTGGATGACCAAGCTCCGCCTCAAGGGCCTGCGCCTCTTCGAGAAGAAGCCCATGCCGAACTGGGGCTCGGACCTGTCGGGCATCGACTTCGACAACATCAAGTACTTCGTGCGCTCCACGGAGAAGCAGGCGGAGTCCTGGGAGGACCTGCCCGAGGACATCAAGAACACCTACGACAAGCTGGGCATCCCGGAGGCCGAGAAGCAGCGCCTGGTCGCCGGTGTCGCCGCCCAGTACGAGTCGGAGGTCGTCTACCACCAGATCCGCGAGGACCTGGAGGAGCAGGGCGTCATCTTCCTGGACACCGACACCGCGCTGAAGGAGCACCCGGAGCTCTTCAAGGAGTACTTCGGCACCGTCATCCCGGTCGGTGACAACAAGTTCGCCTCGCTGAACAGCGCGGTGTGGTCGGGCGGCTCCTTCATCTACGTGCCGAAGGGCGTTCAGGTCGAGATCCCGCTCCAGGCCTACTTCCGTATCAACACGGAGAACATGGGCCAGTTCGAGCGGACCCTGATCATCGTCGACGAGGGTGCCTACGTGCACTACGTCGAGGGTTGTACGGCCCCGATCTACAAGTCGGACTCGCTGCACTCCGCGGTCGTCGAGATCATCGTCAAGAAGAACGCGCGCTGCCGCTACACGACCATCCAGAACTGGTCGAACAACGTCTACAACCTGGTCACCAAGCGCGCCGTCGCCTACGAGGGCGCCACCATGGAGTGGATCGACGGCAACATCGGCTCCAAGGTGACGATGAAGTACCCGGCCGTCTACCTGATGGGCGAGCACGCCAAGGGCGAGACCCTCTCCATCGCCTTCGCGGGCGAGGGCCAGCACCAGGACGCCGGCTCCAAGATGGTCCACATGGCGCCGAACACGTCGTCCAACATCGTGTCGAAGTCCGTGGCGCGCGGTGGCGGCCGTACGTCCTACCGCGGCCTGGTCGAGATCGGCGAGGGCGCGGCCGGATCCAAGTCGAACGTGCTGTGCGACGCGCTGCTCGTCGACACGATCTCCCGCTCCGACACGTACCCCTACGTGGACGTCCGCGAGGACGACGTGTCCATGGGCCACGAGGCGACCGTCTCCAAGGTCTCCGATGACCAGCTCTTCTACCTGATGAGCCGCGGTCTGACCGAGTTCGAGGCGATGGCCATGATCGTGCGCGGCTTCGTCGAGCCGATCGCCAAGGAACTGCCCATGGAGTACGCCCTCGAGCTCAACCGGCTGATCGAGCTCCAGATGGAAGGCGCGGTCGGCTAAGCCACCGCCGTCACCGTCAAGCCACTCACGTCAGAAAGCGAGCAGACCGACAGCCATGGCTGAGGCTCAGAACACCCCGGTGGGCTCCACCACCGCCGGCGCCATCGCGGTGGCCGCCGAGTCGACCGTCGCCACGCGCATGAGCGCGCCCCCCTCCTTCGACGTCGCGGACTTCCCGGTCCCGCACGGCCGCGAGGAGGAGTGGCGGTTCACCCCGCTGGAGCGCCTGCGCGGGCTGCACGACGGCACGGCGGTCGCGTCCGGCGACGGCCTGAAGGTCGCGGTGGAGGCCCCCGAGGGCGTCACCGTCGAGCTGGTCGGCCGCGACGACCCCCGGCTCGGCCGGGCCGGCACCCCGGTGGACCGGGTCGCCGCCCAGGCGTACTCCGCCTTCGAGCAGGCCGGCGTGGTCACCGTCCCCAAGGAGACGGTGCTCACCGAGCCGATCCGGATCAGCGTGCACGGCCAGGGCGGGGTCTCCTACGGCCACCAGGTCATCGAGCTGGGCGCCTTCGCCGAGGCCGTCGTCGTCATCGACCACACCGGTGACATCGTCACCGCCGCCAACGTGGAGTACGTCCTCGGCGACGGTGCCAAGCTGACCGTCGTCTCCGTCCAGGACTGGGACGACAAGGCCGTCCACGTGGCCCAGCACAACGCCCTGGTCGGCCGGGACGCCAGCTTCAAGTCCGTGGTCGTCACCTTCGGCGGCGACGTCGTACGACTGCACCCGCGCGTCGCCTACGCCGGCACCGGCGGCGAGGCCGAGCTGTACGGCCTGTACTTCACCGACGCCGGGCAGCACCAGGAGCACCGCCTCCTTGTCGACCACAACACCCCGCACTGCAAGTCCAACGTCGCCTACAAGGGCGCGCTCCAGGGCGACGACGCGCACGCGGTGTGGATCGGTGACGTCCTCATCGAGGCCAAGGCCGAGGGCACCGACACCTACGAGATGAACCGCAACCTGGTCCTCACGGACGGCGCGCGGGTCGACTCGGTGCCGAACCTGGAGATCGAGACCGGCGAGATCGTCGGCGCCGGGCACGCCTCCGCCACCGGCCGTTTCGACGACGAGCAGCTCTTCTACCTGATGGCCCGCGGCATCCCGCAGCACGAGGCGCGCCGCCTCGTCGTGCGCGGCTTCTTCGCCGAGCTGGTCCAGCAGATCGGTGTCGCCGACATCGAGGAGCGCCTGCTCGCCAAGATCGAGGAGGAGCTGGAGGCCTCGGTCGCATGACGTCCACTGCGTTCGTACGCGCCTGCGGGCTGAGCGAGCTGGAGGAGGACACCCCGAAGCGGGTGGAACTCGACGGCACGCCGGTCTCGGTCGTCCGCACCGAGGGAGAGGTGTTCGCCATCTACGACATCTGCTCCCACGCCAACGTCTCGCTGTCCGAGGGCGAGGTGGAGGACTGCCAGATCGAGTGCTGGCTGCACGGCTCCAGCTTCGACCTGCGCACCGGCAAGCCGTCCGGCCTCCCGGCCACGCGCCCCGTCCCCGTTTACCCCGTAAAGATCGAAGGGGACGACGTGCTCGTCTCCCTCACCCAGGAGTCCTGAGGCACCCATGGCAACGCTTGAAATCCGAGACCTGCACGTCACCGTCGAGGCCGACAACGCCACGAAGGAGATCCTCAAGGGCGTCGACCTCACCGTGAAGCAGGGCGAGACGCACGCCATCATGGGCCCCAACGGCTCCGGCAAGTCCACCCTCGCCTACTCGCTCGCGGGTCACCCGAAGTACACGATCACCGGCGGCACCGTGCTGCTCGACGGCGAGGACGTCCTGGAGATGTCCGTCGACGAGCGCGCCCGCGCGGGCCTGTTCCTGGCGATGCAGTACCCGGTCGAGGTCCCCGGCGTCTCGGTCTCCAACTTCCTGCGCACCTCCGCCACCGCCATCCGCGGCGAGGCCCCCAAGCTGCGCACCTGGGTGAAGGAGGTCAAGGAGACCATGGAGCGCCTGTCCATGGACCCGTCCTTCGCCGAGCGCAACGTGAACGAGGGCTTCTCCGGCGGTGAGAAGAAGCGCCACGAGATCCTCCAGCTCGAACTGCTCAAGCCGAAGATCGCGATCCTCGACGAGACCGACTCCGGCCTCGACGTCGACGCCCTGCGCATCGTCTCCGAGGGCGTCAACCGGGTCCGTGAGACCGGCGAGGTCGGCACCCTGCTGATCACCCACTACACGCGCATCCTGCGCTACATCAAGCCCGACTTCGTCCACGTCTTCTCGGGCGGCCGCATCGTCGAGTCCGGCGGCGCCGAGCTCGCCGACAAGCTGGAGGACGAGGGCTACGAGGCATACACGAAGGGTGGCGTATCCGCGTGACGCAGCTGCCGGGCCTCCTCGACACCGAGGCGATCCGCAAGGACTTCCCCGTCCTGGACCGTCTGGTCCACGACGGCAAGAAGCTCGTGTACCTGGACAACGCGGCGACCAGCCAGAAGCCGCGCCAGGTACTGGACGTCCTCAGCGAGTACTACGAGCGCCACAACGCCAACGTCCACCGCGGTGTGCATGTGCTCGCCGAGGAGGCCACGGCGATGTACGAGGGCGCGCGCGACAAGGTCGCCGAGTTCATCAACGCGCCCAGCCGCGACGAGGTGATCTTCACCAAGAACGCCTCCGAGTCGCTGAACCTCGTGGCGAACATGCTGGGCTGGGCCGACGAGCCCTACCGGGTGGACCACGAGACCGAGATCGTCATCACGGAGATGGAGCACCACTCCAACATCGTGCCGTGGCAGCTGCTCGCGCAGCGCACCGGCGCGAAGCTGAAGTGGTTCGGCCTCACCGACGACGGCCGCCTCGACCTGTCCAACATCGACGAGGTCATCACCGAGAAGACGAAGATCGTCTCCTTCGTGCTGGTGTCGAACATCCTGGGCACGGTCAACCCGGTCGAGGCGATAGTGCGGCGCGCCCAGGAGGTCGGCGCCCTCGTCTGCATCGACGCCTCCCAGGCCGCTCCGCACATGCCGCTGGACGTCCAGGCCCTCCAGGCCGACTTCGTGGCCTTCACCGGCCACAAGATGTGCGGTCCGACCGGCATCGGCGTCCTCTGGGGCCGCCAGGAGCTCCTGGAGGACCTGCCGCCGTTCCTCGGCGGCGGCGAGATGATCGAGACCGTGTCGATGCACTCGTCGACGTACGCTCCGGCGCCCCACAAGTTCGAGGCGGGCACCCCGCCGATCGCGCAGGCGGTCGGCCTCGGCGCGGCGATCGACTACCTGAACGCCATCGGCATGGACAAGATCCTCGCCCATGAGCACGCGCTGACCGAGTACGCGGTCCAGCGGCTCCAGCAGGTCCCGGACCTGAGGATCATCGGCCCCACCACGGCCGAGGACCGGGGCGCCGCGATCTCCTTCACCCTCGGGGACATCCACCCGCACGACGTGGGCCAGGTCCTCGACGAGCAGGGCATCGCGGTACGTGTCGGTCATCACTGCGCGCGGCCCGTCTGCCTCCGCTACGGAATTCCTGCGACCACGCGAGCGTCGTTCTATCTGTACTCCACGCCGGCCGAGATCGACGCTCTGGTCGAGGGCCTGGAGCACGTACGGAACTTCTTCGGCTGAAGGGCGTGAGTTGAAACCGTGAAGCTGGATTCGATGTACCAGGAAGTCATCCTGGACCACTACAAGCACCCGCACGGGCGTGGTCTGAGGGATGGCGACGCCGAGGTGCACCATGTGAACCCGACGTGCGGCGACGAGATCACCCTCCGCGTGAAGTACGACGGTACGACCATCGAGGACGTCTCGTACGAGGGCCAGGGCTGCTCCATCAGCCAGGCCTCGGCCTCCGTGCTGAACGATCTCCTCGTCGGCAAGGACCTGGCCGACGCGCAGAAGATCCAGGAGACCTTCCTGGAGCTGATGCAGTCCAAGGGCCGGCTGGAGCCCGACGACGCGATGGAGGAGGTCCTGGAGGACGCGGTCGCGTTCGCCGGTGTCTCCAAGTACCCGGCCCGGGTCAAGTGCGCCCTCCTGAGCTGGATGGCGTGGAAGGACGCGACGGCCCAGGTGCTGGGTGGCGCCGAAGCCGAAAGGAAGACGGCATGAGCGAGACCGCTGAGATGAAGCCGGCCTCGGAGGAAGAACTCCGCGAGGCGCTGTACGACGTCGTCGACCCCGAGCTGGGCATCGACGTCGTCAACCTCGGTCTGATCTACGGCATCCACATCGACGACGCGAACATCGCGACGATCGACATGACCCTGACGTCCGCGGCCTGCCCGCTGACCGATGTCATCGAGGACCAGGCCAAGTCCGCCACGGACGGCATCGTCAACGAGCTGCGCATCAACTGGGTCTGGATGCCCCCGTGGGGCCCCGACAAGATCACGGACGACGGCCGTGAGCAGCTGCGGGCGCTCGGGTTCAACGTCTGACACCGCGCATCGGGCTCGGCGTCCGACACCGCGTACGCGAAAGCGGCGGCACCTGGAGGGTGTCGCCGCTTTCGCGTACGTGTGCTCAGGCCAGCGGGTCCACGAACCGGAACGCGGAGTCCGCGCGGTACAGGTCGCTGTTCTGGTAGGCGACCAGCTTCAGCTGGAAGTTCTGGTGGCGCAGGTAGCGGCCCGGGTAGTTCACCGACTCCAGCATGACCGCGCCCGAGTAGGACGAGGCCCGGGCGCAGAAGGTGGCGTCCTGCTTGAAGAGGGACGAGCCGTCGTCGGCGTCGGCGCGCAGCAGGAAGTTGCGGTGCCGCAGGTACTTCCCGTCGGACGTCCGGAACGAGTAACAGGAGCTGTTCGCCAGGCCCTTGACCACGGTGAACGTCGAGTCCTCGCGGGACTCCGAGCCGCGCGGCGCGTCCAGCTTCACGAAGCCGTCGCTCACATGCCAGTAGCGGTCCGGGTAGTTGACCGAGCGGACCGACTTCTGGGCGGTGCTGGGCTGTTGTGCCGAGCCGCCCGAGCCGCCCGAACTTCCCTTGGAGGGCGTGGACTTGGACGGCTTCGCGCTGGACGGCGAGCTTTTCGGACCGGCGCCGGACGCGGTGTCCGTCGCCGTGCCGGACGCGGACGCGGTCGGCGAGGTCGCCGACATCCCCGACGTGCCCTTGGGCGGGGCGGCCGTGTCCGACGCCGACGGCGAGGCGAAGGAGAGCAGACCGGGGCCGTTGTCGGTGTGGGCGGACGCCGTGGGGCCGGCCGATGACGTCCTGTCAGGAGCGTTGTGGCTGACGGCGATTGCGGTGACACAGGCGACGACGGTGGCGATGGCCAGCGTGCCCGCCAGCCAGAGTCTTCGGGTTCCAGGGGCCCGGGAGGTGTCGGGGACCCAGCCGTTCTCCCAGGAAGGGTGCGGCGGGGGTTGGGGGGTTATTTCTGGCATGCGCGTTTCCTCCAGCGGCGCCAAGGCAGCGGCAGCCGGGGGTGAAGGTGAGGTGGGTGAACTGTGAAGCAATGGTGGATCACAGAGGTGCACACACTAGTGGAGTCGCGGGGCCGTAGGGAGCCGTTTCAGCTAGCGGTTTCTATGAGAATTAAACATCTTCGTGTGGCGCACGGGGGTGCGAACGCCGTTCCTGGTGTCCTCCAGGTGTCGCACCGCCCGCCCGCTGTTATGTACAGCCGTACACATCGTTGCGTACACTCGTACACATGGGATATCTGACGCTCGCCGGCGCCATAGCCGCCGAGGTCGCCGCCACGACGGCGATGAAGTACGCGGACGGCTTCAGCAGACTCTGGCCGACGCTGTTGACGGCAGTGGGATACGTGGTGTCGTTCCTGCTCCTCGCCCAGACCCTGAAGACCCTGTCGATCGGCACGGCGTACGCGATCTGGTCCGGGGTGGGCACCGCGACCATCGCCGTGCTGGGCCTGCTGCTGTTCGGGGAGGCACTGACCCTGGTCAAGGTGGCCGGGATCCTGCTGATCGTCGGCGGAGTGGTGGTCCTGAACCTGGGCGGCGCGCACTGATGCCCCGCCGTTACGACCCCGAGCGCCGGCAGCGGATCATCGAGGCGGCGATCCGGGTGGTGGGCGAGAAGGGCCTGGCCGGGCTGAGCCACCGCTCGGTGGCCACCGAGGCGGACGTACCGCTCGGCTCCACGACGTACCACTTCAAGACCCTCGACGAGCTGATGGTCGCCGCGCTGCGCCAGGCGAGCGAGGGCTTCGCCAAGGCGGTCGCCGGCTACGGAGGCCTGGACGACCCCTCGGCGGACCTCGCGACCGCCCTCGCCGGGATCCTCGGCGACTGGCTGGGCGGTGACCGCACCGCCGTGGAGCTGGAGTACGAGCTCTACCTCGCCGCCCTGCGCCGCCCGGCTCTGCGCCCCGTCGCCGCCGAGTGGGCCGACGACCTCGCCGAACGGCTCGCCGACCGCACCGACCCGGTCACGGCGCGGGCGCTGGTCGCGCTGATGGACGGCATCTGCCTCCAGGTGCTGCTCACGGGGACGCCGTACGACGAGGGGTACGCGCGGGAGGTCCTGGGGCGCGTGATTCCCTGAGCGGAACGCAGTGATTCCCTGAGCGGAACGCGGTGATTCCCTGATCGGAACGCGTCCGTCGCTTCCCTCCCCACCGACCCGGCCGGAACACCGTGAACCCATCGGCGGGCATCGGGGAACAGGGGGTGACACGCACGCACCGACCAACCAGGGGGAGCCCTCGTGAGCGGACCGCCGCCGGCCACGGCACAGGCGGGGGACGACGCGGAGAGCGTCGCCCAGTCACTGGAACAACCAGAGCTCTTCGCCCGGCTCTACGACCGCTACGCGCCCGACATCCACCGGTACGCGGCGCGCAGGCTCGGCGCCGACGCGGCCGACGACATCACCGCGGACACCTTCCTGATCGCCTTCCGGATCCGTTCCCGCTACGACCTCGCACGCCCCAGCGCGCGCCCGTGGCTGTACGGCATCGCGGCCAACCTGATCGGCAAACAGCGCCGGACCGAGGTGCGCGCGCTCAGGGCACTGGCCCGCACCGGCCACGACCCCGTCGCCGCGTCCTGGAACGAGACCTGGGTCGAGCACACGGACAACCGGATCGACGCGCAGGGCCCGCTCGCCGGCGCCCTCGCCGAACTGTCGGCGGCCGACCGGCACGTCCTGCTGCTCGTCGCCTGGGCCGACCTCACCTACCAGGAGGTCGCGGAGGCGCTGGACATCCCCGTCGGCACGGTCCGCTCCCGGCTCAACCGGGCGCGGCGCAAGGTGCGTACGGCGCTCGGCGCCGATCCGGCATTCGTGGGCGACACCGCGGAGGTGGTATAGCGATGGACGAGATGACCGAGGTGCGCGCGCTGCGCGCCCACGCGCCGGAGCCGGACCGGGCACGGCTGGCGGCGGGACGCGCCCGGCTGACCGACACGGCACGGGCCGGGGAGCGGCGCCGGGCCCTTTGGCGGCGGCGGGAGTTCGCGATCGTCGCGGTCGTCGCCGCGGTGACCGCCGTGGCCGTCACCGCGGCCCTGCTGGTCGGCGGGACCAGCAGGGGACGCAGGGTGCAGCCCGCGACGCCGGACATCGACCTGAAGGGGATGAGTGCGCACGACTTCCTGGAACGGGCTGCCGACGCGCTGGACAAGCAGCCGGCGGGCATCGAGCCCACCGGGAAGCAGTGGATCTACATGACCACGGCGAGGGATCCGGATGACGCGGAACCCTTGTCCGAGAACTGGAACCGTTACGACGGCGAACAGTGGGCCAAGCATCCGGCGGTCGGCGATCCCGGAATCACGATCAGCCGGGGACGTGCCAGCAGCCTGGGGCCGACCGACTACGACTCGCCGCGTGAGATGTACCGATTCATGGCCGCACTGCCGGCCGACGGCGAGGGGACGCTGCGGGCGCTCCGTGAGAGGAACGCCGTCGGGGACACCGAAGTGGGCTCCGGAGCCAAGGCGTGGAACGACTACGCCGAGATCAGCGCCCTCCTCCAGGCCGACCTCGTGCCGCCCGCGGGGCTGGCCTCTCTGTACCGCGCCCTGGCGCTCCTGCCCGACCAGAGGATCACCGGCCACCTGGTCGACACGGTCACCGGCCGCAAGGTCGTCGCCCTGACCCACGACGTCGCCGGCGTCGGCATCGACCTGCACCCGCGCAAGGCCGACGGCAAGGCCAGGATGGCCAAACAGACGCTGATCGACCCGCGGACCTACCACGTCGTGGGCTGGTGCACGGTCGTGGACGGCAAGGTCGCCGACGCAAACGAACGGGTCACGACCGCGGTCGTGGACAAGGCCGGCGAGCGACCCTGACCCGCCCTCCGGACCCGGGCGGCCCGCACCACAGGGGAGTGCGGGCCGCCCGGCGTATCTTCGGGGCCCGCCCCCTGAGACGCCCCGCACGCTGGTTGGCCTCCCCGGCCCCCGGCCGGTTAGGTTGCCCTCATGACCGACACGACTGCTCCTCGTCCCACCGGTGCCGCCGCGGCTGGCCTCGCCACGATCGCCGCCGACGGCACCGTTCTCGACACCTGGTTCCCCGCTCCCGAACTCATCGCCGAGCCCGGCCCGTCCGGCACCGAGCGGCTGTCCGCGGAGAAGGCCGTGGAACTGCTCGGCGAGGGCGCCGCGAAGGCGCTC
Source organism: Streptomyces sp. NPDC058464 (assembly GCF_042721035.1). Classification (NCBI taxonomy): domain Bacteria; kingdom Bacillati; phylum Actinomycetota; class Actinomycetes; order Kitasatosporales; family Streptomycetaceae; genus Streptomyces; species Streptomyces sp. NPDC058464. The sequence goes on from NZ_JBHXMA010000003.1 coordinate 251,744, forward strand.
GGGCCGGACGCCCGCCGCGGTGTCGAGGTCGTCGCGGTCCGTACGGTCATCTCCTCCCTCGACGACAAGCCGCTCGACACGCACGACGCCTACCTGCGTCTGCACCTGCTCTCGCACCGCCTGGTGAAGCCGCACGGCCAGAGCCTGGACGGCATCTTCGGCCTGCTCGCCAACGTCGCCTGGACCTCCCTCGGCCCGGTCGCCGTCGACGACATCGAGAAGGTCCGGCTGAACGCCCGCGCCGAGGGCCTGCACCTGCAGGTGACCTCGATCGACAAGTTCCCGCGGATGACGGACTACGTCGCCCCGAAGGGCGTGCGCATCGCCGACGCCGACCGGGTCCGCCTCGGCGCGCACCTCTCCGAGGGGACCACCGTCATGCACGAGGGCTTCGTCAACTTCAACGCCGGCACCCTCGGCACCTCGATGGTCGAGGGCCGCATCTCGGCCGGTGTCGTGGTCGGCGACGGCTCGGACATCGGCGGCGGCGCCTCCACCATGGGCACGCTGTCCGGCGGCGGCAACGTGATCATCGCCATCGGCGAGCGCTGCCTGATCGGCGCCGAGGCGGGCGTCGGCATCGCCCTCGGCGACGAGTGCGTGGTCGAGGCCGGCCTGTACGTCACCGCGGGCACCCGCGTCACCATGCCCGACGGCCAGATCGTCAAGGCCCGCGAGCTGAACGGCGCCTCCAACATCCTCTTCCGCCGCAACTCGGTCACCGGCGCCGTCGAGGCCCGCCCGAACAACGCGGTGTGGGGCGGGCTGAACGAGATCCTGCACAGCCACAACTGACGGCCGGCGGCCGCGACATGCGGCCGCCTGATCGACCGTCGCTCCGATGTGCTGCCGAGCTGCCGGCAGTTGCCGAGTCGGTCACCGCTCATGCGCTTCCTCGGCGGTGGTTGCTCTGTCTGATGATTGGTCTCATGGACATGGTCGTTCAGCGGGTACGCACGTCGTGGACGAAGAACTCGCGCGGCGGCTCTGGAGCGGCTAGCAGAAACGCCGCGCCAACGGCCTTCTCCCTGCCTCCGGGCTTGAGCACCGCCCTTCACGACGTTTCCATGCAGGAGTCCGATTCCTTCGAGCCTCGCATGCAAGTGCGGGATCTGTCGGCACCCGGGACGATCCTTCGCGAGGCCGACGGGCTGCTGCGCGTGGACCCGCCAGAAGTGAGCCTCTTCGCCATGCCACGACGCAGTCGGCGCCCGCCTGCGGTTCGCCTTGCTCCTGGCCAATGGCTGCACTGGCAGATCAACTACCGGTTCGTCGGCAGTTGTGGCGGGGCCTGGTCCTATCGACTGGAGACCTTCAACATCGTTTACGGCTCGGCGACCCCCGACGTGTTTCTGGGTGTGCCGACGCGCCGACTGGACGAGCGTCGGGCTCTGCGCTGAACTCCCCGGTACCCGATCCCTTGTGGCTCTCGGAACCTTCCGCAGCGCGCTGGTGATCTGCGTCCGCCTGCAGCGGTGCGATCACCGTGGGGTGGGGTGGGGCAGCGGACTGTGGGCGTGCGCCGTCGTTGATGTCGGCTATGGACGTCGGACAGGCCGAGGCGCGATCTTCACCGCGCGGTAGTCGTACCCGTCCTGCTTGAAGCCAGGGGCTTCCCATGTGAGGTCGACCTGCTGTCCGGGCGACAGCGTGTGGAAGCCGGTCGCCTGGATGTCGGCGTAGTGGCCGAAGCAGCCGCCGGGGGTCTCGGGGGAGTCGAGAACGCCCCAACCTTCCTCGTCGTACCACTCGCGGACAGTCGCAGTCACCATGGACGGAACCCTACGGCTTCTCTGCGCCGACGCGCCGGGCACGTCGGCTCCGGGGCGGATGCACTTCGGACTCTGGAAGAACCTGAGTTTCTCGAGGCCGTAGGAACAAAGAATGTCCTTCGCGCAATTGCAGTTACTCAGCGCGGCCGCCCCACTGGCGCCCGCGCCCCGCCCAACGGGCCCCGGATGCCCAGGACGGGCGGGGGAGAGGGTGCGACGCTGGAGTGAGGGGCCCGCGAGTGGAGGTCCGAGTGCGGCTCATTCGGTCCGGGGCCCTCTCCTTCGGCCTGGCCGGCGACCATGTCCCGGTGCGGCTCAATGGATGCGACGCAGAATCGTGCGGTCAGTCCGTGAGCCCGCCGGCCCGGACACCACTCACAGAGCGTCGCCAGGCGGCCTTACCGCGTGGATCCGGGCCACCGGGACCAGGACCTGGACCAGGACCAGGACCGCGCGAACAACCCTGAAGGCAGGTGTGTCCCATGCGCACGTCGACCCGTATCGCCGGTACCCTCACCGCCCTGACCCTCACCCTCGGTGGTGCGGTCCTCGCCGCTCCCGCGGTCCGGGCGGACATCCCCGCCTGCACAAAGATGGCCGAACTGGCCGGTGCCACCGCTTCCGACTCCGTCACCGCGGCCTGCAGCCGTGGCGTGGTCGGAGACCTGCAGAGTTGTGTCACCGGGCTGACCGGGGCCGGAGTGGCGGGCGGAGCCGCGACCGGTGCCTGCCGTGCGGCGGCCCACGAACCGCGTTAGAGGACCGCGCGGGGCAGCCGATCGCCCGGAACCGGGCGGAGGCACCGGTTGGAAGCGGGTGCGGCCCGTCTCCTCCTCACCCTCCCGGCCTGGCGCCCGGCCTCGCCTCGCGGGCCTCATGCGGAGCGCCCATGCTGAGAAAGAGGGCGCCGTCGTCCTGAGACTTGTCCCTTCCCGAAGGCCGAACGAAGGCGCCTGAGAGGAGGAGGAAGTCATGCGCATGCGAAGAATCCTGGGCCTCGCCCTGGCCGCGGCAACCCTTGCCGGCGTGAGCGTCGTCGGCGCTGTCAGCGCTGCGGCCGCCTCGTCTCCGAACATCTCCAGAGACGACTGCACGGCCGCCGGCGGACAGATCGTTGCACGCGCCTATGCCGGCTACGCCTGCGCGCTGCCTGACGGGACCACGCAGGCGATCACTTGATCGGTCGGCGCACGGCTGCACTCGGCAGGTCCTGAACAGGCGCAGAAGAACGCGCCGCTGTCCGCATTGCGGTGGACCTCTGCCGATGGCCTGACTCGTCCCCACCGTGGAAGAGGGCCGGCAGGTCACCCCGCTCCAACCCGTCCGAGTCAAGGCCGACCCCGCCGGCATCGCCGACCGGCATGCGGCCCACGGCCCCCAGGGCCCTCTCCGGAGACCTACGGGACGGGGCCGTAACCGCACGACAACCGCAGGACAATCGCAGGACAACGGCACGACCGAGGAGCCGACCGGCATGGTGAACCCGCCGGTCGGCTCCGCCGTGCTCCTCGACAGCCCTGGGGACGACTCCGTCGTTCGGCCCATCAAGGGCACCGGCTGCAACGCCGAAAGGGACCAGGCGGAGTCACCCCACCCTCGCGTTCCGATACTCCTCCGCGCCCCAGGCCGCCCCGAGGACGGCGGTCCCGTACCCCGGCCGACAGGCCCGGAGGAGATCCCGCATGCGCGTCTTCCTGCCCCTGACCGCCGTCACCACCGCCGCGCTCCTGCTCGTCACGGTCACCGGCGCGACTCCCGCCGCAGCGGACCGGAACCGCGGCGGCACACCACTGGTCAAGGTGTCGCACGGCGACCCGTACGCGAAGTGCACCATCGGAGCGAGGTCCCCCGACAGCGTCGTCTACCCGGCCACCGAGGTCGAGCCGTACCTGTCCGTGGATCCGCGCGACCCCAAGCGCGTGGTCACCGTGTTCCAGCAGGACCGCTGGAACGACGGCGGAGCCCGTGGCCTGGCGGCCGGCTGGAGCACGGACGGCCACACCTTCCACCAGAGCACGCTGCCGTTCAGCCTGTGCGCCCCCGGCGGCGCGGACTACGAGCGCGCCACCGACCCCTGGGTGAGCACCGGACCGGACGGCACCGTCTACGCGAGCGGGGAGGGCGTCGACTTCACGAAGAGCACGCGCACCGCCCTCCTGGCCGTCACGTCCCGCGACGGCGGCCGCACTTGGCGGAACCTCACCACCACGCACGTCGACGAGCAGCCGTTCTTCAACGACAAGCCCTCACTCACCGCCGACCCGGTCCGCAAGGGCACCGCCTACCAGGTCTGGAACCGCCTCGACAACGACCCACCCGGCCCCAGCTCCCTCGACGGTCCCGGCTACATCTCCCTCACCCGCGACGGCGGCCGCACCTGGAGCAAGGCCCGGCAGTTCGTCCGCACCAGCACCGTGCCCAACACCCAGACCATCGGCCATCAGATCGTCGTCGACCGGCGCACCGGCACCCTGTACGACTTCTACGACCGGATCACGTACTCCGACGACCTGAGCACCGTCGTCGAAGCCCGCTACGAGATGGTCACCTCGACCGACGCCGGAAAGACCTGGAGCGCCCCGGTCACCGTGGCCCGGGACACCTCCGTGCCGGAGGTCGACCCGAACGACCCCGCCAAGCTGCTGCGCGCCGGGTCCACCCTGCCGAGCCCGGCCGTCGACCCGAAGACCGGCACGCTGTACATGGCCTACGAGGGCTCGGACTTCTCCGGTGGAACCGGTGGAAAGTTCGACTCCGTCCAACTCGTACGGTCCACCGACGGCGGACGCACCTGGGGGACCCCGGGGCTGATCAGCCCCAAGGGCGTTCCGGCCTTCTCACCGTCGATCGCGGTCGCCGAGCGGGGCACGGTCGCGCTCACCTACTACGACCTGCGCTTCCTCAAGCCCGGCAACACCAGCACCCTGCCCACCGCCTACCAACTGGCCACGCTGCAGGACGGCAACCCGAAGCTCCGGACCGAACGACGGATCTCGCGGATCTTCGACTGGCTGCAGGCGCCGTTCGCCGGGGGCTACTTCCTCGGCGACTACCAAGGCCTGGTGGCAGACGGCAAGGAGGGAGTACGGGCGGTGCTCACCGAGACCAACTCCGGCACACCACAGAACCGCACGGACGTCTACACCAGCACTCTCCGCACTCGCTGACGCACTCGCTGGCGCACCCGTTGGCGCACCCGTTGGCGCACCCGTTGGCGCACCCGTTGGCGCACCCGCTGTCCGACGCGGACGCCGCCCGTCGCCCGCCCGCCCGCGTGACTCTCCCGGCCACGCTCCCGCAGCCACGCGCTGCGGGAGCGCCCCGCGGCAGGTGGCTGCGGGGCGCCTTGTGGGGTTCAGTCGACCTGCTCCCCGTCGTACGTACCGCCCTTGCAGAGGTTGCCCGCCTCATTGATCGCGGGCGTTCCGCCGCCCTGCTTGCACTGGGAAGGGGTGACGTAGGACGGGGCACCCTGTGCGGTGGCGGCGGTGGCGGTGGCGGCGCCTGTGAGGCCGAGTCCGGTGAGGGCTGCCGTGGCGATGGCGGCGGCGAGGATTCGTCGAATGCGCATGTGGTTCCCCTTTCACGCATTGCCTCGGTTGGGGCACTAGTCAGCTTGATCTTCACCCATGTGAGTGGCGCGTCATGTTGCGCCATTCGGGTGAAATTGGTGTCGGGCGCGGGGTCGGTGACGCGACCCGTCAGGCAGGCCCCAAGAGCCGTGTTGACCTGCGGTAACGCACCCCTGTCGGTGGAGGGTGGCCGGATGTCGACGGACGCTGCCTTCGCTTGACTTTCAAGTTTTGCCGGGGATGTCGGCGTGACCGATCGACCGGGCCGCCGCCGCCCCTGGTCACGGTCGTGGCGAGGTGTTGCCGCCATCGGTGATTGCCCGGAACTCCGCCAGCGCGGTGAAGTCCGCCTCCCGCAGCCCGATCCGGGGGTCGACGTGATGCAGCAGGGCCGGGCCGGGATGGTGGGCGTGGACGTACAGGGTGTCCGCCGGACTCTGTTCGTCGTCCACCCAGGCGAACGGGCGTCCCTCCGCGTAGGTCACGATCGCCTCGGTCTTCCAGTGGACCCCGTCGGGACGCTCCGCCAGCAGGCCCCGGCCGAAGTCGACGTACGGCAGCTCGGGGAGCCCCACGACGGGTGCGATCCAGCGGTTGGCCTCGGCCATCCAGGTGGTCGCCCAGCACAGCTCGTAACCGAGGGCGAGCAGCGCCGGGCCGTGGGACGGGTTCAGCCACACCCGCAGCGGGCGCCCCGGGCGGACGGTCGCCCGGATCGTCGTGTATCCCGCGGGGCGTCGCTCGGGCTGGGCGGCGTACGGGTTGAGGGGGCCGTCGACGTCCAGGAACAGCAGGGGGCGGCTCACGGGGCCAACGTACGGCAGCGGGCGTGCCGGACACCGGTGAATATTCTCGCGCCGGACAGGCATAGTGGCGCCGCTCCGCACGCGTCACCACGGATACAGGGTCCGGACACCGGCCGGGCCCGGGGGAAGAGAAGGTGACGATGGATGCGGAACTGCAGGAGAGCTTCCGGGAGTTCGTGGACAGCCGGTCGTCGGCGCTGCTGAGGACCGCCGTGCTGCTGACCGGCGGCGACCGGCACACGGCCGAGGACCTGCTGCAGAACGCCCTGATCAAGGCGGCCGGCCGCTGGCAGCGCATCGACGAACCCGAGGCCTACGTACGGCAGGTCCTCTACCGGCAGCAGATCAGCCGCTGGCGGCTGAAGTGGCGCCGGCGCGAACTCAGCGTCGCCGAACCCCCGGAGAGCCCACCGGCACTCGACACCGCGTCCGCCGCCGAGCTGCGGCTCGTGCTGCGCGCGGCCCTGTCCCGGCTCACCGCCCGCCAGCGCACCGTTCTGGTCCTGCGCTACTTCGAGGACCTGCCGGAGGCCGACGTGGCCCGGCTCCTGGGCTGCTCCGTCGGCACCGTACGGTCCACCACCCACCGCTCCCTGGCCCGGCTGCGCACCCTCGCGCCCGAACTGGCCGCCCTCGCCCCGGACACCGGCCGCGACCAGCCGCCGTCCCGTGACTACTCGCCCGCGGAGGTGCGGCCGTGAACGTCGAGGAACTCATGCGAGACGCGCTGCGCGAACAGGCTGCCGAACAGCCGCCGCTGCGGGCCGGGTTCGCCGACCAGGTGCTGGCGGTCCGCCGGCGTCGCCGGGCCCGCCGGTTCGCCTCCGTCGCCGTGGCCACCGCGGCCGTGGTCGCCGTCGCGGTGGGCGTGCCGCTGCTCGACGGCGGCAGGCAGGACGTACGGCCCGCCGGAGTCCTCGACCCCGGTGAGACCCGTGCCCACCCCGACCAGTCGCCGCCCCGCGAGCTGATCCAGGCGGGCGACGCCACCATGGCCGCCTACTACACCACCGACAGCGTCAAGCAGACGGCTCGCAAGTACCACACCACCCGCACCTACTGGCTGCTGAACGAGCGCACCGGCCGCTACGAGAAGGACTCCCGCTGGTCGTACGTCGCCGTCGCCCCCGGCCTGAAGACCGCCGCCGTCCTGGAGCGGACCATCCCCACCCGGCGGATCGGCCTGCTCGACCTCACCACCGGCAAGGTGGCCCGCTGGATCGCGGTCGAGCAGGGGGTCGGCGGGGTCGCGTTCTCGCACGACGGCCGCAAACTGGTCGCGACGACGTACTCCGCCGACCCCGACGTGGTGACCAGGGCGCCGGGCGACACGACCGGCACCAGCTTCTCCATGCCCGACACCATGCCGCGCACCGGCTTCTACGTCCTCGACGTGGCCTCCGGGAAGGGCCCCTGGCGCGAGATCGGCGGCCCGCACGACAGCATGGACATGTCCGAGATCAACATCCGCCAGGACTTCGCCCTCAGCCGTTCCGGCCAGTACGTCTGGTCCGGCCTGACCAGCGAACCCGGGATGCAGTTCTACGACCTCCACGGCCGCGAGGTCCCCGTGCCGGCCGACGAGCGCTACCTGGACTGGTTCGTCCAAGCGGGGCTGTCGCCCGACGGCAAGCGGGCCGCCGGTGACTTCGCGGGCAAGACGATGAAGACGTCCTCGTGGATCACCGACCTCGGCACCGGCCGGAAGACCGAGGTGCACGGGCAGCAGCTCCTCGCCTGGGCCGACAACGAGTCCCTCATCGCCTGGGACATCGACAAGGACGGCGGCAACGAGTTCCACAACCGCCTGGTCCTGGTCACCGTCGGCAGTGACAGGACCGTTCCCCTCAGCGGCTTCCGCAAGGGCAACGACGGCGCCGGCGGCCGTTGGACACCGGTCTTCGCCGAGCGGCGCTGATCAGCCCGCCGCGAGCTCCTCGTACACCGCCTCCTCGTACACCGCCCGCAGTCCGTCGGCCGCCTCCCGGCCGGCGGGCCGCAGCGGTGCCCGCACCGGGCCCGCCGGCAGGCCGAGCGCGGTGAGCAGCGCCTTCGACGTGACCGTGCCCGGCAGGCCCGCCGCCATCATCGCCTCGATCAGTGCAGTGGCCCGCAGCTGGAGTCCGGTCGCGCGGGCGGTGTCGCCCGCGTCGAACGCGTCCAGGATCGCGGCGATCCGGGCGGGGACGACGTTGGCCACCGTGCTCACACAGCCGGCCGCGCCCACCGCGTACAGGGCGAGGATGTGCTCGTCGCAGCCCGCGTAGTACGCCAGGTCCGTGCGCGCCAGCACCTTCTGGGCGCCGAGGAAGTCGTAGGAGCAGTCCTTCACGGCCACGATCCGGGGGTGGGCGGCGAGCCGGACCAGCGTCTCCGGCTCGATCCGGGTGCCGGTGCGGCCCGGGATGTCGTACAGCATCACCGGCAGCCCGCTCGCCTCGGCCACCTCCAGGAAGTGCGCCTCCAGCGCGTCCTGCGGCGGCCTGCTGTAGTACGGCGACACCACCAGCACCCCGTCCGCGCCCGCCTTCTCCGCCGCCAGCGCCAGCTCGACGGTGTGCAGGGTGTCCGCGGTGCCCACGCCGGCCACGAGGGGCACCCGCTCGCCCACCGCCTCCCGGACGGCCGTGATCAGCTCCGCCTTCTCGGCGTCCGACGTGGTCGGCGACTCGCCGGTGGTGCCGTTCAGCACCAGGCCGTCACAGCCCTCCGCCACCAGATGCACGGCCAGCCGCCGCGCGCCGTCGAGGTCGAGCGCGCCCGTGTCGGTGAAGGGGGTGACCATCGCGCAGAGGGTGCGGCCGAAGGGGCGGGGCGAGCGGGCGGTGTCGCGTGGGTTCGTCATGGGGGTAGTCTCGGCCGCACGACAGCTTAGCTCTACTTAATTCTTCTACCTGATACGTCTTAGCAATGCTAAGTTATCGGTCTCCTGGAGGCCGGATGGAGGTCAGAGGCCCTGTGTCCAACTCGGCCGCTCATGGGTCACTATGGGCCGGACGGTCACCGACGGCAGGTCATGGGTCATGGGAGGCGCCATGAAGCTGGGCAAGGCACTGGCCACCGGGGTCGCTGAGGAGCGGCCGCTCGTCCACGACGAAGTACCCGAACTCCCCGAACTCCCCGAACTCTCCGAAAAGATCCGCGAGATCCACGAACCCCGGGTCGCGAGCGAGTCCGTGTCCGCGTCCGAAGAGGCCCCGGCCGCCCGATGAGGCTGCGGCTCCCGGCGGAACGGCCGACGGAGCCGCCGACCGGCTACAAGATCGCCCATCCGATGCTGTCCCAGGACGGCGCGCGGGCCGGGTTCACCGGTGTGTCGCTGGGCGGCGCGCTGCCGTACGGAGTGCTGGACGACGCGTCCTGCGTCTACGGCCGACGGCACCGCCCGCCCGCGCGGCTGTGCGACTGCGGCTTCCACTGTGTGCACGAACGCGAGGTCGCCGAAGCTCTGCTGTGCACCGCCGAGCACCGGGCGGCCGTGCTGCTCGAAGTCTCCGTCCTCGGCGCCTACATCCGTTTCGAGCGCGGGTTCCGCTATGCCCGGCAGCGGGTGCGGACCGCCACCGTCGGGCCGTGCGCCTGCGGTGCGGCGGCCGTCGCGCTCGCCGACGCGGGCTGGGGCAGGCCCGGTTGGCGTGCCCTCGCGGCCGCCTGCGCGGGCTGCGTACGCGCGCGTGCGTCGGTCTCGCTCGCCGGATTCGCCCGGCTGGCGGGGCAGGGGCTGCGGGTGATCGCCGGAGGCGCGGGGAGCAGTGACGGCGACGGGCCGCCGGTGGCGGGCGAGGGCTTCGGGGTGCCCGAACTGGTCGCGGAGGCTGCCCTGTTGCAGGCCCGCCTCGACTGGTTCCAGAGCCAGCTGGCCCGGCTCGGCGAACGGGGGGAGCCGGGCTGAGGGCGGGCGCCGACGACTCTCCACCGAAAACTCCACCTGTATGGACAAAAAAAGTTTTCGGTGAGACGGTGGGGTCATGCTGGACGTCACCGTGATCGAGGACCCCGAGGCAGCGGCCGTGTCGCTGGACCCCATACGGGCCAGGCTGCTCGCCGAGCTGGCCGACGCGCCCGCGTCGGCCGCGATGCTGGCCGGCCGGGTCGGGCTGCCCCGGCAGAAGGTGAACTATCACCTGAAGGCGCTGGAGCGGCACGGCCTGGTCGAGCTCGCCGACGAGCGGCGCAAGGGCAATGTCACCGAGCGGCTGATGCGGGCGACCGCCGCGTCGTACGTCATCTCGCCGGCGGCCCTGCCCGCCGTACAGCCGGACCCGGACCGTTTCCGCGACCAGCTCTCCGCACGCTGGCTGCTCGCGCTCGGCGCGCGCCTGGTGCGCGATGTCGGCATGCTGATCAGCGGGGCGGCCAAGGCCCGCAAGCGGCTGGCGACGTACGCGCTGGACGGCGAGGTCCGCTTCGCCTCCGCCGCCGACCGCGCGGCCTTCGTGCAGGAGCTGACGGCGGGCGTGAGCGCGCTCATCCGCAAGTACGACACACCCGACGCGGAGTCCGGCCGGGACCACCGGATCGTGGTCGCCGTCCATCCGACGGTCAAGGACGAGCCGCAGCATGCCGCCGCAGGCGAAACCCGCGCCGTGGCAGAGGGTGCAACCCGTCCCGCTGCAGAGGGCGAGACCCGTCCCGCGGCAGACGGTGAATCCCGTCCCGTGGCAGATGGTGAATCCCGTCGCGCGGCAGAAGGCGAGAGCCGTCCGGCAGTCAAGGACGAGTCCCGGTCCCCGGCCGAGGACCGTCCCGCACTCGGAAGCTGAGCAGGAGTCCCCATGTCCAAGGAATTCGAGATCGTCCGTGAGTTCGAGGTAGACGCCACGCCCGGAGAGGTGTGGGCGGCGATCACCCACGGCACCGGCGGCTATCTGTGGCCGATGCAGCCGCCCGAGCCCCGGGTGGGCGGTACGGCGGCCTTCGGCTCCACCGTCACCGCCTACGACCCGCCGCACCACCTCGTCACCCGCAGCGAGGACGTCGGCTTCCCCACCCAGAGCGCCAACCAGCTGGAGCACGTCATCGAGGAGCGCGACGGCGGCCGCCGCGCCTGGGTGCGCTACGTGCACAGCGGGATCTTCACCGACGACTGGGACAACCAGTACGACGGCGCGAGCCGGCACACCGACTTCTACCTGCACACCCTGCGCGAGTACCTCACCCACTTCGCGCCCCGCCCGGTGGGCTTCGCCCAGCTGAACGGGCCGGAGGCGTCCCAGGCGCCGGACGCCTTCACCGCCGTGGGCCGCGCCCTCGGCCTGCCGGACGACCTGGCCGAGGGCGCGAAGGTGAGCGTCCGGCGGCCCGGCGGGCGGGCCCTGGACGCGGTGGTCGACTACCGCGACCCGTACTTCATCGGACTGCGCACCGACGACGCCCTCGTCCGGTTCTTCGGGCGCAACCACTGGGGCGCCCCGGTCGGCATCAGCATCCACGACTTCGCGCCGGACGCCGACGCCGAGGCGAACGAGACCGCCTGGCAGGACTGGCTGAACGGGGTGTTCGGCCAGTCCTGAGCCACGGCCGACCGCTTACGGGCGGAAGCGCAGCACCTGCGGGTCGTGGTCGCTGATCTGGTCGTGGAACTCCGAGTTGATGTGCACGCTGTCGTACGCGAAGTCGCCCTTGCTGCGGATCTGCTTGCTGATCAGGATCTGGTCCAGGACCTGCTCGTTGCCCTGGTAGTCGTAGGTGTAGCGCTCCTTCGTCGGCAGCGACTGGATCGCCGACCAGAGCGCGCCGCCCTTCTCCAGGATCTTGGTGGTGCCGGAGAAGTCGAAGTCGTTCATGTCGCCGAGCGCGATGACCTCGGCGTCCTTCTGGACGGCGAGGATGTTCTTGACGAACGCGTTGACCAGCGTCGCCTGCGCGTGGCGCTGGGTCTCCGAGCTGCGCACCACCGGCTGGTACTGCGAGGTCAGCCCCTGGTCGCCGCCCTTGGAGTTGAGGTGGTTGGCGATCACGAAGACCGTCTTGCCCTGGAAGACGAACTCACCGGCGAGCGGCTTGCGGCTGGTCGTCCAGGCGGAGTTCGCCGGGTCGACGCGGCCGGGGGAGGCCGTCAGCTGGGCCTTGCCGTTCACCTTGGTGACGCCCACCGCGGTGGTGGAGTCGCCGCCCGCGCGGTCGACGAAGGAGACCCGCTCCGGGTTGAACAGGAAGACCTGGCGGATGTTGCCGCCGGGCTCGCCGCCGTCCTGGTCGTTGACCGGGTTGATGGAACGCCACTGGTACTTCGGGCCGCCGGCCGCCACGATCGCGTCGATCAGCTTGTTGACCGTCACGTCGGCGGCGACCGTGCCGTCGTCCGTCGCGCCGTTGTTGTCCTGGATCTCCTCCAGGGACACGATGTCGGGCGACTGGAGGTTGTTCACGATCGCGGCGGCGTGCGCGGCGAAGGTGCCGTCCGAGGGGTCGAGGTTCTCGACGTTGTAGGTCGCCACCGCCAGCTCGCCGTGCGACTGCTTCTTCGTCGTCTCGCGCTGCAGGCCGCCGCTCTTCAGGGTGCCCAGCGAGCTCGCGACGAGGGTGTAGCCGCCGTACTGGTTGTAGTCCATCGGGCCGGTCGTGGCGCCGGTCAGGGTGTCGCCGACGTTCGCCACCGGGAAGTCGGCGGTCGAACCGAGGGACTGGATCTGCAGGCGGCCGGTGTTCTGGTCGCGGTAGGAGCGGTAGAGCGAGCCGCCGCGGTTGGTGCGGTTCTCGTGCGGCTTCACCGTGACCCACAGCTCGGCGTACGGGTCGGTCGCGGTGACCACGCGGGCGTCCTTGACCTGGACGTTCATGCCCTCCAGGGACTCGTAGTAGTCCAGGGCGTACTTCTTCGGCTGCAGGGTCAGGCCGTTGATCGAATTGCTCGCGGCCGTGTCACCCGTGGGGGTGTACGCGCTCGGCACCGACTTCTTGTCGATCACGACCGGCGCCGGGACCGCGTTGCCGGTGGAGACGGTGGTGATCGTCGGCTTGGTGATCTCGGTCAGCGACTGGTTGCCGGTGGAGGCGCCGCCCGGGACGTACTCGGAGACCGTGCCGGTGACCGTGACGGAGTCGCCGACCGCGACCTTCGGGGTGGAGCTGGTGAAGACGAAGACGCCCTCGCTGGTGGCCGGGTTGGCGTCCGGCGTCGGATCCTGGAGCCAGAAACCTCTGGAGGAGCCGTAGGTGCGCGTGCCCGTGACGATGCCGGGGACGTCCGTCACCTTCTGGCCGGCGTACGGCGAGGTGCGCGTGCTGCCCTGGATGTCGTGGATACGCAGCCCGTCGGCCTGGGCGGGCGAGGTGAGGGCGACGGTGGACGCCGCGCTGCAGACGGCGGCGACGGTGAGCGCGGCGAGACGCGCGGAAGACCTGCTCGGCAAGGGAATCCCTCCGGGGACATACGGAAGCGCCGGGACGAGGGCGGTTTATGGAGCGTTCATGACACGTTCATGTACGTCATGTGACGCGTATATGACACGCGTAGATACCGAGTGAACAGTTGTCCCCCCGTTTTCTACGCGCGTCAATCTCCTGCCTGATCAAGGCAGTTGTCAAGGTTTCAGCCATGTACGGGGCCCGGCGGGGAGATGAACCGGGCGGCATGGGTGGAAATCCGTCTAGGCTGAGCGGCTGAGCCGTACGGCGTCCAGGTGCTCGTACGGCCGTCGATACGGTGTCCATGTCGCCGTACGACCGTTGAGGCGTCCGAGGAGAACCAGCCGATGTCTGACAGCGCCCCCCTGCCCCCGGTGCGGTTGCGTTCCGAAGCGGAGCTGGCGCACGCCGCACTGTCCACACCGTTGCTCGCCCGGGCCGCCCGGCTCGCCCGCTGGGCCGGTCCCGACACCCGGGTGGACGCGGGCGGTGAGCTGGTCGAGGAGCAGCTCCCGGCCGCGGCCGAGGCGCTCGGACTCGCCGGGGACGACGCCGTCGCCTACGCCGGTGAGGCCTGGCGGGTCGCCGTGGACGCCGGGCTCGTCGAGATCGCCGACGAGGAGGCCGGCACGGTGGTGGCGGGGGAGGAACTGGCGCTGCTCACCGGGGGCTCGCCGCACGACGTCCTCGCGGTGTGGCAGGCCGCGCTGGAGACCGTGATCGCCGACGCGAGCGTGCCCGACCTGGATGGAATTGTCGATGCGCTCGACGAGGGCGGCGAGGTCGATTTCTCGTCACTCGGCTGGGACCCCGAGGGGGAGGCGGACTTCCTCGACGGCGTCCTCGGCAACCTGTACCTGCTGACCGTGAGCGAGGGCGGTCCCGGCGAGGCGCCGGTGCCGCTGCCCGCGCTCGCCGCGTCGATGATCGTGCCCAGCGACATGGGGGAGCCGACCAACGACGTCCTCGAACAGGTCTCCGACGCGATGATGCGGCTCGACGACCAGTTCCGGCTGCTGGAGCCGGTCGGGCTCGTCGAGTACCAGCCGGTCGACGAGGCACTGATGGCCGACGCGGAGGAGGAGCCGGCGGCGGGGCCGGTCGACGAGACCGACGTCTCCCGGTACGGCATGGTACGGCTGACCCCGCTCGGCGCGTACGGGCTGCGGGCGCGGCTGCTGGAGGCGGGCTTCGTGGCGCCGGCGGTCGGGGAGCTCGCCGACAAGGGCGCGGACGCGCTGCTCGACGGGACGGCGACGTTTCCGCAGGGGGCCGCGCAGGCCGAGACCGAGCAGTGGCTGGCCCGCCGGGAGTCCCTCGCCGCGGCCCGGGAGCTGCTGGCCGCGGCGCGTGGTGCGGACGCGGGTGCCCCGCTGCGGCGGCTGCGCTGCCAGCAGGCGCTGTCGCTGCTCGGCGCCGAGGCCGAGCCCGCCCTCCGCGAGGTCCTCGACGACCCCGAGCTGGGCGGCCTGGCGAGGGTCTGGCTGGCCGAACGCGGCGCCGCCGACGTGCCGGCGCCCTCCCAGGACATGATCTTCTGGCTGACCATCGACACGGTGGCTGCGCAGCTGGCCGCCGAAGGGAACTCCGAGGAGCTGCAGGCGCTGGTGGAGGGCCTGGCCCAGCAGCACAGCGGCTTCTTCGCCGAGGCGTGGCGGGTCGGCCACCCGGACACGGCCGACGTCCTCGAGGCGATGGGCCGCCTCCACCCCGACAAGAAGGTGGCCAAGGAGGCCCGCAAGGCGGCGTTCAAGGCGCGGTCGCAGCACGGGGGGTAGCGCCGAAGGGGCGGTGGTGTACGGGGGGTTGGGCACCGCCGGGTGCCGCCGTGTGGGCTGGGCGCCGTCGCGGCGGAAAAGGGTTCCGGTGGCGGTGAAGAAAACGAGCGGTTGAGAAGAGCTGCGCGGCGGCGAAGAGGCCTTGCGGCGAAGAGGCCATGCGGCCATGAGGCCGCGCGCTGCAGACAGGCCGGGCGGTGGAGACAGGCCGTGCGGTGGGCGGCGGCTGTGTGGTGGGGAGGGGCAGGCGTCGGTGGGGGACTCCGTCCCGCGGGTGGGGGAAACGTTGACCTCTGGGGTGTGTTTCTTGGGTGGGGCTTTTGGTTGTTGTGGGGTGGTGATTACGGATTCATGGAACGGGCGACCGTGATGTCGCCCTGCGTTCAACCGGCGTTCAGGGGTGGGCGGGAGCGTGTGCGCCGAGTTGAGGTCCGCCACCCTCCACGGCACTCCGACCGTCACAGGAGACACCATGTCGCTCACCCGCAGGGACTTCACAAGGAAATCCGCGATCACCGGTGCCGGTGTCGCGCTGGCCGGCAGCGTTGGCGCGCTCGCCACCGCCCCCAACGCCCTCGCCGTCACCGAGACCGAGGCGGCCGACGCGACCGAGGCGGCGCACGGGCACGGACACGGCGGTGTCGGCTACGGGCCGCTGCTCCCCGACCCGGACGGCATCCTCGCGCTCCCCGCCGGCTTCAAGTACCGCGTCATCACCTACAGCGGCAAGACCAAGCTGGAGTCGGGCGAGTTCACCCCCTCCAACCACGACGGCACCTCCACCTTCGACGGCCCGCGCGGCGCCACCCTCCTCGTCAACAACCACGAGCTGGCCGGCCCCCGCGCCAACTGGCCGTACCCGGTTCCGCTCACCGAGGGCCTCGTCTACGACCCGGCCGCCGCCGGAGGCTGCACCGTCGTCGAGGTCCGCCCCGGCGGGCACGTCGCCGAGTGGGTCGGCATCGCCGGCACCGCCACCAACTGCGCGGGCGGCAACACCCCGTGGGGCACCTGGCTGACCTGCGAGGAGACCGAGGACAAGACCGGCACCAACGGCTTCACCAAGGACCACGGCTACGTCTTCGAGGTCGACCCCGAGGACCGCCGGGCGAACAGGAACCCCAAGCCCGTCAAGGCGCTGGGCCGCTACGCCCACGAGGCCGTCGTCGTCGACCCCAAGCGCGGCCACCTCTACCTGACCGAGGACGCCTCCAACCCCAACGGCCTGCTCTACCGCTGGACCCCGCCCGAGCACTTCCACCACGGCCGCGGCAGGCTGCGCACCCTCGCCGACGACGCCGGCACGCTCCAGGCGTTCAAGTGCTTCGACTCCGGCGGCCAGTTCGTCGACGACCTCTCCCGCGCCACGAAGATCGGCACGGTCTACGGCGTCGACTGGGTGGACGTCCCGGACCGCGACGCCAGGACCACCTCCGTCCGCAAGCAGTTCAGCACCGGGCAGGTCACCCGCGCCCGCAAGCTGGAGGGCATGTGGTGGGGCGACGGCGGCGTGTACATCGTCTCCTCGTACGCCCGCGCGGAGAGCCCCGTCCAGCACGACGGCTCGGTCTGGTTCTACGACCCCAAGCGCCGCACCCTCACGCTCAAGGTCCGCATCGGCGTCAACCCGGACCCGTCCGTGGAGGGCGACTTCGACGGCCCGGACAACATCACCGTCTCCCCGTACGGCGGTCTCGTCATCGCCGAGGACGGCGAGGGTCTCCAGCACCTGTTCGGCGCCACCGAGAGCGGCCGTACCTATCCCATCGCCCGCAACGAACTGAACGCCGGCACCGAAGAGGAGCCCGAGTACAGCGAGTTCACCGGCGTCACCTTCTCGCCCGACGGCCGGACCCTGTACGCCAACATCCAGACCCCGGGCATCATGCTCGCGATCACGGGGCCCTGGAAGCGCCAGCAGCGCGGATAGTTAATTCACTCGCTCGGCCCGCGGCCCGCCTCCTAAAGTTGTGCCTGTCCAGGTGCGAAGGCAGGACCTACTTCCACTCATAATGGGGCGGCCGCGGGTTCGAGTCCCGCCACCGGTACAACGTGCCGGTGTAGCTCAGGGGTTAGAGCACCTACGTCGGTTCCGCCGATTTCGATCTCTGGACACCAAAAACTTCATGCACCTCCCGGTGCGTGTGCTCTTGAACTCGGGAGGCGCAGCTCATGGTGGGTGTCCGGTGCGCAGGCAGCGGATACTTCGGGAACTGGTGGGGGGAAACTCTCATGCGGGTTCGAATCCCGTCATCGGCTCGGGGTCGATGTGGCGGAACGGAAGACGCGCCAGTTTATAAGCACCGCAGTCGACTTCGACCTCGGACACCCTCCTTCTGCCGCGTCTCCTCCGAAACTCCAATGAATTCGGGGGGAATTCACCATGGCGCGATTCAACACCAAGGCGGCCCGGGCGCAGCCCGTTTCGCGGGTCACCTCCACCGGACGCGTGCTCCGTACCTACGAGGGCGGCCGCGGCCGGGAGCGGGACGCGCGGTCCCAGCTCTTCCTGCTCGCCGTCGCCAACTTCGTCTCGCAGCAGACCTTCTACGAGTCCGGCGCGGACCGTGACAACCGGTTCGCCGAGCTCGTGCGCGAGCGCGCCGTCGCCGACCCGGAGTGGACGGCCGGTCTGCTCGGCTGGCTGCGCGGCGAGGGCAACATGCGGACCGCCTCGATCGTCGGCGCCGCGGAGTACGTGCATGCCCGGCTGGCGGTCGGCGCCACCGACGGTCCGTCGAACCGTCAGGTCGTCGCCTCCGTGCTCCAGCGGCCCGACGAGCCCGGCGAGCTGCTCGCCTACTGGACGGCGACGTACGGCCGTGCCGTTCCCAAGCCCGTCAAGCGGGGGATCGCCGACGCCGTACGGCGGCTGTACCACGGCAAGTCGCTGCTCAAGTACGACACCGCGTCCAAGGGGTACCGCTTCGGCGACATCCTCAACCTGGTGCACGCGGCGCCGGACCCGGACAAGCCGTGGCAGGGCGAGCTGTTCCGGTACGCGCTGGACCGGCGGCACAACCCCGACACCGCGGTACCGCCCGCGTCGAGCCCGGTGCTCGGCGCGCACCGCGAGCTGATGGCGCTGCCCGTCGCGCGCCGCCGGTCGGCCGTCACCGAGCCCGGTGGCGCCGAGCGGCTCGCGGCGGCCGGTCTCACCTGGGAGGCGCTGGCCGGCTGGCTCCAGGGCCCGATGGACAAGGCCGCCTGGGAGGCGGTCATCCCGTCCATGGGGACCATGGCGCTCGTCCGCAACCTGCGCAACTTCGACGAGGCGGGGGTCTCGGACGAGGTCGCCGCGCAGGTCGCGGCGCGGATCAGCGACCCGGCGGAGGTGGCGCGGTCGCGGCAGTTCCCGTTCCGGTACCTCGCCGCGTACCAGCACGCGCCGTCGCTGCGCTGGTCCTACCCGCTGGAGCGGGCGCTCGGCCACTCGCTGGCCAACGTGCCCGCGCTGCCCGGGCGGACGCTGGTGCTCGTGGACCGGTCGGGTTCGATGTTCTACTCGCGGCTCTCCGAGCGCTCGGAGCTCAACCGGGCCGACGCGGCGGCGATCTTCGGCACGGCGCTCGCGCTGCGGGCGGCGGACGCGGACCTCGTCGAGTTCGGTACGACGAGCAGGCGGCTGGGCTTCGAGCGGCGCGAGTCGGTGCTGAAGATCCTCGGCCGCTTCGGCGACCTGGGCGGCACCGACACCGTCTCGGCGATCCGCTCGCACTACCGGGGGCAGGACCGGGTGCTGATCGTCACCGACGAGCAGTACGCGTACAGCCGGCACGGCGACCCGACCCAGCAGGTCCCGGCGCACATCCCGGTCTACACCTGGAACCTGGCCGGCTACCGGGCGGGCCACGGCCCGTCCGGCAAGGGCAACCGGCACACCTTCGGCGGCCTCACGGACGCGGCCTTCCGGACGGTCCCGCTGCTGGAGGCGGCCCAGGACGCCGACTGGCCGTGGGAGACGGCGGCCTGACCGCCGGCCGATGAGCGTGGCCCGCACCTTCACGGGGGGGTGCGGGCCACTTTCGTGTGCCCGTGCCTCTTGTCCGTGGGTTCACTGATATCTAACATTTCAGTTATGGAAGCCCTACGGCCCGTTCCCCGCACCCTGCTCCGCGACCGCGCCTACGCCGCGATCCGGGACGCCATCGTGGCCGGGGAGATCGAACCCGGCGCGGTGGTGCGTGACGCCGAACTCGCGGAGCGGCTCGGGCTGTCCCGGGCGCCCGTGCGGGAGGCGTTCGCGCGCCTCGTAGACGAGGGGCTCCTGGAGAGCAAGCCGCAGAGCTACACCCGGGTCACCCCGGTCGTGGCCGCCGAGGTACGGGATGCGGCGGCCGTGGTCGGCGCCATGCACGAACTGGTCACCCGGGCCGCCGTACCCCGGCTGCGGGACGCGGACCTGGACGAGATGCGCGTGTCCAACGTCCGCTTCGCCGCCGCCGTGCAGGCGGGCGACGTCGACGAGGCCCTTCGCGCCGACGACGAACTGCACGACGTCCTGGTCCGGGTGGCCGGTAACCGCGCGGCCGCCGCCACCGTCGCCCGCTACACCCCGCTCATCCGCCGCCTGGAGCGCCGCCGCTTCGGCGAGGGCGGCTCCTGCCGCTCGCCCGGCCTGCACGAACGGCTCATCGAGGCGTGCGCGGCCGGCGACCCGGAGGCGGCGGTCCAGGTCACCGCCGACATCTGGCGCACCCTGTCCGACCTGGCCGACGCCGACACCACCGACTGACCACGCCACCAGGAGGCAGCCCATGTCCCTCTCCGCCTACGACCGTTACCCCCTCCTCTTCGGCCCCTCGCCCGTGCACCCCCTGGAGCGCCTCACCGCCCACCTCGGCGGCGCCGCGCTGTGGGCCAAGCGGGAGGACTGCAACTCCGGGATCGCGTACGGCGGGAACAAGACGCGCAAGCTGGAGTACCTGGTCGCGGACGCGCTCGCCAAGGGCTGCGACACCCTCGTCTCCATCGGCGGGGTGCAGTCCAACCACACCCGCCAGGTCGCCGCGGTGGCTGCCCGCGTCGGACTCAAGTGCGTGCTGGTGCAGGAGAGCTGGGTGGAGTGGCCGGACTCCGTGTACGACAAGGTGGGCAACATTCTCATCAGCAGGCTCGCGGGAGCCGACGTACGTCTCGTGCGCGCCGGGTTCGGTATCGGGTTCAAGGAGAGCTGGGAACTGGCGCTGCGCGAGGTCGAGGAGTCGGGCGGCAAGCCGTACGCCATCCCGGCCGGCGCCTCCGACCACCCGCTCGGCGGCCTCGGCTTCGCCAACTGGGCGTACGAAGTCGCCGAGCAGGAGCAGCAGCTGGGGGTCTTCTTCGACACGGTCGTGGTCTGCTCGGTGACCGGGTCGACGCAGGCCGGCATGGTCGCCGGGTTCGGCGCCCTGCAGGAGGCGGGCGGCCGCGAGCGCCGGGTCATCGGCATAGACGCCTCGGCCAAGCCCGCCGAGACCCGCGAACAGGTCGCCCGGATCGCCCGGCGCACCGGCGAACTCATCGGCGTCAAGGGCGAGTTGACCGTGGAGCTGGACGACCGCTACCACGCGGGGATCTACGGCATCCCGGACGACACCACCCTGGCGGCGATGCGCCTCGCCGCCCGCACCGAGGGCATGGTCACCGACCCGGTGTACGAGGGCAAGTCGATGGCGGGGATGGTGGACCTGGTGGAGCGGGGTGAGATCGGCGCCGACTCGACGGTGCTCTACGCCCACCTGGGCGGGCAGCCGGCACTGAACGCGTACAGCGCGCTGTTCTAGGCGACCGCTTCCAGGGCTGTCGCGGTAACGGCGGGCGAGACCCTACTTGGCGAGGAACGACAGCAGCGCGGCGTTCACCTCTTCGGCGTGTGTCCACAGCAGACCGTGCGGGGCGCCCTCGATCTCCACGTACTCGGCCGACGGCAGCAGCGCGTGGAACGGACGTCCGGTCGCGTCGATCGGCAGGATGCGATCCCCGGTGCCGTGCAGGATCAGCGCCGGGACGTCGACCTTCGCCACGTCGGCGCGGAAGTCGGTGATCCACGTCGGCACGCAGGCCGCGGACGCGTGGGCGGAGGCGCCGGCCGCCACGTTCCAGCTGTTGCGGACGGCCTCCTCGCTGATCCGGCTGCCCAGCGTCTCGTCGAGGTTGTAGAAGTCCTGGTAGAACGCGGTGAAGTAGGCGTACCGGTCCTTGCCGACCGAGTCCAGGATGCCGTCGAAGACCGCCTGGTCGACACCGGTCGGGTTGTCGTCGGTCTTGAGCAGGAAGGGTTCGAGCGAGGCCAGGAAGACCGCCTTGGCGACCCGGCCGGAGCCGTACTTGCCCAGGTAGCGGCCCACTTCGCCGGTCCCCATCGAGAAACCGACCAGGACTGCGTCCGTCAGATCGAGCGCGGTGAGCACCTTGTCGAGGTCTGCGGCGAAGGTGTCGTAGTCGTAGCCCGTGGTCGGCTGGGAGGAGCGGCCGAAACCGCGGCGGTCGTAGGTGACGACGCGGTGTCCGGCCCCCAGCAGGACCGGCAGCTGCTTCTCCCAGGAGTGGCCGTCGAGCGGGTACCCGTGGATCAGCACGACGGGCTGTCCGGTGCCGTGGTCCTCGTAGTAGAGCTCGATCGGTGCGCTGTTCTCTTCGCCAACGGTGATGTACGGCATGGCGGTTGGGCCTTTCTCGGGTTGTTCGGAGAGTCCAGCACACCACCGGTGCGGGGCCGCTGCCAGGCAGAAGCGCAGGCGGAAGTAGAGAGCGCTTGTTCTAATTGTCGTGATGACCAGACTTTCCTCATCCGATGTGTCCCAAGGCGCCACCGCGTTCGGTGCGATGGTGCGTTCTCTGCGCCGGGCGGCCCGGCTGACCCTGGAGGAGTTGTCGCAGGCGTCCGGTGTCAGCGTCCGGGCGCTGGGCGACATGGAACGCGGCCGCAGCCGTGGGCCGCAGCGCCGCACCGTCGACGCGCTCGCCGTCGCCCTGAAGCTGGACCGCGAGCAGCGGCAGCGATTGCAGCGGCTGGCCGACGCCGGCCGGGATCGGGGTGGCCCGGCCGCGCCGCCGTATCTCCTGCGCACGGTCCCGGACTTCACCGGGCGGGAGCAGGAACTGGCCGATCTGGAGACGCTCGCCCGAGGCACCCGGGCCCGCACGGTGGTCCTCTTCGGGCCGGGCGGGCAGGGCAAGACGACGCTCGCCGCGCAGGCCGCGCGGCGGCTGGCGGGAGAGCTCTTTCCGGACGGCTGTGTCAGCGTGCAGTTGCACGGCATGAGCGACACCCCGCTGCCCGCCGCCGAGGCACTGGTCCTGCTGCTGACGGCGCTCGGGCATCCGCCCGACCGGATCCCGGTGGACCCGGTGGCACGCGAGGCCGTCTACCGGGCCACGCTCAGCACCCGGCGGGTGCTGGTCGTGCTCGACGACGCGGCCGACGAGGCACAGGCCAGGCCGCTGCTGCCGGACGCGGAAGGCGGTTTCGTGCTCGTCACCAGCCGACGCCCGCTGACGGGGCTGGAGGGCGTACGGCGCATCCGGCTCGGCGCTCTCAGCGGCAGGGAGTCGGTGACACTGTTGGAACGGATCCTCGGCGCGTCGCGCACCGACGGCCAGTCGGAGGCGATCGGCCGGCTGGCGGAACTGTGCGGGCATCTCCCGCTGGCCCTGCGGATCGTCGGCAACCGCCTCTCCAGCCGCCCCGCCTGGACCCCTGCCCGGCTGGCGGACCAACTCGCCGACGAGGAACGGCGGCTGGGCACCCTGGTCGCAGGCGACCTGGCCGTACGCGGCGCGCTCGCTCTGTCCCACCGCCAGCTCACCGCTCCCCGCAGGCTGCTGTTGCGTCGGCTCACCCTGCTCCCCGGCCGTGACACCGGCCCCCGCCTCGCCGCCGTACTCACCGGCGAAGACGACCCGATCGTGGTCCAGGACGCCCTCGACCTGCTGGTCGAGCGAGGCCTGCTGGAGGAGACCACGCCGGGCCGCTACGCGTTGCACGATCTCGTACGACTCTTCGCGCGCGAGCGACTCCACGCCGAGGAGCTGCCGTTGCCCGTCGAGGCCGCAGCCCTGCGCATGGCGGACTGGCTGCTGCGGTCGGCCTCGGCGGCGGGCCGCTGGTTCGAGGCACCTGGCGCGCCCGAGCCGTGGCCGGGAGCCACCCCCGCCTTCGCCCCCGCGTCAGCCGAGGAGGCGGAGGAGTGGCTCAGCACCGAACGTGACCACTGGGTGGGCGCGTTGAAGGTCATGTTCGAGGCGCAGCGGTTCACGGAGATCCTCCACACGGCGCGCACGCTGTACTGGTTCTCCGACCGCTGGGACGCCTGGCCCGAGTGGCGCACCGTGTTCACCTACGGCGTCCGCGCCGCCGCCGCGCTCGGTGACCGGGCGGCCGAGGCCCACCAGCTCAACTGCCTCGCCTGGACGTACTCGGTGCGCGGCGGACCGTTCGAGCAGACCGAGGAACACGCCCGCCGTGCGCTGGAGTCGGCGACACAGGCCGGTGACACCGGCCAGCAGGCCTGGGCCTGGGTCTACATCGCCGGTGCCTGCATGCACCTGGACCGGCCCGCGGAGGCGGCACGGGCCGCCGAGGACGCCGTACGGCTCTTCGAGGCGACCGGTGACCAGGCCGGGCTGGCGGTCTCCCGTCGGCTGCTGGGCAGCGCGCTACGGGAATCCGGCCGCGCGGAGGAGGCATTGGCCGTCCATCGGGGCCTGCTCGGGACGGACGCGGGGGACGTGCCCGGTTTCCAGGAGTTCGCGCAGGCGATCCTGCGCCATGAGATAGCCCGTGACCTGCTGGCTCTCCGCCACTGGTCCGATGCGGTGGAGACCTATCGGGCCGTCATCGCCCCGGCCACCCACGGCGGCACGGACCGCTTCAAGGCCCGTGCGCTCACCGGCCTCGCCACCGCCCTGGAGCACTGCGGAGACCCCGCCCAGGCCCGCGCCCAACTCGTCGAGGCGCACCGGCTGTTCACCTCGGCCGGTGACACGACCGCCGCGGAACGGACAGCGGCCTCGCTCGAACGCCTTGCGGCCCATGCGGTCGACGCAGGTCGTTCGGCCGTCGAGGACAACGCCGACGGCCGTGACGGCTAGCGGCGCGCGGGGCACCGCTCGCGCAGGCCGGGAGGGATCGCCCCGATCCCGATCGCGTCACCTTCCGGGCGGGACCTGACGGCGGGGGCGACGAAGAGGCAGGTCTATGCGTCTCGCCGCCGGGGGCTCGTGATCACGAACGCCGCCACCAGAAACGCGCCCGCCGCGACCAACCCGCCGATGCCGAAGGCACGCGCCGCGCCCTGGGTGAGGATCTCCGCCGGCGTGCCGGTCGCGTGCCTGGTCGCCGTGCCGTACACCGTGACCAGGACGGCGAGTCCGACGGTGCCGCCCAGCCACTGGAGCGTCTGCAGCAGGCCGGACGCGGCACCTGCCTCCCGGGGCTCGATACGGGCGAGGATCGTCGCGTTGAGCGGCATGAAGCTCAGGCCGACGCCCACGCCGAGCAGCAGCAGCGGACCGAGCAGCCCGGCGGCGTAGCCGTCGCCGGGCCGCAGCCGCCACAGCCAGCCGCCGGCGGCGATCAGCAGGGCGATGCCGGTCAGCAGCACCGGCTTGGTGCCGAAGCGGGCCAGCAGCTTCGGCAGCAGCCGCACCATCGTGAACATGGCCAGGGTCATGGGCAGGAACGCGAACCCGGCGCGCAACGGGCTGTACTCCAGGACCTGCTGGCAGATCAGGGTGAGGAAGTAGAAGGCGCCGAACATGCCCGCGGGCAGCAGCATGAGGGTGAGATAGCCGCCCGCCCGGTCCCGGTCGCGGAACAGCCGCAGCGGCATGATCGGCTGACCGGCCCGGGACTCGATCAGCGCGAAGCCGAGGAGCAGCGCGACCGCGCAGCCGAAGCCGAGCAGGGACCTGGCGTCGGTCCAGCCCTCCTCCGACACCCGGATGAACGCGTAGACCAGCGAGGTCATCCCGGCCGTCCCGGTCAGCGCGCCCGCGAGGTCGAAGCGGCCCGCGTGCCGCGGGGTCTCGGCGACGAACCGGGGCAGGGCCACGAACAGGGCGATGCCGATGGGCACGTTGATGAGCAGGGCCCAGCGCCAGGACGCCCAGGACGTGAGCATGCCGCCCAGGACCAGGCCGGCGGAGCCGCCGAGGCCGGCCACGGACGAGT
This sequence comes from Streptomyces sp. NPDC058464, assembly GCF_042721035.1. Classification (NCBI taxonomy): domain Bacteria; kingdom Bacillati; phylum Actinomycetota; class Actinomycetes; order Kitasatosporales; family Streptomycetaceae; genus Streptomyces; species Streptomyces sp. NPDC058464. Next base: position 277,178 of record NZ_JBHXMA010000003.1, read on the forward strand.
AGACGCTCAGCGCGTGGTGCCGACGCGGGCCCTCGGGGAAGTTGGTGGTGATCAGGGCCAGGGTGCTGGGGGCGATCAGCGCGGCGCCGACGCCCTGCAGCGCGCGTGCCGTGAGCAGCCAGCCGCCCTCCGCGGCGACCCCGCCGAGCAGCGAGGACAGCGCGAACAGCAGCGCCCCGGCGCCGAGCGTACGACGGCGGCCCGCGATGTCGCCGACCCGCCCGCCGAGCAGCAGCAGGCCGCCGAAGGCGAGGGTGTAGGCGTTGAGCACCCAGGACAGACCGGTCCGGCTGAACCCCAGGCCCTGCTGGATGTCGGGCAGCGCGACGTTGACCACGGTGGAGTCGACGCCGACCATCATGTAGGCGGTGACGATGACGAGGAGGGCGGAGCCGAGCTTCGCGGGGTGCGGGGAGTTCGGCGGGGTGCCGGCGTCGGTGGACGGGGCGGACGGGCTGGACGGGGCGGACATGAGGTTCTCCCGGTCTGTGCGTCCCCGCGGCGGGCATGGTGAAGTACGGGCAGACGGACTGCCCGTGGAGCGCACGACGGTAAGCGGGGACTGTCTCCGTTTAGTGTTCGATAAGATACGGAGAGAGTCCCCGGTTCGCAAGGAGTAACTGGATGACGCAGGTCAGGCCCATGCGCGCGGACGCTCGCCGCAACTACGAGCGACTGCTGGAGGTCGCCGTCGAGGCCTTCTCCGAGCAGGGGGAGAACGCGTCCCTCGACGACATCGCCAAACGGGCGGGCGTCGGCTCCGGCACGCTCTACCGGCACTTCCCGACCCGGCAGGCGCTGCTGGAGGCCGCGTTCGTGGACCGGCTGGAGGGGCTGGCGGCGAAGGCCGACGAGATCGCCGCGGAGCTTCCGCCGGGCGCGGCGCTGACCGAGTGGCTGAACGAACTGTGCGTCGCCACCATCGAGGTGCGCGGCCTGAAGGCCCTGCTGGGTTCCGCGGTCACGGACGGCAGTTCGGCCACGGTCGCGGCCTGCGGTGTGACGGTCCGCGGCGCGGCGACCCGCCTGGTCGACGCGGCGAAGGCGGAGGGCACCCTGCGCCCCGACATCGAGCCGATCGAGATCCTGCGCCTGGCGCACGGACTGGCCACGGCCTCGGAACTGGCCGACGGGCAGGGCAAGGAGATCCGGCGCTATCTGTCACTGCTCACGGAGGGGTTGCGGCCGTAGCGCCCACGGCCGCACACCCGTCACCGGACTCGGGTCAGAGCGCCTCCGCCCCCGGCTTCACCATGTTCCGTACCGTCCGGGCCTTCACGAACGAGCCCATCGCCGTCATGTCCCACTCGCCGGAGAACTGGCGGATCAGCTTCGCCATCATCACGCCCGTCTGCGCCTCGGCGCTCGTCAGGTCGAAGCGGACCAGTTCCTCGCCGCTCGCGGCGTGCAGGAGGCGGCAGTAGGCCTTGGCGACCTCGGTGAACTTCTGGCCGGAGAACGAGTTGACCGTGAACACCAGGCCGGTGACCTCCGGGGGGATCCGGCCGAGGTCGACCACGATCACCTCGTCGTCGCCGCCGCCCTCGCCGGTGAGGTTGTCGCCGGAGTGCTTGATCGCGCCGTTCAGGATGGACAGCTTGCCGAAGTAGCAGCTGTCGACGTGGTTGCGCTGCGGGCCGTACGCGATGACCGAGGCGTCCAGGTCGATGTCCTTGCCACGGAACGCCGGCTCCCAGCCGAGACCCATCTTGACCTGCGAGAGCAGCGGCCGGCCGCCCTTGACCAGGGACACGGTCTGGTTCTTCTGGAGGCTGACCCGGCCCTTGTCGAGGTTGATCTTCCCGGTGCCGGTGCCGGGGGCGGGCGGGGCCGGGGGAGCCGCGGGGGGCGCGGGCTGGGCGACCGGTGCCGCCGGCTGGGCGACCGGGGCGGCCGGCTGGGCCACCGGGGCCGCCGGAGCGGGGGCCGGTTCCTCCACCGTCACGCCGAAGTCCGTGGCGATACCCGCCAGCCCGTCGGCGTACCCCTGGCCGACCGCGCGGGCCTTCCACGCGCCGCCCCGCAGATAGATCTCCACGACCACCAGGGCCGTCTCCGTGCCCAGCTGCGGCGGTGTGAAGGTGGCCAGCACCGAGCCGTCGTCCGCGTTGCGGATCGTCGCCGTGGGCTCGATGCCCTGGAAGGTCTGGCCCGCGGCGTCGGGGCTCGCGGTGACGACGATCTTCTCGATCCCGGGCGGTACGGCGGCCGTGTCGACGATGATCGCGTCCGGGGACGTACCGCCGCCGGAGCGGTACGTCACACCCGGCCCGTTCGGCTGGTTGTAGAAGATGAAGTCGTCGTCGGAGCGCACCTTGCCGTCGCCCGTGAGCAGCAGGCCCGACACGTCGAGCCGCACCGGGGCGGCGACGTCCACCGCCACCCGGGTGACGGCGAGAGGGATGTTCGAGCCAGGGGTCATAGCTGTCATGCCCCGTGAACGAACGACCCCGCTTTACTGTTCCCTTACCCGGGATCCGGCCCCCGAACGGGTCAGGGGATCACGACGATCTTCCGTCCCACGCCCGCCGCGAACTGCTCCAGCGCCTGCGGATAGCTGTCCAGCGGGAGGCGGTCGCTGATGAAGACGTCCGGGTCCAGGACACCGTTCGCGAACAGCTCGGCCGCCCGCTCGTAGCTGTGCAGCACGGCCATGGAGCCGGTGATGGTGATCTCCTGGTTGTAGATGCGGTACGGGTCGATCGTCACCCGGGTCGCGTAGTCGGCGACGCCGAACTGGAGGAACGTGCCCGCCTTGGCGACCCGCTCCAGGCCGTCCTGGATCGCCGCCGCGTTGCCGGTCGCGTCGATCACCAGGTCCCAGCCCTGCGGGCGGTCCAGTTCGTCGGGGTTCGCCGCGGACCCGGAGACGCCGAGCTGCCGGGCGGTCTCCAGCCGGACGGGGTTCAGGTCCACCACGTCCACGCTCGCCGCGCCGGTCCGCTTGGCGAGCTCCAGCATCATCAGGCCCATGGTCCCGGAGCCGTAGATCAGGACGTGCGCGCCGAGCCGGGACTGGAGGATGTCGTAGCCGCGCACCGCGCAGGACAGGGGCTCGATCAGCGCCGCGTCCTGGGTGCGGACGTGCTCGGGGAGCTTCACGCAGTTGGCGACCGGGGCCACCGCGTACTGCGCGGCCCCGCCCGGCACGGTCACGCCGATCGCGGCCCACCGCTCGCAGAGGTTGTTGTGGCCGCTGCGGCACTGCCGGCACTCGTGGCAGTACAGGGACGGGTCGACCGCGACCCGGTCGCCGATCGCCACCTCGGTCACCTGGGAGCCGACGCCGACCACCTCGCCGGCGAACTCGTGGCCCGGCACGATCGGCAGCTTGGGGGCGAACTCGCCCTGGAGGATGTGCAGGTCCGTGCCGCACAGGCCGCACGCGGCCACCTCCACGACGACCTCGCGGGGGCCCGGTGTCGGGTCGGGGACCTCGGTGACGACGGCGCGGCCCACGGACTCGATGACGGCGGCCTTCATTTCACGGCTCCCAAGGACAGGCCCTGGACGAGTTTGTCCTGGGCGGTGAACCCCGCGGCGAGCACCGGCAGGGAGACGACGAGCGACGCGGCGCACACCTTCGCCAGGAACAGGCCCTGGCTGGTGATGAAGCCGGTCAGGAAGACGGGGGCGGTCTCGGCGACCACGCCCGTCAGCACGCGTGCGAAGAGCAGTTCGTTCCAGCTGAAGATGAAGCAGATCAGCGCGGTGGCGGCGACGCCCGGGAGGGAGATGGGGGCGACCACGCGCGCGAGGACCGTCGGCAGCCGGGCCCCGTCCACCCGCGCGGCCTCGATCACCTCGACCGGGACCTCGGCGAGGAAGGACTGCATCATCCACACCGCGATCGGCAGGTTCATGGACGTGTAGAGAATGACCAGGAGCCAGATGTTGTCGAGCATCCCGGCGTTCTTCGCGAAGAGGTAGATCGGCAGCAGGCCCGCCACGGCCGGCAGCATCTTCGTGGAGAGGAAGAAGAACAGCACGTCCGTCCACTTGCGCACCCGGCGGATCGACAGCGCGTAGGCCGCCGGGAAGGCCAGCAGGAGGACGAAGAGCGTCGAGACCACCGACGCCATCGCCGAGTTGATCAGGGCGGGCCACGGGCTCGCCCCGCCGCCGACGCCGAAGAACTCGCGGTAGCTGTCCAGGGTGAGGCCGGCGGTGAAGGACGGCGGGTTGGTCGCCGCGTCCGCCTCGGAGTGGAAGGACGTCAGCGCCATCCAGGCGATGGGCAGGAAGAACACGATCCCGGTCAGCCAGGCGACCAGCCCGAGTCCGTTGCGCCGCAGGACGTTCAGGGCGGTGTTCATGCGCGGGACACCTCCTCGCGGAACAGCGACGACACCACCCGCAGGGCGAAGGTCGCGATGATGATCGAGCCGATGACCACCATGACGCCCGCGGCCGAGGCGAGGCCGTTCTCGTGCGCCTGGTAGAAGCTCTGGTAGACGGTGTAGGGAAGGTTGGCGGTGCCCAGGCCGCCGGAGGTGATCGTGAAGACCGCGTCGAAGTTCTGCACGATGTAGATCGAGCCCAGCAGGCCGCCGAGTTCCAGGTACCGGCGCAGGTGCGGGAGGGTCAGGTAGCGGAAGATCTGCCAGTCGCTCGCGCCGTCCACCCGGGCCGCCTCCAGCTGCTGCTGGTCGCGGCTCTGCAGCCCGGCCAGCAGGATCAGCATCATGAACGGCGTCCACTGCCACACCAGGGCGGCCTCGACCGCGATCAGCGGGTTGTCCGAGATCCAGTCCGGCTGGGGCCCGCCGACGTAGTGCAGCAGGCCGTTGAGCAGGCCGTACTCGGGGTTGTAGAGGACGTGCTTCCAGAGCAGCGCCGCCGCGACCGGCACGATCAGGAACGGGGCGATCATCAGCGTGCGGACCACGCCCCGGCCCCGGAACCTCCGGTTCAGCAGCAGCGCCACCACCAGTCCCAGGACCAGGCTGACCAGTACGACCGTGACCGTCAGCAGGACCGTCGTCCACACCGAGTGGCGCAGGTCCGGGTCGGTCAGGACCTGGCGGTAGTTGTCGATGCCCGTGAAGTGGCGGTCCTTCGGATACAGGGCGTTCCAGTCGAAGAACGAGATCACCACGGTCGCCACGAACGGCAGCTGGGTCACCACGATCATGAAGACCAGCGCGGGCAGCAGCGGGGCCCGGGTGGCCCAGGCCCGCAGACGGTCGGACGGGGGCCGGGGCGCCGGCCGCGCGGAGGCGGCGGCGACCCGGGGAGACGCGGTGGCGGTCATGATCCCTCGTACTTCTTGCCGACGGCCTCGGCGAGCTTCTGCGCCTTCTTCAGCGCGTCGTCCACGGACTGCTGCCCGGCGACGGCGGAGCTGATCTCCTGGGAGACCTTGGTGCCCAGGTCGGTGAACTCGGGGATGTCGACGAACTGGATGCCGGGCGCGGGCCGCGGCTGCACACCCGGGTCGTTCGGCTTGGCGCTGGCGATGGCGTCCCGGGTGACGTCCGCGAAGGCGGCCGCCTCCTTGCGGTACTGCGGGATGTCGTACGTCGAGGTGCGCTTGCCGGCCGGCACGTTGGCCCAGCCCGCCTTCTCGCCCACGAGGTTCTCGTAGCCCTTGCTGGACGCCCACGAGATGAACTTCCAGGCGTCGTCCGGGTTCTTGGACGCCTTCTGGATGCCCCACGCCCAGGTGTAGAGCCAGCCGGAGCTGTCGGTCTTGTCGACCGGCGCCGGGACGTAGCCCATCTTGCCCTTGACCGGGGAGCCGCTGGCCTCCAGCGAACCGGCGCCCGAGGTGGCGTCGTACCACATCGCGGTCTTGCCCTGGGTCGTGTCGTTCAGGCACTCGGCGAAGCCGGACTGGGCGGCGCCGGCCTCGCCGTGCTTGCGGACCAGGTCGACGTAGAACTGCGTGGCCTTCTTGAACTCGGGGGCGTCCAGCTGGGCCTTCCAGTCCTTGTCGAACCAGGTGCCGCCCATGGTGTTGACGACCGTGGTCAGCGGCGCCAGCATCTCGCCCCAGCCGGGCAGCCCGCGCAGGCAGATGCCCTTCATGCCGGGCTCCGCGCCGTCCACCTTGGCGGCCAGGTCGGCCACCTGCTGCCAGGTGGGGTGGGCCGGCATGGTCAGGCCCTTCTTCTGGAAGACGTCCTTGCGGTACATGAGGAAGGACGACTCGCCGTAGAAGGGCTCGCCGTAGAGCTTGCCGTCGGCCGCGGTGAGCGCCTGCTGCATCGGCTTGAGGATGTCCTGCTGGTCGAAGGCGGTGTCCTTCTTGACGTACGAGTCCATCGGCTCCAGCCAGTTGTTCTTGGCGTAGATCGGGATCTCGTAGTTGGAGAGGGTGGCGACGTCGTACTGGCCGGCCTGGTTGGCGAAGTCCTGGCTGATCTTGTCGCGGACGTCGTTCTCGGGCAGCACGGTGAAGTTCACCTTGATCCCGGTGTCCTTGGTGAAGTTGGCCGCGGTGAGCTTCTGCAGCTCCACCATCTGCGGGTTGTTCACCATCAGCACGTTGATGGAGTGGGCGGAGGAACCGCCGCCCGCGCCGGCGCCCGAGCAGCCGGCGAGCAGCGAGGTGGTCAGCGTTCCTGCGGCGGCCACCGCGAACAGGGTGCGGGGCGTTCGTCGGCTCTGGGTTCGCATGGGGTGCTCCTGGAGAAACTGATGGGGAGATCTGGGGAACTTATGGGGATATAACGGATCCACGCGGGCGTGGAGTGCTGCGGCTCGGGGACTGTTCTCGGTGGGTCAGACGCGGATGACCTGGGGGCCCTGGAGTGAGTAGCGGTGGGCCTCGGAGGCGGGCAGCAGGGTGCTGGTGACGATGGTCTCCAGCTCGCCGATCTCCGCGAACCGGCAGAAGCTGACCGCCCCGAACTTGGTGTGCACGCCGGCGAACACGGTGCGGCGCGCGGCCCGGATCGCCTGCGCCTTCACCTCGCTGACCGCCGGGTCGGGGGTGGTCAGGCCGTGCTCGCGGGAGATGCCGTTGGCGCCGATGTAGGCGAGGTCGACGACGAAGCCGGCGAGCATCTTCGTCGTCCAGTGGTCGACGGTGGCGAGGGTGCCGGAGCGGACCCGGCCGCCGAGCAGCAGGACGGAGACGTTCTCGGCCTCCGCGAGCGCGCCGGCCACCGGCAGGGACGCGGTGACCACGGTCAGCGGCCGGTCCCCGGGCAGCGCCTCGGCGATGAGCTGGGGGGTGAAGCCCTCGTCGACGAAGACGGTCTCGGCGTCGCCGAGCAGCTCGGCGGCGGCGGACGCGATCCGGCGCTTCTCCGGGACATGGCTGGTCGACCGGAACGCGAGCGTGGTCTCGAAACCGGCGCTCTCCACCGGGTAGGCGCCGCCGTGGGTGCGCCGCACCAGCCCGTGGTCCTCCAGGGCGCGCAGATCGCGCCGGATGGTCTCCTTGGCCACGCCCAGTTCCGCGGCGAGCTCGGTGACGTCCACGGAACCGGTGGTCCGGGCGGCCCGCACGATCTCGCGCTGGCGCTCTTCCGCCGTCCTGGTGGTCATACCGTCACCCACTTCCCTGTGGAGCTGCCCGTTCGGGCCATGGGGGAAGTTGTACCTCCGGCGCACGGCCCTGACCAGGCCTGTTGCCAACCCGATGCTGCCCGTGTACGCCCGATTGCGCTCGGGCGTGCCCGTCTCGGACCTGGGGCGCTGCTGTGGGTCACGTGAGATCGGGCATGATCCGTGCCCGAATGCGAAGCGGACGGGCCCGTTCGGTGCCCGTCCGCTGTCGTGAGGGGTGGTTTTCAGTACGGCCAGATCGGCGGGTCGTTCACGAACCGGCCGCCCAGGTGGGTGTGGGCCGGGTTCCCCGGGTCCAGTTCGCCGTGCTCGGCGATCAGCTTGGCGGCGAACTGCTCGGAGTCGTCCTGCGGCTCGTAGCCGAGCGCCCGCGCGGTGCCCAGGTCCCACCACAGCCTGGTGTTGGCGGAGGAGCCGTAGACGACGGTGTGGCCGACCTCCTCGGCGGTCAGGGCCGCGTGGAAGAGGCGGGCGCCGTCGGCGGGGCTCATCCACACCGAGAGCATCCGCACGTCGGCCGGCTCCGCGAAGCAGGAGCCGATGCGGACGGAGACCGTCTCCAGGCCGTGCTTGTCCCAGTACAGCTGGGCGAGGTCCTCGCCGAACGCCTTGGACAGGCCGTAGAAGGTGTCCGGGCGGCGCGGGGTGTCGATCGCGATGACGGGGTCGCCCGCGCCCGGGGCCGGGGTGAAGCCGACGGCGTGGTTGGAGGAGGCGAAGACGATGCGCGGGACGCCCTCCTGGCGGGCGGCCTCGTACAGGTTGTAGGTGCCCTCGATGTTCGAGCGGAGGATCTTCCCGAAGGGTGCCTCCAGGGAGATCCCCGCGAGGTGGAGGACCGCGTCCACGCCCCGGACCGCCTCGCGCAGCGCCGCCGTGTCGCCGAGATCGGCGGTGATCGCGTCCGGTTCGCCGTCGATCGGACGCACGTCGAACAGGCGCAGCTCGTAGCCGTACTCCGGGAGCAGGGACCGCATCAGGGTGCCGAGTCCGCCGGCGGCACCGGTGAGCAGTAGCGTGCGGGGAGTGGGCATCCACGGTCTCCTTGGATCAGTGCCGGTCGCGTCCGTGTATGGCATTCACATTCATGGACACGCTAGGGAGGTGCGACGTGCCGAGTCAAGTGTGCCGTGGAGTGCGGGGATCCGCTCGACTGTTGGTCGTTTGTCGCCTTGACCGGCCCGGAGGCGGCCTCGTAACGTGGTCACGTTCATGAATATAGACGCCGATCAGAAACATGCATCGACATGCCGATCTGTCAGATCTACCCGGTCTGTTCTGCAGCGAACGGTGTCGACCGCCTCGACAGGGAGCGCCCGTGACGCCAGCCCCTCTCGCCGCCCGGCTTCGTGACCCGCGCGGGCCGCTCTTCTTCCCGGTCACCGCCTACGGGCCCGACGGCTCCCTCGACCTCGACACCTACCGCGAGCACGTCCGCCGGGGCGTCGAGGCCGGCGCCGCCGCCGTCTTCGCCTGCTGCGGCACGGGGGAGTTCCACGCGCTGCTGCCCGAGGAGTTCGAGGCCTGCGTCGGCGCGGCCGTGGCGGCGGCCGACGGGCGGGTACCGGTGGTGGCAGGCGCCGGCTACGGCACCGCGCTCGCCGTACGCTACGCGCGTCTCGCCGAGGCCGCGGGCGCCGACGGCCTCCTCGCCATGCCGCCCTACCTGGTGGTCGCCGGCCAGGAGGGCCTGCTGCGGCACTACCGGGAGGTGGCCGCGGCCACCTCCCTCCCCGTGATCGTCTACCAGCGCGACAACGCCGTGTTCACCCCGCCCACCGTCGTCGAACTCGCCCGCACCGAGGGCATCATCGGCTTCAAGGACGGCCTCGGCGACCTGGACCTCATGCAGCGCATCGTCAGCGCCGTCCGCACCGAGGTCCCCGGCGACTTCCTCTACTTCAACGGCCTGCCGACCGCCGAACAGACCCAGCTCGCCTACCGGGCCATCGGCATCGACCTCTACTCCTCCGCCGTCTTCTGCTTCGTCCCCGAGATCGCCCTCGCCTTCCACGCCGCCCTGCGCGACGGGGACCGGGCGACGGCCGAGCGCCTGCTGGACGGCTTCTACCGCCCGTTCGTCGAACTCCGCGCCCAGGGCCGGGGATACGCCGTCTCGCTCGTCAAGGCCGGGGTACGGCTGCGCGGCCTGGAGGTCGGCGAGGTCCGCCCCCCGCTGCACGAGCCGGCCGAGGAGCACGTGAAGCAGCTCGCCCAGCTGATCGAGCGCGGGTACGCGCTGCTGGAGGAGGACGCGTGAGCGCGACCGGAGGAGGACGCGTGAACACGACCGGAGGAGAACGCGTGGGCTCGACCGGAGAAGGACGCGTGGGCTCGACCGGAGGAGGACGACCGCGCGCGTCCGCGGAAGGCCGGCTGAAGGCGTCGGCGTTCGTCTACCCCTGGGACGTGACCGGGGACCCCGAGGCCGCGGACCGCATCGCCGCGCTCGGCGTGCACCAGGCCACCCTGGCCTCCGCCTACCACTCCACCCGCGCGCTGACCCCCCGCCACCCCCGCCACCGCATCGTCACCGCCGAACACGCCGCCGTCTACTACCCGACCGACGACCGCTGGACCGGCCGGGAGCTGCGCCCCTACCCGGCCGGCGACTGGGCCCCCGGCGACGCCTACGGCGCGGCGGCCGAAGCCCTGCGGGGCGCCGGCCTCGACGTGCACACCTGGGTGATCCTCGCCCACAACTCCCGCCTGGGCGCCGAGCATCCGGACACCTCGGTCGTCAACGCCTACGGCGACCGCTACCCCTGGGCCCCCTGCATCGCCCGGCCCGCCACGCGCGCGTACCTGGCCGACCTCGCCGCCGAGGCCGCCGTACGCCCCGGCGCGGCCGGCACCGAACTGGAGTCCCTCGGCTGGTACGGCCTCCAGCACCTGCACGCCCACGACAAGACGGCCGGGGTCGGCCTGGGGGACGCCGGCCAGTACCTGATGGCGCTCTGCTTCTGCCCCACCTGCCGCACCGGGTACGGCGAACAGGGCCTGGCCGCCGACGAGCTGGCCGCCGCCGTACGGGAGGCCCTGGAGCCGCTCTGGCGGGGCGCCGCCGACGACGCCGGCTGGCCGACGGTGGAGAAGCTGCTCGGCGAGCCGGTGGCGGCGGCCACGTGTGCGTGGCGCGACGGACAGGCCCGCACGCTCCAGGAGACGGCCGTGGCCGCGGTGCGAGCGGCGGCCCCCGAAGGCTTCCAGGTGCTGCTGCACGCCGACCCGGTGACGTACCACTGCGGAGCCAACGTGGGCGTGGACCCGGCCTGGATCCTGTCCGTCGCGGACGGCGTCGTGGTCCCCTGCACGGGCGGAACGGCCCTGCTGACCCCCTTCGCCGAGCACGCGCGGGACGACACCGTCCTGGCCGCCAACCTCACGGTGGTCACCGGGATGGGCGGCAGCCCCGGGACCCTCGCCGCCGACGCGGAGCGTGCCCGTGACCGGGGCGCGACCGAACTGCGGCTGTATCACGCCGGGTTGGCGTCCGACGGTGACCTGGCGGCGGTCCGGGAGGCGTTGCGCTGAGCCAGTGACCCGGCGGTCGCCAGCAGCGCGCCGCCGAAGAGCAGCAACAGCAGTCGGTGGTCGACGAGTTCGACCAGGGCGGCCCCGACGGCCAGCCCGACCACGTTCGGTGTGAACATCAGCGTGTCGGCCGTCGCGGTCGCCCGCCCCAGCGCGGCGGCCGGGATCTCGCGCTGTACGGCGGTGTAGGCGGCGATCAGGACACAGGGCAGGCCGAGGCCGCCGGCGAGGCTGCACGCGAGCAGTGCTATGTCACATTCCACCACCCGCCCGGCCACCGCCACCCCCGTCAGCGCGATCCCGCACGCCGCGAACCCCCGCTCCCCGAGCCGCCGCAGCGCGGGCCCCGCCACCAGCCCGACACCGACCGAGCCGACGCCCTGGACGGCGTACATCACCCCCGTGTAGGCGGGGGAGTGGCCGAGGGCGGCCACGACCGCGTAGTTCAGGCTGCTGCCGAGCGAGGCGAGGCACATCGTGGCGCCGCCGGCCCGGACGAGCGGCCGCAGGGCGGGGTGCCCCCAGAGCAGCCGGACCCCCTCGGCGGTCTGCCGCCGCCAGCCGCCGCGCGCCCGTCCGGGCCGCTCCTCCCGCACCCGGAGCAGCGCACACAGCCCTGCCGCCAGCACGAAGGTGCAGGCGTCCAGCAGCACCACGCTCGGCCCGCCGTACGCCGTGTACAGCGCGGCGCCGGTCAGCGGGGCGACCAGCTTCATGCCCTCGCGGGCGGTCATCCGCAGCCCGTTGAAGTCGCCGAGGAGGGCGGGGTCGACGGCGGCGACGACGAGGGCGGATTCGGCCGCGTCCTCGACCACGCCCGCGGCACCGTAGAGGACGAGGACGGTGAAGAGCAGCCAGACCGAGGCGGGGGAGTCGACGGCCACCAGGGGCAGCAGCAGGCCGGCGAGACCGAGGTTGACGCAGATCAGGAGGGGTTTACGGCGGACACGGTCGGCGAGGGTGCCGAGGGCGGGGCCGAGGAGGGCGGGGGCCCAGAGGGCGGCGGTGCACAGGGCGGCGAGGCCGTCGGAACCGGTGAGGTCCTTGACCCAGACGCCGCACACGAGCCAGAGCGCGGAGGTACCGAAGCCGGAGACCACGACGCCGGTGAGGTACAGGGCCGCGTTGCGGTCGCGGAGCAGGCGGGCCACGGCCCAGGAACTGGTCGTCATGCCTGGTCATCGTCGGTCTAAGGCGGGGGTGCGGGGATCGGGAAGGTGCCTTAGGACGCGGTGCGGACCGCCCGGCGGGAATCCGTCGGAACCTGTCCGTCCTGCCCATGGGGCAGGTGCGGCCGCAACTCTAGCGTCGGCCTCATGCGCTACCTCGCACCGATCCTCATCGGTCTCGCCTACGTCCTCCTCATGTCCCTCCTCCGCGAACCGCACCGGCGCCGCCTCAACGCGGTGATGGTGGCCGGCGCGGGCGCCGCGTACCTGAGCGGCGGCGGCCTGGGCGGCTGGGAGTTCGCGTTCACCGCACTGGCCACCTGGGTCGCCTACCGGGGCCTGGACTCCTGGACCTTCATCGGCGTCGGCTGGCTCATGCACACGGCGTGGGACATCGTCCATGACATCAAGGGCTCGCCGCTGATCCCGTCCCTCCTCGACTCGTCGTTCGGGTGCGCGATCTGCGATCCGGTGATCGCGCTGTGGTGCTTCCTGGGCGGGGTGTCGGTATGGCGGATCGATGAGTTTCGCAAGGCGGTCCGGTCCACCCCCTGAAGCAGACGGCGACCGAGCCGGTGCACCGGGAGGCAGCACGATGACTGGTACGACCATGATCGACCTCGGCCCGCAGGCGAGGATCGTCGCGGAGCTCGCGGAGCGGGTGGCGGACGGGCAGTTGGCGGAGTCGACGCCGTGTCAGGACTACGCGGTCCGCCACCTCCTGGGCCATGTGGCGGGCCTGTCCGTGGCCTTCCGGGACGCCGCCCACAAGAAGCTGGGGACCACCACCGACCACCGCCCCGACGCGTCGCTGCCGGTGCTCGGGCCGCAGTGGCGGCAGGAACTGCCCAAGGCGCTCGACGCACTGGCACAGGCCTGGCGGGACCCGTCCGCGTGGGACGGCATGACGCGTGCCGGCGGGGTCGACCTGCCCGGCGGGGTGGCGGGCGCGGTGGCCGCCGACGAACTGGTCGTCCACGGCTGGGACCTGGCCCGGGCCACCGGCCAGGAGTACGTCCCGGACCCGGCGGCGCTGGAGGCGGCGTACGGCTTCCTGCGGATGGCGGCGGCCGGCGACCGCGGCCCGTTCGGCCCCCTCGTGCCGGTGCCGGAGGGTGCGCCGCTGCTGGACCGCGCGGTGGGCCTGAGCGGCCGGGACCCGGGCTGGAAGCCATAGCGGACCGGCCGCGAAGGATCAACCCACAAGCGAGCCGAGCTGCGAAAGGGCGCGATCCGTGAGCGGGCGGGGACCCGGATCCGTACTCTCCTCGCCATGCCCTTGAGCCTCACCGTCCTCGGTACCGCCGCTCCCCACCCGCGGCCCGGCCGCCCGTGCTCCGGTTACCTGGTGCGCGGCGGGGGCGCCGAGGTGTGGGTGGACGCGGGGACGGGGACGTTCGCGGAACTGCAGCGGCACACGGACCCGGCGCGGCTCACGGCGATCTGGATCTCGCATCTGCACGCGGACCACAGTGCGGATCTGCTGGCCGCCGCGTACGCCTACGCCTTCGGCGGACTGACACCGGCCGCACCGATCCCGGTCTACGCGCCACAGGCGTGCGCGCAGCGGCTGGCGGGCTTCTTCGGCCGGCCGGATCTGAACTTTCTGAGCGGGGTGTTCGACTTCCGGCCGCTGTACGACGGCCACGCCGTCCAGCACTGGAACCTGCGGCTCGCCACCCGGGCGGTGGCTCACGGCACGGAGGCCTACGGGCTGCGCGCCGAGTGCCAGGGGAGCGTGCTCGCGTACTCCGGAGACAGCGGACCGTGCGCCGCCCTGGCCGAGCTGGCCGTCCGGGCGGACGTCTTCCTGTGCGAGGCCGACCTCGACAGGCATCGCGAAGACGAACGGGTTCACCTGACCCCGGAGGACGCGGGACGGATCGCCCGGGACGCGGGGGCGCGCGAGCTGCTCATCACCCATGTGGGGCCGGCCCTGACCCGCGAGATGGCGGCCACCCGGGCGGGAGTCGTGTCGGAACGGCCCACCAGCGTGGCGCGGGAGGGGGAGTCGAGGGGTTTCTGAGGTGCTCGCGACACGGCGGCATCCGCTTGTCGGCACCCGCCCATTCCCGGGACCGCACTGCATTCACTGCATTCCCTGCTTTCCGCGTCATACCGCCCACCGCGCGCGGTTATGGTCCGAATCCGTCAACTCGCCTTCGAGTGCGCGGAGTTCACGCTACGATCCATCTGATCTCGTCGTCTTCTGCCGCACCCGATGCGCTGTGGGGGATGGTTCCCGTGGACGTGAAGCTCTTCATCGAGCAGCAACCCGGCGAAGAATCCGGTGACCTGAGTGAGTTCGCCGATGATCTGAAATCGGAACTCACGCATTCCGGCAAGGGTGATGTCGACCTCCTGTTCGAGGAGGCGGAGCCTGGTGCTCCTGTGACGCGAGGAACCCTGGCGGTGGTGGGCGCACTTTTGGTGCGGCTGGAGGAAGTCGGCCGGCTGCGGGACCTGCTGCATTCCCTGTTCAACTGGATGACGCGTACGGATCGTGCGGTGGAGATTTCCGTGGACGGCGTTGAAATGAAACTCACAAGGGCGACGCCGGAGCAGCAGCAGAGGATCATCCAGGCAGTTCTGGACCGTATCGCTGCCGACTCCTGAAACGAGAGGCCGAGGCGATGACACACGATGTGCGTCGGCTCTTCTACGCGCTGGGCGCGGCGAACTATCACGCGGACCGGCAACTCGCTCCGCTCGCGGGCGTGGAAGAGGACCTCATCCGGATGACCGAGTTGTTCACGCGGGAGTTCGCCTACGAACCCCGCCCGTCGGAACCGTTCCTCGACAGAGCCGCGGAAGAGGTGCGCACGCACCTGGTCTCTCCCGGCGACGAGCCGTTCACCGAGGCGGACACGGTCGTGGTCTACTACGCCGGTCACGGGGAGCACATAGGCGACCGTCACTACCTGATGTGCCCGGACAGCCGGCGCGGGAAGCCCACCTCGACGGCTCTGCCCACCGAGGACCTGGTGCGGATTTTCACCGAGCGCAACGTGCGGCGGCTGCTGCTCGTCGTCGACACCTGTTACGCGGCCCGTGGCGCGGCCGACGCCATACGCGAAGTCGCCCACCAGGTCGCCCTCAACATGGGCAGGCAGAACGAGGCGTTCAACGGCAGGCTGGTCTCCTTTTCGATCATCTCCGCCGCGCGCAAATACCAGAGGGCCGCCGATTCCGCCTTCCGCACCGCACTGGAAAGCGCGATCGAGAGTGGCGAGTGCGGTGGAATACGCTCCAGGAAACTGCTGCTGGAGACGGTCGTCGAAGTCGTCAGTGAGAAACTCAAGGAGCAGGGCCACGACCAACAGGACGCCACCCTCGCCACGCTGCTGACCGATCGTGACGATCCGCCGTTCCTCCCCAACCCGCGCTACGACCCGGACGCTCCGCCGGAATCCGTCAGCGTCGCGGAACTGAGGAACTGGTCCCGCAGCGCGTTGCCCCCGAAGGAGAAGCGGGCAGCGGCGGCGAGCTGCTTCACCGGTCGGAATGCGGCTCTCCAACACCTCAGGGCCTGGGTTTTCGACACCGAGGACACAAGCCGCCCGCTCGCGGTGACCGGAGCACCGGGAACGGGGAAGACGGCGCTGCTGACGGAATTCCGGCGGTTGCTGGAGGCGGAGACCGGAGGGCCGGGCCCGCTGCCCCCGGTGACGGTCGTTCTCGTCGACGCGCGTGACAAATCAAGGGCCGACATCGTCAGAGAGGTCGCCACAGCCGAGGGTGTCGCTCCCGAATCGCACTATGACGCACTCAAGACCCGCCTTCGCCCGTTCATCCTGCTGGTCGACGCCGTGGGCGAGGCACCCGAGACGGCGGGCTCACCGGGTCCCGGGGAAATCGTCGAGCTCTTGAAGGACCTGGCCGAACTGCCCACGCTGCGCGTGATCACGGCAGTGCCCTCCGCGCTCCTCACCGATCTGGGCCCCGGCGACCGCCTCGACCTGGACGACCCCCGCTGGGACAGCGAAGCCGACCTGCACGCCTGCGCCACCCGGCTGCTGCTCCATCCGGACGGTCCCGGAGGCGAAGCGGTCCGCTCCGCCGACGAGGCCTCCCGGCAGGCGGCGGCGATCGTGGCCGGCGCCCGCGGCAACCGTCTCCTGATCCGGCTGCTGGCGCAGTACCGCCCGGAGACCGCGGACCGTACGCCGAGCGCCGACCCGCCGACGATCGGGCAGGTGTTCCGCGAGGCGCTGCGAGCGCGGTGCTCCGACGACCGTGAGTTCACCACCATGGCGGCTCTTCTCAGCGGCCTGGCCTTCTCCCACGGAGCGGGACTTCCGTGGGGCGGACGGCTGTGGCCACGGGTGATGGCGAAGGTCTTCAACAACGGCGAACCGCTCCGCAGCAGGGATGTCCGACGGCTGCTGGACGTGGCCGGCCCCTTCCTGGTGGAGACCCTCGACTCCGCAGGCCGGACCGTCTACCGGCTGTATCACGAGACATTCGCCGAGGAACTCCGCGCCACGGCACCGGCACGCGCCCGCGAGGACATCGCCGCCGCGCTGAGGGAGGAACTCAAGGAGCGATACCGCGAGCAGAGCGACCGCCCCGTCGACCCCTATCTGCGTACCCGTCTGCCGGCCCACGCCGCGGACGCCGGCGCCGTCCGGGACCTCCTCCAGGACCCCTGGTTCGTCGCGACGACCGACTCCGCCACGATCAGGTGGCTGCTGAACCACGAGCCGGCTGCCTGGCGGGAGGCGCAGGCGGCGCTGGACTTCGTCAAGCTGCGGGACCGAGGACAGGACGGGATCACGGACCTGCAGCTCCTTTGGGCTGTCGCGTCCGTGTGGGAGTCCCGGACCATGCTGCTGCGTCTCGTCCTGGAGCACGAGCTGCCTCTCGACCGCTTCAGCAGCGTCGTGACCATCGGGTGTACAGGCCCGGTGAGGTACGGGCAGACGACCACGGAAGACGGGCAGCACACGATCGTCGTGGAGAGCTCGACCGGCACCGACCTCGTCGTCGAGGCGGTACACACCGGCACACAGAGGACGTAGTCAGCCACCCCACCGGCCACCTCTGTCAGAAGCATTGACGAAACACAGCCGCCCTCCTACCTTCATCCGCGTCGCACTTCATACGTCATATATGAGACGCGATACGTGAGATCAGATACGTCAGATCAGGTCCCGCACCTGATACGTGACCCCGAGAGGCGCGCATGACCTCTGTGCCCATGCCGATTCCGTCCCGTACGCAGTTCGTGCTGGACGCGATCAAACACCGCATCCTGACCGGGCAGCTGACGCCGGGTCAGGCCCTGGTGGAGACCGAGCTCGCCGCGCAGTTCGGGGTGTCCAAGACCCCCGTGCGGGAGGCGCTCAAGACCCTCGCCGGGACCGGGCTGGTCGTGATGAGCCAGTACAAGGGCGTCACGGTGCGCATGGTGGACGCGGACATGGCACGCGAGGTCTACGACGTACGGCTGCTCCTCGAACCCGAGGCCCTCCGGCGGGCCGTACGGCTCGGCGCCTCCCTCGACGCCGCGCGCGACGCCCTCACCCGCGCCGACGCCGCCGGCGACACCGCCGAACGCTCCCTCGCCAACCGGGACTTCCACCGCGCCCTCTACCTCCCGTGCGGCAACCCGCTCCTCGGCCGGATGCTCGACGAGGTCCGCGACCAGGCCGCGCTCGTCTCCGCCGTCGCCTGGGCCGCCTCCCCCTCCTGGGAGCAGGAGGCCGGTGAGCACCGCGAGATCCTGCGGCTGGCGCTCGCGGGCGACGCCGACGGTGCCGCCCGCACCCTGCACGCCCACATCGCGTCCTTCGTCGACCGGGCCTTCCCCCGGGCGGCCGACCAGGAAGGCCAGGAATGAGCAGCGTGGCGTTCGAGACCCAACGGGCGGCCCTGGCCGACGTGGTGGCCATCCCGGTGACCCCCTTCGCCGCGGACGGCAGCGTCGACCAGGACGCCCACCGGGCCCTGCTGCGCCGGCTCCTCGACGGCGGCGTCCGCACCCTGACCCCCAACGGCAACACCGGCGAGTTCTACGCCCTCGCCCCCGAGGAGCGGCGGCTCGTCACCGAGTCGACCCTCGACGAGGTCCGGGGCGCGGCCGTCGTTCTCGTCGGTGTCGGGCACGACCTCCCCACCGCCGTCGCCTCCGCCCGGCACGCCCGCGAGCACGGCGCACACATGGTGATGGTCCATCAGCCCGTCCACCCGTACGTCTCGCAGGCCGGCTGGGTCGACTACCACCGGGCCGTCGCCGCGTCCGTCCCCGACCTCGGCGTCGTCCCGTACATCCGCAACGCCCAGCTCCCCGGCGCCCGCCTCGCCGAACTCGCCGACGCCTGCCCCAATGTGATCGGCGTCAAGTACGCAGTCCCGGACGCCGCCAAGTTCGCCGCCTTCGCCCGGGACGCGGGGCTCGACCGCTTCGTCTGGGTCGCGGGGCTCGCCGAACCCTACGCACCCTCCTACTTCTCGGCCGGCGCCACCGGCTTCACCTCCGGCCTCGTGAACGTCTCCCCGGCCGTTTCGCTGCACATGATCGAAGCGCTTCGATCGGGTGACTATCCGGCCGCCATGAAGGTCTGGGAACAGATCCGCCGCTTCGAGGAGCTCCGCGCCGCGAACGGCTCCGCCGACAACGTCACCGTCGTCAAGGAGGCGCTCGCCTCCCTCGGCCTCTGCCGCCGCGACGTCCGCCCGCCCAGCAGGCAGCTGCCCGAGGAAGAGCGCGCCGAGGTCGCCGCCATAGCCGCCGGATGGTCGATATGAACGCACCCGACACGACCCCGCCCCGCAGGAAGCCCGAGGAACTGCGCAGCCACCAGTGGTACGGCACCGACGGGCTCCGCTCCTTCAGCCACCGCGCCCGCACCCGCCAGCTCGGCTACCTCCCCGAGGAGCACCTCGGCAAGCCGGTCATCGCGGTCCTCAACACCTGGTCCGACATCAACCCCTGTCATGTACACCTCCGCGACCGGGCGCAGGCGGTGAAGCGGGGCGTCTGGCAGGCGGGCGGATTCCCGCTGGAGTTCCCGGTCTCCACCCTCTCGGAGACCTTCCAGAAGCCGACCCCCATGCTCTACCGCAACCTCCTCTCCATGGAGACGGAGGAACTCCTGCGGTCGTACCCGGTCGACGGGGCCGTGCTGATGGGCGGCTGCGACAAGTCCACCCCGGCCCTCCTCATGGGTGCGGCCTCCGTCGACCTGCCCACCGTCTTCGTGCCCGCGGGGCCCATGCTCCCCGGTCACTGGCGGGGCGAGGTGCTGGGCTCCGGCACCGACATGTGGAAGTACTGGGACGACAGGCGCGCCGGTCTCATCGGCGACTGCGAGCTGGCGGAGCTGGAGAGCGGGCTCGCCCGCTCGCCCGGTCACTGCATGACCATGGGGACCGCCTCCACCCTCACCGCCGCCGCCGAGGCGCTCGGCGTGACCGTCCCGGGCGCGTCCAGCATCCCGGCCGTCGACTCCGGGCACGACCGGATGGCCGCCAGGTCCGGGATGCGCGTCGTCGAACTCGTCCACCGGGACCTGCGGCTCTCCCGGCTCCTCACCCCCGAGGCCTTCGAGGACGCCGTCACCACCGTCCTCGGGCTCGGCGGCTCCACCAACGCCGTCATCCACCTCATCGCCATGGCCGGCCGCGCGGGGGTGCGGCTCACCCTCGACGACTTCGACCGCATCGCCCGCACCGTGCCCGTCCTCGCCAACGTCCGCCCCGGCGGCCGGAGATACCTCATGGAGGACTTCCACTTCGCGGGCGGCCTGCCCGGCTTCCTCTCCCGCATCCCCGACCTGCTCCACCTCGACCGGCCGACGGTGTCGTACGACACCTACCGCGAGCAGCTCGCCGGCGCCCGGGTGCACGACGACGACGTCATCCGGCCCCGTGACAACCCGGTCGCGAGCGAAGGCGGGGTCGCCGTGCTGCGCGGCAACCTCTGCCCGGACGGCGCGGTCATCAAGCACATCGCCGCCGAGCCCCGCCTGCTCAAGCACACCGGTCCCGCCGTCGTCTTCGACGACTACCGGACCATGCAGCGCACCATCGACGACCCGTCCCTCGGGATCACCGCCGACAGCGTGCTCGTCCTGCGCAACGCCGGGCCCAGGGGCGGCCCCGGCATGCCCGAGTACGGCATGCTGCCCATCCCCGACCACCTCCTCAAACAGGGCGTGCGGGACATGGTGCGGATCTCCGACGCCCGGATGAGCGGCACGAGTTACGGCGCCTGCGTGCTGCACGTCGCGCCCGAGTCGTACGTCGGCGGACCCCTCGCACTCGTCCGCACCGGGGACTCCGTCACCCTCGACGTCCAGGCGCGCACCCTCCGGCTCGACGTGGACGACGAGGAGCTGGCGCGGCGCCGGGCGGAGTGGACGCCGCCGCCCGCCCGGTACGAGCGCGGATACGGCGCGCTCTACGACGCGCAGATCACCCAGGCCGACACCGGCTGCGACTTCGAGTTCCTGGCCCGGCCGGGAGAAGTCCCGGACCCGTACGCGGGCTGACCGCCCGGCTTCCTTCGACGATCGTCGAAGCGCTTCAACCACGCCCGTCGAGCAAGCGCTTCCTGCACCCGCTGTAACTGGCTCACTGCGAACGGAGAACAGGTCATGGCCCAAGCCGCAGCCGTGGCGAAACCGCCCGCGCCACCCCGGCCGCGCCGTGCCTTGGCGACGCCGCGCAGGCTGCCGTACCTGCTGATCGCCCCGGCGGCCCTGCTGATGCTGGGCTTCATCGCCTACCCGGTGCTCAGCGTCTTCTACTACAGCCTGCAGAACTACAACCCGACCAAGCCCTGGCGGAACGGCTTCGCGGGCTTCGGCAACTTCACGCAGGCCTTCGCGCACGACCCGCAGTTCTGGGACACGCTGACCTTCAGCGCCAAGTGGGTCGTGGCGGAGGTCGGGTTGCAGCTGCTGTTCGGGCTCGCGCTCGCGCTGATCGTCAACCAGACCTTCGCGGGGCGGGCGTTGGGACGGGCACTGGTCTTCTCGCCGTGGGCGGTCTCCGGGGTGCTGACCTCCGCGATCTGGGTGCTGCTCTACAACTCCCAGACGGGCATCACGCGTTACCTCGCGGACGCGGGAATCGGGTCGTACGGCACCAGCTGGCTGTCGGACACCTCGACCGTCTTCCCGGCGGCCGTCGTCGCCGACCTCTGGCGGGGCGTGCCGTTCTTCGCGATCCTCATCCTCGCCGACCTCCAGTCCGTGTCCAAGGACCTGTACGAGGCGGCGGAAGTCGACGGGGCGAGCCGCCTCAAGCAGTTCTGGCACATCACCCTGCCGCACCTCAAGGACGCCATCGTCCTCTCCACGCTGCTGCGCGCGGTGTGGGAGTTCAACAACGTCGACCTGCTCTACACCCTGACCGGAGGCGGCCCGGCCGGGGAGACGACGACCCTTCCCCTCTACATCGCCAACACCAGCGTCGACGCCCACAACTTCGGCTACGCGTCCGCACTGACCACGGTGGCCTTCGTGATCCTGCTCTTCTGCTCCATCGCCTACCTGCGGCTGAGCAAGTTCGGGGGCGAGGCCAAGTGATCACCGAGATCGCCCCCGTGTCCGAGCCCGCCGTGTCCGAGCCCGCCCGGCCGGGGAGGAGGCGCCGCGCCTGGGACGAGGCCCCCCGCTGGCAGATCTACCTCCCCCTCGGCATCTACCTCCTCTTCACCCTGATCCCCTTCTACTGGATCCTGCTCTTCGCCCTCCGCCCGGCCGGCTCCACCTCCCTCGTCCCCTGGCCGGCCACCTTCGACCACTTCCGCAAGGTGTGGACCGAGCGCAGCTTCGGCACCTACTTCACCAACAGCGTCTACGTCGGCGTCTCGACCCTGGTGCTGACCACGGTCGTCGCGCTGGCCGGCGGCTACGCCCTGGCCCGGTTCGACTTCCGGCTCAAGCGCGGCTTCATGCTCGCCCTGCTCTGCTCCCAGTTCGTGCCGGGCGCGCTGCTCCTCGTGCCGCTCTTCCAGATCTTCGCCAGGCTCCAGATGATCAACTCTCTGGGCAGTGTGATCGTCGCCGAGACGGTCTTCCAGCTCCCGCTGTCGATGATCCTGATCAGCGGCTTCATCCGGAACGTGCCGTACTCCCTGGAGGAGGCCGCCTGGGTCGACGGCTGCAACCGGCTCACCGCCTTCCGGATCGTCGTCCTGCCGCTGCTGCGGCCCGGGCTGATCGCGGTCGGCTCCTTCGCCTTCGTGCACGCCTGGAACCACTTCCTGTTCGCCCTGATGTTCCTCTCCGACCAGAGCAAGCAGACCATCCCCGTCGGCCTCAACACCCTGATGAGCTCCGACAGCGTGGACCTGGGCGCGCTGGCCGCGGGCGGGATCATCGCCGCCGTACCCGTCGTGATCGTCTTCGCCTTCATCCAGAAGTGGCTGATCACCGGCTTCGGCGCGGGGGCGGTGAAGGGATGAGACACGTCACGGGCGGCCCGGGGAAAACGCTTACCCTGCACGCAAAGATCGACGACGCAGGGAGGACCCCATGACCATCGACCTCGTCCTGGCGGGTGCGCGCGGCCACGGCCGCTGGCACCTGGAGAACATCCGCCGGCTCCAGGAGCAGGGCGTCGTACGGCTCGCCGGGATCTGCGAGCTGACCCCGCTGGGCGCGGACGAGCTGCCGGAGGGGCTCGGGCAGCCCGCCCAGTCAGCCGACTTCGGCGCCCTGCTCGATGCCACCGGCGCGCGGATCGCCGTGATCTGCACGCCGATCCCCACCCACACCGACCTGGCCCTGACGGCCGCCGAGCGGGGCGTGCACGTGCTCCTGGAGAAGCCGCCGGCGCCGTCGTACGCCGAGTTCCGGCGGATGGCCGACGGGGTCGCCAAAGCCGGCGTGGCCTGCCAGATCGGCTTCCAGTCACTGGGCTCGCACGCCGTGCCCGCGATCCGGCGGCTGATCGCGGAGGGTGCCATCGGCGAGGTGGTGGGCGTGGGCGGCGCGGGGGCCTGGGCCCGCCCGGAGTCCTACTACCGGCGCGCGCCCTGGGCCGGCAAGCGGCGGCTGAACGGCGTCGACGTCGTCGACGGGGTCCTCACCAACCCCCTCGCGCACGCCGTCGCCACCGGCCTCGCCCTGCTCGGCACCGACCGCGCCGAGGACGTCACCGGCATCGAGACCGAGCTGCTGCGCGCCAACGACATCGAGTCCGACGACACCTCCTGCGTCCGCGTCACCACCCCGCGCGGCCCGGTCACGGTCGCCGCCACGCTCTGCGCCGAGGAGCCGGGCGACCCGTACGTCCTGGTGCACGGCACCGGCGGCCGGATCACCCACTGGTACAAGCAGGACCGGGTGCTGGTGCAGCGGGCGGGCCACGGCCCGGAGGAGATCGAGTACGGCAGCACGGACCTGCTGGAGAACCTCGCCGACCATCTCACCACCGGCGCCGCCCTGCTGGTGGAGCCGGACGCGACCGGCGCCTTCATGAAGGTCGTCGAGGCGATCCGGCTGGCCGGCGACCCGGCCGCGCTGCCCGCCGACGCCTGGCACTACCTGCCCGAGGCGGAGCGCAGGGTGGTGACCGGCATCGACGCACTGGTCACGGCCAGCGCCGACACCCTCTCCCTCTACTCCGAACTCGGCGCCCCCTGGGCACCCCCGAACGAGGTGCACGGCTGACGGACGGCCTGCCGCCGCGGACGCCGTCTCCTCACCACTCCACAGCTCCCTTTCTCCGTTGGATCCCGACGAAGCGACCCGTAGAAGAGACAGAAGAGAGCCGACCAATGAAGAGCAGCATCCGCAGAAGCAGGCGCGCGGCCGTCGCCGTCGCCCTGGGTTCCGTACTCGCGCTGACCGCCACCGCCTGCGGTGACGACGGCAGCGGCAGCGCGGGGGGCAAGGGCGGCGAGGGCTCCGGGAAGGGCACGATCACCTTCTGGGACAACAACGGCGGTGTCCGCACCGACGTCTGGAAGGAGATCATCGCCGACTTCGAGAAGCAGAACCCCGACATCAAGGTCAAGTACGTCGGGGTGCCCGCGGCCAGTGTCCAGTCCAAGTACGACACCGCCATCCAGGGCGGCGGGCTGCCCGACGTCGGCGGGGTCGGCACCGCGATGCTCGCGGAGATCGCCGCGCAGGGCGCGCTGGAGCCGCTGGACAGCCGGCTCGCGAAGAGCTCGCTGAACGGCAAGCTCAACGAGAAGTTCCTGGACAGCGTGAAGTCCGCGGGCGGGGACGGAAAGACGTACTCCGTGCCGACCTCCGCGAACAACGGCACGCTCTGGTACCGGACCGACCTGTTCAGCGCGGCGAAGCTGGATCCGCCGACCACCTGGACGAAGTTCTACGAGGCCGCCGGGAAACTCACCGACCAGGGGAAGAACAGGTTCGGGTACACCATCCGGGGCGGCGAGGGATCCATCGCCCAGGCGCTGGACGCCATGTACGGACAGAGCGGGATCACCTCCTTCTGGAACGGTGACAAGACCACCGTCAACGACCCGGAGAACGTCGCCGCCCTGGAGAAGTACGTCGGGCTGTACAAGAAGGACACCCCGTCCGCCGACGTCAACAACGACTTCACCAAGATGGTCGCGCAGTGGGATTCCGGCACGATCGGGATGCTGAGCCACAACCTCGGTTCCTATGCCGACCACGAGAAGGCGCTGAGCGGGAAGTTCAAGGGGATCCCGAATCCGACGCTGGACGACGGCACCCGGGTGCAGGTCTCCAACCCCGTGGACGGGCTCGCCCTTTTCAAGTCCGGCAAGAACAAGGCCGCCGCCTGGAAGTTCGTCGAGTTCGCCGCCTCGCACGAGGCCAACAGCAAGTGGAACGAGTCGGCGGGGCAGGTGCCGGCGAACAACGAGGCCGCGCAGGATGCGTGGGTCCAGGCGTCGGAGCCGACGGCTCTGGCCGCCGAGGCCTTGAACGGGGCGTCGACCAAGATCGTGCAGCTTCCTTACTACCTGCCGGACTGGAACACCATTTCCAAGGCCGACAACGAGCCGAACTTCCAGAAGGTGCTGCTCGGGAAGATGACGGCGAAGGAGTTCCTGGACACGTTGGCCGACCAGCTCGACAAGGCGCAGGCCGACTGGAAGGCCCATCACTGAGCGCTCGGGTGGTTTCGGTTGTGGGGAGCTGCGGGTTCGTCGTGGCTGGTCGCACAGTTCCCCGCGCCCCTAAAAGACCTGAAAGGCAGCCTCTTGTGTCACTTACCCGTAGACAGGTCACCGCGGCCGCCCTCGCCGCCGTTCCTCTCGGCGGCCGTTCTCCCGGCGGGAAGCGAACGCTCTACATCGCCGGCGACTCCACCGCCGCCCAGAAATACGCCGACGCGGCACCCGAGACCGGGTGGGGAATGGCGCTCCCCTTCTTTCTCCGGAAGGAAATTCCCGTCTCCAACCAAGCGGTCAACGGCCGTAGTTCCAAGAGCTTCGTCGACGAGGGGCGGCTCGATGCCGTCCTCGCCACCATCCGGCCGCACGACCTGCTGGTCGTCCAGTTCGCGCACAACGACGAGAAGAGCGACGACCCCACCCGGTACACCGAGCCCTGGACCACCTACCAGGACTACCTGCGGCTGTACATCGAAGGCGCCCGTGCGCACGGTGCCCGGCCAGTGCTCGCCACGCCCGTCGAGCGCCGGCGGTTCGACGCCGACGGCAATGCCGTGCCGACGCACGGGGAGTACCCGGCGGCGATGCGCGCGCTCGCCGCGCGGGAGGGCGTCGCGCTGCTCGACATCGAGGCGCTGTCGCTCGCGCTGTGGCAGTCGCTCGGGGTCGAGGCGACCAAGACGTACTTCAACTGGACGGACACCGAGCAGGACAACACGCACTTCAACCCGCCGGGGGCCATCGCCGTGGCCCGCCTCGTGGCGCAGGAGCTGCTGCGTACCCGGGTGCTGGCCCGGCACGACGTCGTCCGGCTGCACAAGGACATCCCCACGTCCTGGATCACCTGGCCACCCGCAAGCTGAGGAGACCCGCACAGTGCGAATTCAGAGATGTCATGGACGCGTCATGATGGCGGTCGTGGGCTGCACGGCTCTCGTGCTGGCCGTGACCGGAACCGCCCAGGCCGCCGGAGCCCACCGGGTCGGGCCGGACCGGCAGGTGCTGGCCGCGAACGACGGCTGGGGCGCGGCCACCACCGGGACCACAGGTGGCTCCGCCGCCGACGCCGCGCACGTCTACACCGTCACCACCTGGGACGAGTTCAAGGCCGCGCTCGCGGACGGCGGCAGCGCGCCGAAGATCGTCAGAGTCGAGGGGACGATCGACGCGGACGGGCCGAGCTGTGACTCGTTCGCCGTGCCCGGCTACGACTTCGACGCCTACCTCGCGAAGTACTCTCCCGAGGCCTGGGGGCACTCCACCAACCTCGACAGCGAGCCCGACGACAGTCCGGAGGGGCTGCGCCGCGCCTCACAGGCCGCTCAGGACGCGTACATCAAGGCGTACGTCCCGGCCGACACCACCATCGTCGGCATCGGCGAGGACGCCGGTTTCAAGGGTGCCAGCCTGCAGATCAAGGCCGTCGACAACGTCATCGTCCGCAACCTCAGCTTCGAGAGTCCCCTCGACTGCTTCCCGCAGTGGGACCCGACCGACACCGCCGACGGCAACTGGAACTCCGAGTACGACAGCGCGGTCATCTACGGGTCCACCCATGTGTGGATGGACCACAACACGTTCACCGACGGTGATCATCCGGACAGCACCCTGCCGTACTACTTCGGGCGGATCTACGAACAGCACGACGGAGAACTGGACATAGTCAAGGGCGCCGACTACGTCACCGCCTCCTGGAACGTCTTCGCGGACCACGACAAGACGATCCTCATCGGCAACAGCGACAGCGCGTCCACCGCGGCCGTCGACCGGGGGCACCTCAAGGTCACCTTCCACCACAACCTGTTCAGCAACCTGGTGGAGCGGGCGCCGCGGGTGCGGTTCGGGCAGGTCGACTCCTACAACAACCACTTCGTCGCCGAGGACGGCTACGGCTACAGCTACGGCATCGGGATCGAGTCCCAACTCGTCGCGGAACACAACGCGTTCACCCTGCCCGACACCGTCAGGGCCGGTTCGATCCTGAAGAAGTGGAACGAGTCGACGCTCACCGCCGACGACAACTACGTCAACGGTGAGCCGACGGACCTGATCGCCGTCCACAACGCGCAGATCCCGGCGGAGACCCTCACCGCGGGCTCGACCTGGACCCCGACCCTGCGGACGAAGGTCGATCCGGCACAGGCCGTGCCGCGCATCGTCGACTGCGGTGCGGGCGCCGGTCACCTGCGCTGACACGCGTTCGACGCGGCCGGGGCGCGCGACGCGGTCCGCCCCGGCCCCACCCCCCCACGGCAAGGAGTACCGCCACCCCCTTCCCTCTTCAAGGAGCACCCGCATGTCCTCGCGCCACCTCCCCCTGTCCAGACGGGGTGTCCTGCTCGCGGGCGCCGCGGCGGGCGCCGCGCTCGCCCTGGCCGCCCTGCCCGCGCACGCCACCGCCCGCCCCTTCGGGCGCTACGGCTCCCCGGAGCACCGCCGCACCCCGCGGACCCTGTACGTCGACCCGCACGGCCGCGGCGACTTCAGCACCGTCCAGGCCGCCGTGACCGCCGCCACCGGCAGCGGCTGGACGCTGGTCCTCGCCCCGGGCGTCTACCGGGAGACG
Source organism: Streptomyces sp. NPDC058464 (assembly GCF_042721035.1). Lineage (NCBI taxonomy): Bacteria > Bacillati > Actinomycetota > Actinomycetes > Kitasatosporales > Streptomycetaceae > Streptomyces > Streptomyces sp. NPDC058464. Next base: position 305,040 of record NZ_JBHXMA010000003.1, read on the forward strand.
GTCGCCGTCGACACCACCCGCACCGAGGCCACCTGGATCGGCGCCACCGAGAACCCGCGGGACGTCGTCATCGTGTACGACAACGCGGCCGGCACCCCCAAGCCCGGCGGCGGGACCCACGGCACCACCGGCTCGGCCACCACCACCGTGCAGGCCGACGGCTTCACCGCCCGCTGGATCACCTTCGCCAACGACTGGCTGCGCGCCGACCACCCCGACAGCACCGGCACCCAGGCCGTCGCCCTCAAGGTGCAGGGCGACCGCAGCGCCTTCCACCACTGCCGGTTCCTCGGCCACCAGGACACCCTGTACGCCGACTCGACGGCCCTCGGCGTCTTCGCCCGGCAGTACTTCGCGCACTGCTACGTCGAGGGCGACGTCGACTTCGTCTTCGGGCGGGCCACGGCGGTGTACGAGGGATGCCACTTCCGCACCCTGGACCGAACCGACCTGGCGGCCGCCCCCTACGGGTTCGTGCTCGCCCCGTCCACGGCGAACGCCAACCCGTACGGGTACCTGGTGAGCCGGAGCCGGATCAGCAGCGCGGCCCCGGACGCCGCCTACAAACTGGCCCGCCCCTGGGTACCCAGCTCCGACACCACGGCCCGCCCCTCGCTCGTCGTGCGCGACTCCTGGCTCGGCCCGGGCATCGACGCCGTCGCCCCCTACACCAACATGTCGGACGCCTTCCCCTGGCAGAGCCAGCGCTTCGCCGAGTACCGCAACTCCGGACCCGGCGCGGCGATCACCGTCCCCGGGAACCGGCCCCAGCTCACCGCCGAACAGGCCGGATCCGCGACCCGGGAGACGTTTCTCGGCGACTGGACCCCGTGGAAGGAGTGCTGACGTGCCGACCCGACGCGCACTTCTCGCCGCCGGAGCGGCCGCGGTGGCCGTGGGATCCGCCTCGGCCCTCACCCGGGACCGCCGGGTCCTGCACGTCCGGCCCGGTGACTCCGTCCAGGCGGCCGTGGACGCGGTGCCGGGGCGGGGGTGGACGATCGTCGTGCATCCCGGAACGTACCGCGAGACCGTCAACGTGCCCGCCGACAAGGAGGAGTTGACGCTGCGGGGCGCGAGCCGCGACCCCCGGGCGGCGGTCGTCGTCTTCGACAACGCCAACGGGACACAGCGACCGGACGGTTCGGGGACCTACGGCACGGCCGGCTCGGCCACCTTCACCTCGGCCGCCGCCGGGCTCCGGGTGCGCGACCTCACCCTCGCCAACGACTGGCTGCGCGCCGACCACCCGGACATCACCGGCACCCAGGCCGTCGCGGCCTACCTGACCGGGGACCGCACCCACGTCGAGAACGTCCGGCTCCTCGCCCACCAGGACACCCTGTTCGCCGACACCACCGCACTCGGCTCCTTCGACCGGCAGTACTTCCGCGGGTGCTACATCGAGGGCGACGTCGACTTCGTCTTCGGGCGGGCCACCGCGGTGTACGCGCACTGCCACTTCCGGACCCTGCAACGGGACGTGACCTTCACCCCCAAGGGCATGGTGTTCGCCCCCTCGACCGCCCGTGTCAACCCGCACGGGTTCCTCGCCGTCCGCTGCCGGTTCACCTCCGGCGCGGAGGACGGGGCGTACAAACTGGCGCGGCCCTGGGTGCCGTCGTACGAGACCACCGCCTGGCCCTCGCTGGTCGTGCGGGACAGCCTCATCGGCCCCGGGATCGACCCCGTCGCGCCCTACACGAACATGCGGGACGCCTACCCCTGGCAGTCCATGCGGTTCGCCGAGTTCCGCAACTCCGGGCCGGGCTCGGTGATCACCGTCCCCGGGAACCGGCCCCAGCTCACCGACGCCGAGGCCGCGTCGCACACCCCCGCGACCTACCTCGGCGACTGGAGACCGCAACAGACCAGTTCCCTCTGATCGACGAAAGGACCCGCACGTCATGCGTCGAATCAGCACCTTCACCGCGCTCGCGGTGACCACCGCATCGCTCGGACTTGCCGTGATCGCCACCCCGGCACAGGCGGCCACCGTCGTGGTCAGCAACTCCACCGACCTGTCCAACGCCATCCTCAACGCCACCGCCGGCACCGTCATCCAGGTCCGCGGCGGCACCTACTACCCGACCGCCACCCTCCAGTCCACCTCCAACGGCACCTCGTCCGCGCCGGTCACGCTCACCGCGTACGGCTCGGAGACGGTCAAGATCGACGGTTCCTCGCTGCCCTCCGGCTCCTGGATCTTCAAGCTGACCGCGGACTACTGGAACGTCTCCAACATCACCTTCCAGAACTCCCCGGACAGTGCGGTGGTCTGCCAGTCCTGCACCGGCACCAACTGGAACAACATCAAGACCATCAACGGCGGCGACTCCGGCTTCACGCTCACCGGGGACGGGACGGTCAACAACACCGTCAAGAACCTCGACACCTACGGCAACTACGACGCCGCCACCCACGGGGAGAACGCCGACGGGATCGCCGTCAAGTTCGGCTCCGGGACCGGGAACCTGATCACCGGGGCACGGACCTACAACAACGCGGACGACGGGATCGACTTCTGGTCCTTCTCCTCGCCGGTCACCGTCGAGCACACCTGGTCCTTCGGCAACGGCGTCAACCGCTGGGGCGACTCGGCGTTCGCCGGTGACGGCAACGGCTACAAGCTGGGCGGCGACGGCGAGGTGGTCGCGCACGTCGTCAACAACTCGGCCGCCTGGGGCAACGCGGGCAACGGGTTCACCGAGAACTCCAACACCGGCGCGCTCGTCATCAACCGCACCACCGCCTACGCCAACGGCAACTGGGGCTACTACTTCGCCACCAGCGCGGCCCGGCTCGGCAAGAACCTCGCGGTGGGCAACGGCAGCGGGACGGTCAGCAAGGGCTCGTCGGTGGTGTCCGCCGGCAACAACTGGGACAGCGGCATCAGCACCCCCGCCTTCAAGTCGACGGACGCCTCGACGACGTACAACTCCCGCCAGTCGGACGGCTCTTTGCCGGCCACCACTTTCCTCACGACGGGGAGCACGACCATCGGGGCCACCATGAACTGAACGGAGAACCGGAAGGACTCCCTCCAGGGCGCTTGACCCGCTTTTTGCCCGCCGATGAGATATCGATCAGGCAACGGGTCTCGCGCCCACCCGGGTGACGCGCGTAGAAACCCTGTCATGCATAAGTCACTTCGTCTCGCGACGATCGCCACCGTGTGCGCGGTCGCCGGCGGTGCCCTCTACGGCGCCGGTGCCGCCACGGCCGGCCAGTCGACCGCGAACTCCACCCACGAGCCGTACAACATCGGGCTCCTGGTGAAGGACATCGACACCTACTACGGCACCGCCGCCGACGCCAACGGCGTCTACCAGGCGTCGCCGACCAGCCCCTACGCCAAGGACCTGGCGCGCATCGACGCGGACGCCAAGCGCTACATCGACCGGGCCGCGCGCAAGGCGCACCGCCACGGCAAGAAGGCCGCGGTCGTCTTCGACATCGACGACACGCTGCTGCTCAGCCTCGACTACGAGAAGCGCTACAACTACACGTACAACTCGACCACCTGGGCCGACTACGTCAACAAGGCCGACCGGCCGGGCGTGTTCGGCAGCGCCGAGCTGGTCCAGTACGCGAAGAGCGAAGGCGTCGAGGTCTTCTACAACTCCGGGCTCAGCGAGGCGCAGCGCACCGCCGCCGTCGAGAACCTGAAGAAGATCGGCGCCGACGTCAACCTCGACGCCGCCCACATGTTCCTCAAGGACAAGGCCAACCCGCCGTCCTACCTGAGCTCCTGCGCCACCCCGGGTACCTGGAACTGCACGACCGTGCAGTACAAGTCCGGCACCCGCAAGCACATCGAGGACGACCTCGGGTACGACATCGTCGCCAACTTCGGCGACCAGTACTCGGACCTGGACGGCGGCTACGCGAACCGCACCTACAAGCTGCCGAACCCGACGTACTTCGTGTCGTAGCCGGAAAGGCGGCAACCCTTTCCGGCCGCCGCGGCGACTGGGAGACAGAAACGGGCCGGGGCGGCCCCTCCGGCCCGTTTCGCTCCCTCGTCGATCACGTCCAGCACGTTCAGCACGTCACGGACGTCAAGGAAAGGAACGGCCAGTGCGCTTCAGCACCGGACGCCACCGCAGGACGCGTACCCTCTCGATCGCCGCGGCGGTGGCCGTCGCCGCGGGGGCGGGAGGCGTCTACCTCGGCCTGTCGAACGGCGGTGCCCAGGCCGCCACCAGCACGGTCACCGTCTCCACCACGGCGCAACTGCAGTCGGCCGTCGCGAACGCCACCGCCGGCACCGTCATCCAGGTGCGCGCGGGCACCTACTACCCGACCGCCACCCTGAAGTCGACGGCCAGCGGTACGAGTGCGAACCGCATCACCCTCAAGGCCTACAGCGGCGAGAAGGTGAGGATCGACGGCTCCAAGCTGCCCGCCGGCCAGTGGCTCACCGGGATCTACGGCAGCTACTGGACCGTCCAGGACCTCACCTTCCAGAACTCCCCGGCCCAGGGCTTCGTCGTCACCTCGTCCACGGGCGGGATCTTCAAGAACCTCGTCACCGCGGACAACGGGGACTCCGGGTTCACGCTGCGCGGCGACAACACCGTGAACAACCTCGTCCAGAACCTGGACAGTTACGGCAACTACGACAAGGCCGGCCACGGGCAGAACGCCGACGGCATCGCCATCAAGTTCGGCTCGGGCACGGGCAACAAGGTGACCGGCGCGCGTCTGTACAACAACTCGGACGACGGCCTTGACCTGTGGCAGTTCTCGTCGCCCGTCAGGATCGAACACAGCTGGGCCTTCGGCAACGGCAGGAACCGGTGGAACGACTCCGCGTTCGAGGGCAACGGCAACGGGTTCAAGCTGGGCGGCGGGGGTGTCGCCGTCGCGCACGTCGTCAACGACAACGCGGCCTGGGACAACACGCTGAACGGGTTCACCGAGAACTCCAACACCGGGGCGATCGTCCTGAACCGCAACACGGCCTACGCGAACGCCCAGGCCGGGTTCTTCTTCGAGACCGGCAAGGCCCGGCTGGCGCGGAACCTCGCGGTGAGCAACGGGGGCGGGGCGGACAAGCTGGGGTCCAGGGCGGTGTCGGCGGCGAACAGCTGGGACGGCGGGGTGGCCACGCCGGCGTTCAAGTCGACGGACGCGACGTCCGCGTATGCGGCGAGGTCGGCGAGTGGGGCGCTGCCGCTGACGGTGTTTCTGACCACGGGGTCGACGACGATCGGATCCACCATGGACTGACGGGTGCGTCGCGGGCTGCGCGGCCGTGGGGGCTGGTCGCGCAGTTCCCCGCGCCCCTTTGGGGCGCTTCTCAGGAGTCGCCGTCGGCTGTCGTGTGGGTTGCGAAGTCGCCCGTCACCGCGTACTGCTTGCCGGCTGCCGTGCCGGTGATCGTGTAGGTGTCGTTCTTCGCGTCGCGGCCGCCCTGCTTGTGGTTGTACTGGCCCGCGAACACCCACTCTCCGGCGGCGACCTTGCTGCCCGGCTTGAGGGTCCATGTGTAGACGAGGAAGCCGTTCTGCTCGGTGACCGACTGGGTGAAGTCGGTCTCCGGCAGGGAGCGCCAGGCGCCGGCGTCGGTCACTCCGCCCGTCTGGGCCACCTTCAGCTGCACCGTGAGCGCCGTCAGCTGTCCGGAGGTCTTCAGGGTCACGTTGGACTGCGCCCAGAAGTCGTTGCTGTGCGGGTCCACCGAGCCGTCCGACCAGAGCGGGCCGTCCGTCTCGCCCTCGGCGACGGGCGACGCGGGGGTGGCGGAGGCCTTCGGGGTCGACGAGGGCGTCGAACTCGCCTCGGGGGAGGAGGCCTTCGAGGGGGCACCGGAAGCCGGCGGGGCGGCCGTGCGGGACGGCGGGCGGCTGGTCGCGTCGGGGGACGACAAGGGCGTCGGCGACACCGCGACCGTCTTCTCGGTGGGCGTGTCCTTCACGGCCGAGGCGACCGCGTAGCCGCCGACCCCGAGGACCGCGGCGACCGCGGCCGTGGCGCTGACCACCCGGACCCAGCCGAACAGGGGCGGAAGGGTGGCGCGATGGTTCGGGCGGCCCTGCGCGGCCATGCCCCGCTCGACCCGGGCCAGGATGCGGGCGCGGTCGGGTTCGTGCGCCTCGGCCGCCTCGTGCAGCCGGGCGCGCAGCTCGTCGTGCACGTCCTGCTGCCTCATCGGTTCCTTCCTCCGCTCTGGCCGGTGCGCGGCGCCATCGCCGCGTGCACCCTCTGCGGAACACCCTGGGAGTCGCCGAGCAGCCGCTGCAGCTCCGCCATGCCCTTCGACGTCTGGCTCTTAACGGTACCCACCGAGATCCCCAGGGCGAGCGCGGTGTCCTTCTCCGACAGGTCGAACGCGTGCCGGAGCACCACACACGCCCGCTTGCGGAACGGCAGCCGGCGCAACGCCCCCTGCACGTCGACCACTCCGGCGACGTCCGGGTTCTCGGTGGTCTCCTCGCGGTGCGACCAGAACAGGGCGATCCGGCGCCGCTCGCGCACGGCACTGCGGATACGGGTGCGGGCCAGGTTGGCGACGACACCCCGGGCGTAGGCGACCGGGTGGTCGGCGGCCCGGACCCGGTCCCAGCGGTGCCACAGCGCCAGCAGGGCGTCGGCGGCCAGATCGTCGGCGGCGTCCGCCTCACCGGTCAGCAGATGGGCGAGACGGGCGAGTTCGGCGTAGTGGCGTTCGAAGAAGGCATGGAACTCCACGGAGGCGGCGTCGTCGACGACTGAGCCCACGGGTGACCTCTTCTGTCAGGGATTCTGTGTCATGTAGATGACATGCGGTGGCTTGTGAGTATCCGGAGGAACGTTCCGGCGAGATCCGGAGCGTAGCAGTGATCATTTCGTGTGCGTCGTACGGGGGTTCGATGTGTCCGGTGCGAAGGGTCGGACGCGGTGTGGTCCACCGAACCACACCGAGCCTGATTCCGTAACACGGGGAAAACCTGAAACAGGTTCGGCGCGGGAACAATCCAGCCAGCATCCGCACACGCACGCTCAGGGGACGAGGAGTACGACCATGTCCGAGACGCAGAAGGCGGCCCGGCCGCAGGGGGCCGCGCCACCTGCCGGGAACGGCGTCGACCGGTTCTTCAAGATCTCCGCACGGGGATCCACGTTCGGCCGTGAGATACGCGGCGGCTTCGCCACGTTCTTCACCATGGCCTACATCCTTGTCCTGAACCCCATCATCCTCGGCAGCGCCAAGGACAAGTTCGGACACACCCTCGACACCGGCCAACTCGTCACCGCCACCGCGCTGGTGGCCTGCGTGATGACGATCATCATGGGTGTCGGCGGCAACCTGCCGCTGGCCATCGCCGCCGGACTCGGCCTGAACGCCGTCGTGGCCTTCCAGCTGGCACCGCTGATGAGCTGGTCCGACGCGATGGGGCTGGTCGTCCTCGAAGGCCTGTTGATCTGTGTGCTCGTGCTGACCGGCCTGCGCGAGGCGATCATGAACGCCATTCCGCAGCAGCTGAAGCAGGCGATCGGCGTCGGCATCGGCCTGTTCATCGCGTTCATCGGCTTCGTCGACGCGGGCTTCGTCAGCCGGATCCCGGACGCCGCGGACACCACCGTGCCGGTGCAGCTGGGTGCCGTGGGCCGGCTCACCGGCTGGCCCGTGCTCGTCTTCTGTGTTGGCGTGCTCCTGACCATCGCGCTGGTCGCGCGCAAGGTGAAGGGCGCGATCCTGATCAGCATCGTCACGATGACCGCCGTGGCGATCGTCATCGACTCCGTCGCCGACATCAAGAGCTGGGGCCTGACCACGCCGAAGATCCCCGACAAGATCGTGGGCACGCCCGACTTCGGGCTCGTCGGTCACTTCAGCCTGTTCGGCGGCTTCGGCAAGGCCGGTGTGCTGACGGCCGTACTGCTGGTCTTCACCCTGATCCTGTCCGACTTCTTCGACGCCATGGGCACGATCGTCGGCATCAGCGCGGAGGCCGGGCTGCTCGACGAGCAGGGGCAGGTGCCGGGCATCGGGCGGGTGCTGTTCATCGACGGCGCGGCGGCGGTGGCCGGCGGCCTCGGCTCGGCCTCCTCCAACACGGCGTACATCGAGTCGGCGGCGGGCGTGGGGGAGGGCGCGCGCACCGGGTTCGCCAACCTGATCACCGGCGGCCTGTTCGGTCTCGCGTTGTTCCTCACGCCGCTGCTCACCATCGTCCCGCTCCAGGCGGCGGCGCCCGCGCTGATCGCCGTGGGCTTCCTGATGATGACCCACGTCAAGCACATCGACTGGGACAGGTACGAGATCGCCATCCCGGCGTTCCTGACGATCGGCGTGATGCCGTTCACCTACTCCATCACGGACGGCATCGGCGCCGGGTTCCTGGCGTACGTCCTGATCAAGGCGGTGCTGGGGAAGGCGAAGGAGGTCAACTGGCTGCTGTGGGCCGTGTCGGCGCTGTTCCTGGTGTACTTCGCGATCGATCCGGTGGAGCAGGTGCTGGGCGTGAAGTGACATCGTGAGTGAAGCGCCCCGTAGGGGCGCGGGGCGGTAGTCGATATGCGGCTACCGCCGCGCGGGCGCGACCAGCCACGACGAAACCCGCACCTGATCGCGCAGAGAACCCCCTACTTCTTCAACGCCGCCTCCATCATCGCCTTCGCCACCGGCGCCGCCAGCCCGTTGCCGCTCACTTCCGACCGGGCCGCGTCCGACTGCTCGACCAGGACCGCCACCGCGACCTCCTTGCCCGTGCTGTCGGACTTGCCGTACGACGTGAACCAGGCGTACGGCGTCTTGCTGTTGTTCTCGCCGTGCTGGGCCGTGCCCGTCTTGCCGCCCACCGTCACGCCGTCGATCAGCGCGTTCGTGCCCGTGCCGTCCTTGACGACCGTCTCCATCGCGGACTGCAACTGCTCCGCGGTCGAGGAGCTGACGATCTGCTCGCTGTCCGCCTCGTCGTCGTAGTCCTTCAGCACGTCGCCGCCGCTGTCGGTGATCTGCGAGACCATATGCGGCGAGACCAGCTTGCCGCCGTTGGCTATGGCGGCCGACACCATGGCCATCTGGAGTGGGGTCGCCGTGACGTCGAACTGGCCGATGCCGGAGAGGCCGGTCTGGGCCTTGTCCATGTTCGAGGGGTACACGCTGGCGTAGGCCCGCACCGGCACGTCCAGCTTGGCGTCGTTGAAGCCGAACTTCTCGGCCATCGCCCTGACCTTGTCCTGGCCCAGGTCGACGGCCATCTTCCCGAAGACGTTGTTGCAGGAGTAGCGCAGGGCCGTGCGGATCGTGGCGTTCTCGCAGGGCGCCGAGGTGTTCTCGTTCTTCAGCGGGGTCGTCGTGCCGGGCAGGGTGTACGGGTCCGGGCTGTCGGTCTTCGTGTCGACGTTCGCGTAGAGGCCGTCCTCCAGGGCGGCCGCCGCGACCACCAGCTTGAACGTCGAGCCCGGCGGCAGCGGCTGGCGCAGCGCCCGGTTGGTGAGCGGCTTGTCGCTGTCGGAGGTCAGCTTCTTCCAGGCCGAGCCGGCGGTGTTGGCGTCGGTGAGCGAGGAGGGGTCGTACGACGGGGTCGACACGACCGCCAGGATCTTGCCGGTCTTCGGGTCGATCGCGACCGCCGCGCCCTTCTTGTCGCCGAGCGCCTTGTAGGCCGCCTTCTGGACGGCCGGGTCGATCGTCGTGATCACGTTGCCCGGCTCGGCGCGCTCGCCGGTGACCGTGTCCATGACCGTCTTGAGGCGGCTGTCAGTGCCGTTGAGCAGGTCCTGGTAGATGCCCTCCAGCTGGGTCGGGGCATAGCTCTGCGAGGCATAGCCCGTCACCGCCGCGTACAGCTCGCCGTCCGTGTACGTGCGCTTGTACTTGAGGTCGCTGCTCCCCGACGTCCTGGCCGAGCCGGTGATCGAGTCACCGGCCACGATGATGTTCCCGAGCGGCTGTGAGTACGTCTCGATGACGTTGCGCCGGTTGTCCGTGTCGTCCGCGAGGGCCTGGCCGTCGTAGAACTGCACCCATGTCGCCCTGACCAGCAGAGTGAGCACGAGCAGCAGCGCGAAGACGGACGCCCGCCTGATCGTCTTGTTCATCCCGCTCAGACAGACGAGCGAAGACGGGGTGTCCGTTCCCTCCGGCCGGATTTCTCATCGACCGCTCATGCGGGCGCCGCCGGGTCAGAGCCGGCGCGTCGCCAGGGTCAGGCGGTCCCGGGCGTCGAACAGGGCGTCCTTGATCATCTGTTCGTGGGCGGGGGTGAGGCGGGCCACCGGCACCGAGCAGCTGATCGCGTCCCGGGCCGGGGTGCGGTACGGGATCGCCACGCCGAAGCAGCGCAGCCCGAGCGTGTTCTCCTCGCGGTCGATCGCGAAGCCCTGCTCGCGGATCTGGTGGAGCTCCTCGATGAGCTTCTCGCGGTCCGTGATGGTGTGCTCGGTGAGCGCGGGGAGCGTCTCCGGCAGCAGTTTGCGGACCTGCTCGTCGGTGTGGGTGGCGAGCAGCGCCTTGCCGAGCGAGGTGGAGTGCGCGGGCAGCCGGCGGCCGACCCGGGTGAAGGGGCGCAGGTAGTGCTGGGACTGGCGGGTGGCCAGGTAGACCACGTTCGTGCCGTCGAGACGCGCGAGGTGGATGGTCTCCGTGGTGTCGTCGGAGAGCCGGTCCAGGGTCGGGCGGGCCGCCGCGACCACCTCGTCGCCGTCGATGTACGACGTGCCGACCAGCAGCGCCCGCACCCCGATGCCGTACCGGGTGCCCGTCGCGTCCGTCTCCACCCAGCCGAGTTCCACCAGCGTGCGCAGCAGCATGTAGAGGCTGGACTTGGGATATCCGACGGCCTCCTGGACGGCCGCGAGGGAGTGCATACCGGGCCGGCCGGCGAAGTACTCCAGCAACTCCACGGTCCGTACCGCGGACTTGACCTGTGCCCCGCCGCCTGTCTCGCCTGCCGACATCGCCCTTGACCCCTTCGTTGGACGAGAAACCGAGGTTATAGTCTCCAACAGTGTATTCATCATCAGAGACAGCGTTCAGTATATCGAACATCCCTGGTGAATGACCCGGATATGACCCGGATATCGCGGCAGGACGCAACCATGGAGGGACCCGCGGTGGCAGCAGCACCAGTCTGGAGTGTCGACCCGCGCACCGGGAAGCAGCGTGAACAGGTTGCGGTGGAGGCCACAGCCGAGGAGGTCGACGCCGTCGTCACGGCCGCGCACGCCGCCCGCGGCTCCCTCGCCGACCGCACGGTCCGCGCCGCCTTCCTGCGCTCGGCCGCCGCCGGACTCGACGGAGCGAAGGACCGGCTGGTCGAGGCCGCCGACGCGGAGACCGCGCTCGGCCCCGTCCGGCTGACCGGGGAACTCGCCCGCACCGTCTACCAGCTGCGGGCCTTCGCCGACATCGTCGACGAGGGCGCCTTCCTCGACGTCATCATCAACCACCCCGACGCCACGGCCACCCCGCCGATCCCGGACCTGCGCCGCTACAAGGTCCCGCTGGGTGTCGTCGCCGTCTACTCGGCCTCCAACTTCCCCTTCGCGTTCTCCGTCGCCGGCGGCGACACCGCGAGCGCGCTGGCCGCCGGCAACCCGGTCGTCGTCAAGGCCCACCCCGACCACCCGGCCCTGTCCGAGCTGGTCGCCAAGGTGCTGCGGCTGGCCGCGGCCGAGCACGGCATCCCGGAGGCCGTCGTCGGTCTCGTGCACGGTCTCCAGGCCGGCATCGAGCTGATCGGGCACCCGCTGGTCGCCGCGGCCGGCTTCACCGGTTCCATCCGGGGCGGGCGCGCGCTCTTCGACGCGGCCGCCGCGCGTCCGGTGCCGATCCCCTTCCACGGCGAGCTGGGCTCCCTGAACCCGGTCCTCGTCACGGAGGCCGCGGCCACCGAGCGGGCCGAGGAGATCGGCACCGGGCTCGCCGGGTCGATGACGCTGGGCGTCGGGCAGTTCTGCGTGAAGCCGGGCCTGGTGCTGGTGCCGGCCGGTGCCGCCGGTGACGGTCTGGTCAAGTCCCTCACGGACGCGGTCAGCAACACCGACGCGGGCGTACTGCTCGACCACCGGATGCGGGACAACTTCGTCGCCGGGGTCGCCGAGCGCGCCGGACTCCCCGACGTGGAGACCCCGGTGACGCCCGGGGCGGGCGGCGAGCACACCGTGAGCGCCGGGTTCCTGACGGTGCCGGCGGCCAGCCTGGCCGAGGAGGGGGACCATGACCTGCTCCTCGAGGAGTGCTTCGGGCCGGTGACCGTGGTGGTCCGCTACGAGGACCGGGGCGAGGCGACGGCGGTGCTGTCGCGGCTGCCGGGGAACCTCACGGCGACGGTGCATGTCTCCGCCGAGGAGGCCGCGGGGGAGGGGCAGGGGGCGGAGATCCTCGCGGAGCTGACGCCGCTGGCCGGGCGCGTGCTGGTGAACGGCTGGCCGACGGGGGTCGCCGTGGCCCCGGCCCAGCATCATGGCGGGCCCTACCCGGCCACCACCTCCACGTCTACTTCCGTGGGCGGTACCGCCATTGAGCGGTGGCTGCGGCCGGTGGCGTATCAGGGGGCGCCGGAGGCTTTGCTGCCGGCCGAGCTGAAGGACGGCAATCCGCTGGGGCTTCCTCGGCGGTTCAACGGGGTTCTGGAGCGGTAGCGCCGTGGGGGCGTGGGGTGCGTCGCAGGGTGCCGGTTCGTCGTGGTTCCTCGCGCAGTTCCCCGCGCCCCTGTGGGGCGCGTCGACCCGCGCGTTCGTCGAGAAGTTCTCCTGACACAATCCGACCATGGACGTCGAACTTCCCGAACTTCCTTTCTCCCTCCGTACCTACGGGCCCGACGGGCACTGGTTCTACGAGGATGGGGTGCTCACCGGGTGGGCCGGGGCCCGGCAGGACCGGTTCGTGTCGCCCACCGGTGAGGCGCTGGATCCCGCCTCGGACGCGCCCCGGCTGCTCGGGGCGCCCGAAGGGGACTTCCAGCTGATCGCCCGGGTCACCGTCGGGTTCGGTGCCGCCTTCGACGCCGGTGTGCTGTACGTCCATGTCGGCGACCGCGCCTGGGCCAAGCTCTGCCTGGAGAACTCCCCGGACGTGCCCACCGTCTGCACCGTGGTCACCCGGGGGCACTCCGACGACTCCAACGCCTTCACGGTGGAGGGCAGTTCGGTCTGGCTGCGGATCAGCCGGACCGGGCGGGCGCTCGCCTTCCACGCCTCCCGGGACGGCAAGAAGTGGGTCTTCGTGCGGCTGTTCACCCTAGGCGGCGAGAAGGAGACGGAGGACGCCCTGGTCGGCTTCATGACCCAGTCGCCGATGGGGGAGGGGTGTGTGGTGACGTACGACCACATCGAGTTCAGGCCCGACTGGCCGGCCGACCTGCGCGACGGAAGCTGAGCACGAAGGCCACGGCGAACAGGGCCGCGGCCGGTGCCGAACGGTCGTGGCCCTGCTGGAAGGAGAGCGGAAACGCAACCGGCACGGACGCGGTCACGTCCTCCGTTGCGTGATCAGTGACCGTGAGAAGAGTGTCCGGGTGATCCGTACGGCGCTGTCCGCCGAGGCGGAGACGATCGCCGCGCTGCACCACCGGGCCCGGTCGACGTACTACCCGGACGGCCTCCCGGAGGACGGCTTCGACTGGACCGCCGCCTGGCGCGGCGCGGTCGAGCGGCCCGACGGGCAGGTGCTGTGCGTGGTGGAAGGCGGCCGGATCATCGGGGTCGCCTCCTTCCGCACCCCGGAGGGCGCCGCCGCCGAAACGGTCAAGCTGTTCCAGTTCCATGTCGACCCCGACCGCTGGCGGGCCGGTGTCGGCACCGCCCTGCACGCCGCCTGTCTGGAGCAGTGGCGCGCCGACCACCGGCGGACCGCCGTGCTGGACGTGCACGTCGACAACCGGCGGGCCCAGGCCTTCTACGCCCGCCAGGGCTGGGTGCCGGACCCGGAGAACCCGCCGGCCGAAGGTGATCACCACGTGTTCCTGCGGTACGCGGTGGGCGGGGAATGACTCGGGCTGTTTGAAGGTTCAGGTAGTTGAAGACCTCTTGTGACTACCTGGAGAGCCGACAACATGCGCGTCGAGATCTGGTCCGATATCGCTTGCCCCTGGTGCTATGTCGGAAAGGCGCGTTTCGAGAAGGCGCTCGCCGCCTTCCCGCACCGCGACGACGTCGAGGTCGTGCACCGCTCCTTCGAACTGGACCCCGGCCGCGCCAAGGGCGACGTCCAGCCCGTGCTCACCATGCTCACCAGGAAGTACGGCATGAGCGAGGCGCAGGCCCAGGCCGGCGAGGACAACCTGGGCGCGCAGGCCGCCGCCGAGGGTCTTGAGTACCGCACCCGGGGCCGTGACCACGGCAACACCTTCGACCTGCACCGGCTGCTGCACCTCGCCAAGGAGCAGGGCCGTCAGGACGAGCTGGTCCAGATCCTGTACCGGGCGAACTTCGCCGAGGAGCGCTCCGTCTTCAGCGAGGGCGAGGAGCGGCTCGTGGAGCTGGCCGTGGAGGCCGGGCTGGACGCGGCGGTTGTGCGCGAGGTGCTCGCCGACCCGTCCCGCTACGCCGACGAGGTCCGCGCCGACGAGCGGGAGGCCGCCGAGCTCGGTGCGAACGGGGTGCCGTTCTTCGTCCTCGACCGGAAGTACGGGGTCTCGGGGGCCCAGCCCGCCGAGGTGTTCACGCAGGCGCTCAGCCAGGCCTGGGGAGCGCGCTCCCCGCTGAAGCTCATCGACGAAGGCGGCGCGGAGGCCTGCGGGCCGGACGGGTGCGCGGTGCCGCAGCACTGAGAAGGCGGCCGGGCGGCGGCCGGGTAGCGGCCGGGCGGCAGCTGGGCAGGAGGCGGGCGGCAGCCGGGCAGCCGATGGGAAAGGCCAGGTCAGGGTCGTCGTATAAGCGTTGCTTGGCGGATCCACGTAGAAATCCGCAATGGACGGGGGGTTCCCCGGGCCGCAGAGTGGACGCATGGAGACCACGGAGACGTTCGAGAGCCTCGTCCGCGCCGAGTTCACCCCGAAGAGCACCTACCTGAACACCGCCAGCAACGGCCTGCTGCCCGCCCGTACCGTGGCCGCCCTGCACGAGGCGGCGCTGCTGCGGGCCGAGGGGCGGCCCCTGACCTCGCTGTACGAGGACGTCGAGGCCTGCCGGGCCGCCTACGCCCGGCTCGCCGGCGTCCCGGCCACCCGGGTCGCGGCGGGCGCCTCGGTCGCCGCGCACTCCGGCGTGATCGCCGCCTCGCTGCCGGCCGGCGCCGAAGTCCTCACCGCCGAGGACGACTTCACCTCCGTACTGAACCCCTTCCACGTCCGCGGCGACCTCAAGGTCCGCGCGGTGCCGCTGGAGCGCGTCGCCGAGTCCGTCCGTCCGGGCACCGCCCTCGTCGCGGTCAGCGCGGCCCAGTCGGCGGACGGCCGGATCGCCGACCTGTCCGCACTGCGCGAGGCCGCCCGCGCGCACGGGGCCCGCACCTACGTCGACTTCTCCCAGGCCGCCGGCTGGCTGCCGATGGACGCCGACGCGTACGACTTCACCGCGTCCGTCTCCTTCAAGTGGCTGCTCGGCCCGCACGGCGCGGCCTTCCTCGTGGTCCCCGAGGACTTCGGCGGCCTGACCCCGGTCCTCGCGGGCTGGGTCGCGGGCGAGGAGCCGTGGGACAGCTGCTACGGCCCGGTCGCCGAACTCGCCCACTCCGCGCGGCGGTTCGACCTCACCCACGCCCTGTTCACGTTCGCGGGCCTGCGCCGCTCGCTCGACCTGATCGAGGAACTCGGCGTGGCCGCCGTGCACGCCCACGACGTGGGCCTCGCCGACCGGTTCCGCGCCGGGCTCGCGGCCCTCGGGCACGAGCCGGTGCCCGCCCCCGGCTCGGCGATCGTCTCGGTCCCCGGGCTCGGCGGCCGCCAGCCCGGGCTGAGCCGGGCCGGCATCGAGGTCTCCAACCGCGCGGGCAACCTGCGCGCGGCCTTCCACCTCTTCAACACGCCCGCCGACGTGGACCGTCTGCTGGACGCCCTCGCGGGCTGACCTGCGGGGGCCGCGCCCGGGACGTCAGGCCTGTGCCGCGTTGCGGGTCCACAGGTTGGCCTCGACCCGGTCGAGCAGGGCGAGCAACTGCTCGCGCTCGGCCGGGTCCAGGCCGGCGAGGCTCTCGTCCTCCAGCGCGGTCCACACCCGCTCCACCTCGGCCAGCAGGCGGGCCCCGGACTCGGTGGCCTCCACCAGTACCGCGCGCCGGTCCGCGGGGTCCGGCAGCCGCCGCACCTGGCCGGCCTGCTCCAGCCGCTGGAGCATCTTGGTCACCGTGGAGGGGTCCAGGCCGAGCATCTTGATCAGGTCCGCCTGCCGGGCCGGGCCGTTCTCCCACAGGTGCATCATCACGAGCTCCTGACCGGGGTAGAGGCCGAGCCCGCGCAGCAGCCCGGCGGCAGCGGTGCGGTGCAGCCGCGCCACACGGCTCAGCGCGTGGCTGACCGGACCGCCCTGGGCGGCCGCGGGCAGTACGCAGCCGCCTCCGGCCGCGTGCGCCGCCGGTTCCTTGGTGGCGTCCATCGTCGCTCCCGCACCTCTCCGATCTCCGACTTCCGGGTAACCGTCCTCGAAGCCTACTCAGAGCCTCCCGCGGGCATTTAATTGGTCGGCCAATGATTGGAGTAGAGTAGGCCGCGCCGTTTTGCTTGGCCGACCAATGAAAATATCCCTGGAGACGCTGTGACCACTGCCTTCGACCCGATCGACCTCCCCGGCCACCGCCTGGCCAACCGCATCGCCATGGCCCCGATGACCGCAGCCGTGCCGCGCTGGGAGGCCTGCCCACCGCGCTCATGGCGGAGTACTACACCCAGCGCGCCTCCGCGGGCCTGATCGTGACCGAGGGCATCCAGCCCTCGGCGGTCGGCCAGGGCTATCCCGACACCCCAGGCCTGCACACCGCCGAGCAGATCGCCGCCTGGCGCACCGTCACCGACGCCGTGCACGCCGTCGGCGGCGTCATCTTCGCCCAGCTCATGCACACCGGCCGGATCGGCCACCCCGACCTGCTGCCCGACGGACTGGTCAACGTCGCGCCCTCCGCGGTCACCGCCCGCGGCCAGGTGTACACCCACGAGGGCCCGAAGGACTTCGTCGAGCCGCGCGCGCTGACCGACGGCGAGGTCCAGGCCACGGTCGCCGAGTACGCGGCCGCCGCCCGGGCCGCCGTCGAGGCCGGCTTCGACGGCGTCGAGCTGCACGGCGCCAACGGCTACCTGATCCACCAGTTCCTGGCCCCCGGCAGCAACCGGCGCACCGACGAGTGGGGCGGCTCCCCGGCCGCCCGCACCCGGTTCGCGGTGGCGGCCGTCAAGGCGGTGGCGGAGGCCGTCGGCGCCGAACGCACCGGCCTGCGGCTGTCCCCGGGCAACCCGCTCAACGACATCGACGAGCCCGAACCGGAGGCGACGTACACCGCGCTGGTCGACGCCGTGGAGCCGCTGGGCCTGGCGTATCTGCACGTGATGGAGGTGCCGGGCACCCGGGAGCTGACCACCGCGCTGCGCAAGCGGTTCAGCGGGGTGTTCGTCCTCAACCCGGCGACCGAGGGCCCCACCGGGCCGGCGGCCCTCGCCCTCGTCGAGGACGGCACGGCCGACCTCGTCTCCTACGGACAGCTCTTCCTCGCCAACCCGGACCTCCCGGCCCGGCTCAGGGCCGGCGGCCCGTTCAACACCGCGAACCCGGCGACGTTCTACGGTGGCGGCGCCGAGGGGTACACGGACTACCCGGCACTGTGACACGGCCCGGAGGCCGCACGGACACGCCCCCGCTCGGTCCTGCGGGATCGTGCGGGGGCCCCGGGGAAGCACCCGGCGAGCAGGACACGCAGTCGCCTGAACGGGTCATGTTCCTCCGGACCGGCCCGCTGCCTCGGGTCCGTCACGGGAGGTCTCACTAACCTGCGGATCCTGAGACGATCAACGGGAACTGGAGACCGGCATGTCCAAGATCATCCTGTTCGGCGCCACCGGCACCATCGGATCCCGCGTGCTGGACGAGGCACTCCGTCGCGGGCACATGGTCACGGCGGTGGTACGCGACCCGGCGAAGCTCACCCGGGACGACCCCGACCTGACCGTGGTCACCGGTGACGTTCTGGACCCCGCAGCCGTCGCCGGGGTGGCCGCGGGGCAGGACGTCGTCATCAGCGCGGTCGGCGGAGGCGACGGGCCCGGCCACGTCGCCACCATCAGGCCCAGCGCCGAAGCCCTGGTCGCCGGCATCCGCACCGTGGAGGGCGACGGACCCCGGCTCGTCCTGGTCGGCGGCGCGGGTTCCCTGCGCCTGCCGGACGGCAGGCAGGTCTGGGACGCGGAGGGCCTGCCGGAGCCCCTGCTCCAGATCATGCACGCCCACGGGGACGCCCTGGACTTCTGCCGCACCGTCAGCGACGTGCGGTGGACCAGCCTCAGCCCCGCCGCGACGATCGAGCCGGGGGAGCGTACCGGCGCCTACCGCACCGCCACGGAGGATCTGATCGTCGCCCAGGACGGCAGCAGCCGTATCTCCGCCGAGGACTACGCGGTCGCCCTGCTCGACGAGATCGAACGACCCCGGCACATCGGCGAGCGCTTCACCGTCGGCTACTGAGCCCGAGCCCCGAGCCCCGAGCCCCGGGTCGCGGCTCGGGGCTCGGGTCGCGGCTCGGGGCTCGGGGCTTGCGGCCCGGGGCGGCATCCGGCCGCCCAGGCCGCGTCGTCAGCGGGAGCTGATCACCGCACGGGCGTGAAGTCCCGCGCCCCGACGAACTCCGGTCGCCGCACCGGTGCCGCGAACGGCTCCACCGCCGTGTTCTCCACGCTGTTGAACACGATGAAGACGTTGCTGCGCGCGAAGGGGGTGATGTTCTCGCTGGAGCCGTGCATGCAGTTGCAGTCGAACCAGGTCGCCGACCCCGGCCGGCCGGTGAACAGCTTGATGCCGTACTCGCCCGCCATGGCGGTGAGCGCCTGGTCGGACGGCGTGCCCGCGTCCTGCATCTGCAGCGACTTCTTGTAGTTGTCCTCGGGCGTGGCACCGGCGCAGCCGAGGAACGTCCGGTGCGAGCCAGGCATGATCATCAGGCCGCCGTTGGTGTCGTGGTTCTCCGTCAGGGCGATGGAGACGGACACCGTGCGCATGTTCGGCAGGCCGTCCTCGGCGTGCCAGGTCTCGAAGTCCGAGTGCCAGTAGAAGCCGCCCGCCCCGAACCCGGGCTTGACGTTGATCCGGGACTGGTGGACGTACACGTCCGAGCCGAGGATCTGCCGGGCCCGGCCGACCACCCGCTCGTCGCGCACCAGGTCCGCGAACACCTCGCTGATCCGGTGCACTTCGAAGACGGACCGGATCTCCCTGGACTTCGGCTCCACGACGGAGCGTTCGTCGGCCCGGACCGCCGGGTCGGCGAGCAGCCGCTCCAGCTCCCGCTGGTACACGGCTGCTTCGTCGTCGCCGAGGAGTTGCTCGACGGCGAGGAAGCCGTCGCGGTCGAACGCCTCCAGCCCGTCCGCGGCGATCGGTCCGGGCGCGCCGGGTGCCGACCAGACGACGGGGTCCCTACGGGGGACGGAGACCTCGACGGGGCCACGGCTCGGGTACCGATCGGTGGTCGTGGTCGTGGTCGTGGTCGTGGTTGTGGTCGCAGTCGTGGGCGTGGGCGTGGGCATGAGTCAGTCCTCCTCCGTCAGCAGGGGGTAGACGCCGTTCTCGTCGTGGTCCTCCCGGCCGGTCACCGGCGGGTTGAACACGCAGATGCAGCGGAAGTCCTCCTTGACGCGCAGCGTGTGCCGCTCGTGCCCGTCGAGGAGGTACATGGTCCCGGGCGTGATCCGGTACGACCTCCCGGTCTCGTGGTCGGTCAGCTCGGCCTCGCCCTCGACGCAGACCACGGCCTCGACGTGGTTGGCGTACCACATCGACGTCTCCGTGCCCGCGTACAGGACCGTCTCGTGCAGCGAGAAGCCGACCTGCTCCTTCGCGAGGACGATGCGTCTGCTCTCCCAGGTCCCGGACGCGGACCTCACGTGCCGGTCGGTGCCTTCGATTTCCTTGAACGAACGGACGATCACGGTTCTGCGATGCCTCCTCGTGCGTCAGACGGTTTCGCGGACGGCCCGGGCGAGGACGCTCAGCCCCTCGTCCAGCTCGTCCGGGGTGACGGTCAGGGCGGGCAGCAGCTTGACGACCTCGCTCTGCGGCCCCGACGTCTCGATGAGCAGCCCGAGTTCGAAGGCGCGGGCGGCGATCCGCCCGGCCCGCTCCTTCTCGTGGAACTCCAGACCCCACACCAGGCCCCGCCCCCGGTACTCCTTCACGTCGGCGAGGTTCTCCTCGACGATCGCGACGAGCCCCTGCTCGACCTGCTCGCCCTTGGTCCGGGTCTGCTTCTCCATCGCGGGGCCGTCGGTCCAGTAGGTCTCCAGGGCGGCGGTCGCGGTGACGAAGGCGGGGTTGTTGCCGCGGAAGGTGCCGTTGTGCTCGCCCGGCTCCCACACGTCCAGCTCGGGCCGGAACAGGCACAGGGACATGGGCAGTCCGTACCCGCTGATGGACTTGGACACGGTGACGATGTCGGGGACGATCCCCGCCTCCTCGAAGGAGAAGAAGGCACCGGTCCGTCCGCAGCCCATCTGGATGTCGTCGACGATCAGCAGCATGTCCTGCCGTTCGCACAACTCCTTGAGGGCGCACAGCCATTCGGGCCGGGCGACGTTGATGCCGCCCTCGCCCTGCACGGTCTCCACGATCACCGCGGCCGGCTTGTTGAGCCCGGAGCCCTGGTCCTCCAACAGCCGCTCGAACCACAGGAAGTCCGGCACGGTCCCGTCGAAGTAGTTGTCGAACGGCATCGGCGTCCCGTGCACCAGCGGGATCCCGGCCCCGGCCCGCTTGAAGGCGTTGCCGGTGACCGCGAGGGACCCGAGGGACATCCCGTGGAAGGCGTTGGTGAACGACACGATCGCCTCGCGCCCCTTCACCTTCCGGGCGAGCTTGAGGGCCGACTCGACGGCGTTGGTCCCCGTCGGCCCCGGGAACATGACCTTGTACGGCAGCTCGCGCGGCCGCAGCACCAGGTCCTGGAAGGTCTGCAGGAACGACCGCTTGGCCACCGTCGACATGTCGAGGCCGTGGGTGACGCCGTCCCGTTCCAGGTAGTCCAGCAACGCCCGTTTCAGTACGGGGTTGTTGTGGCCGTAGTTGAGCGATCCGGCGCCGGCGAAGAAGTCGAGGTACGCGTGGCCGTCCTCGTCGTGCATGCGGCTGCCCCGGGCCCGGTCGAACACGGTCGGCCAGCCGCGGCAGTAGCTGCGGACCTCGGACTCCAGGGTCTCAAAGACGCCGAGGTCGGGCGGGGTGATGGTCACGGGGGCTCCTCAGTGCGATGTGGGGGTCAAGGGGCCGATGCGGTACAGGACTTCGGGGTCGTGCGGACCGTCGGGGAACTCGCCGGCCTCGAACAGCACCGAGCGCTCGACGGTGGCGCCGTGCCGGGCGGCGTACGAGGTGAACAGGCGCTCGGAGGCGGTGTTGCCGGGCGTGACGGTGGTCTCGACGGCGGTGAGCGGCCGGTCGGCGGCCACCTGTGCCGTGAGTCCGTCCAGCAGCCGGGCCGCGATGCCGCGGCCGCGCTGCGCGGCGGCCACGGCCACCTGCCAGACGAGCAGCGTGTCCGGCCGGTCCGGCCGGGTGTACCCGGTCACGAACCCGACGGGCTCGCCGTCCGCGCCG
Organism: Streptomyces sp. NPDC058464; assembly: GCF_042721035.1. Taxonomy (NCBI): domain Bacteria; kingdom Bacillati; phylum Actinomycetota; class Actinomycetes; order Kitasatosporales; family Streptomycetaceae; genus Streptomyces; species Streptomyces sp. NPDC058464. The sequence continues at coordinate 326,703 of NZ_JBHXMA010000003.1, forward strand.
CGCGCCACCGCCGAGGTGCCGGCGAAGTCCCGGCACCACAGCAGATAGCTGTAGGAGGAGTTCAGATCGAGGCTTCCGGAATCCCTGGCCATACGCCAGAGCGCCGGGCCGTCGGTCACCAGCGGGCGGTCGACGATCAGGTCTGCTTGTGGGGCAGTCATGCGGACTGAATTTAGCGAGGCAAATACAAAAACGCACGGCCGGTGGAATCGATGATTCCGTCGGCCGTGCGGGTATGTGCCGATATACACCACCACGAAGCGGGCAAAAAGCCCTGGTTTGTGGAATGTGTCACAGGGTTGAAATCCGGATGAAATTCCCCCCGTTTAGCTCTGCAAAAAGCGGGCAGGAGAACTCGGGAAAGCCATCGACCGAAAGGGAATTCAAAATTGCTTTGAATTCGGGTGCTGCCAGGCGGATTCCACCGCCTGCCGGGCCGCCTCCGGGTCCACCGTCAGCCCTCGCGCGGTGAGTCCCGCGCCGAGTGCCGCCAGGCTCGACCGGACGGCGTCGGCCGTCGCGTCCGCCCCGTAGTGGTTGACCCGGACCATCTCCTTGGCCAGCGTGCCCCCGCCCGCGGCCAGCGGCAGGCCGCCGTCGCCCGCCAGGGCCTCGGCGACCAGCTCGGACGCCACCACGCCCGGCGGCACCCGCAGCGTGGTGGCCACCGGTGCCGCGTCGGACTCCGCGTACACGTACGGCTCCAGGCCGCCGCCCAGGGCCACCGCGCCCGCCCGGGTGGCCAGCGCGGCCGTGCGGTGCCGGGCCGTCACGGCGTCCAGGCCGTCCGCCTCGATCCGCTCCAGGCACGCCTCCAGCGCCAGCATCTCCAGCTGCGCCGGCGCGTGCAGCAGCGCCTTGCGGCCGCCGTCGACCCAGCGCTCCTTCCAGTCCAGCAGGGAGAGGTAGGAGCGGCGCGGGGCCTGCGGGTTCGCCGTCATCCGGGCCCATGCCCGCGCGCTCACCGAGATCGCCGAGACGCCCGCCGGGCCGCCCATCGCCTTCTGGGCGCCGATCACGCACAGGTCCACGCCCCACGCGTCCGGCAGCACCGGCTCCGCCCCGACCGAGGCGACCGCGTCCAGGTAGAACAGGGCGCCGTGGGCCCGCACCACCTCCCCGATCTCCGCGACCGGGTTGGTGTTGCCGGTCGCCGCCTCCGCGTGCACCAGGGAGACGAAGTCGATCTCCGGGTGCGCGGCGAACGCCTCCCGGATCTGCCCGGCCGTCACCGCCGTGTGGAACGGCACCGCGAGGTCGATCACGGTCGCGCCGCAGTCCCGCAGCCAGTTCCCGAACGTCTGCCCGTACGGGCCGGTGATCACGTTCAGCGCGGTGGTGCCGGGCCCGGCCGTCGCCCTGATCGCGCCCTCCAGCGGCAGCAGCGCCTCGCCCTGCGTGATCACGACGTCCTGCCGGGTGTCCAGCAACCGGGCCACCCGGTCCTCGATCGCGGCGAAGCGGGCGGCGGTCAGCGGGGGCAGATCGAGGAAGGGGTGGGTCACGGCGGTGCTCTCCTCAGTCACGGACAGGTGGATCAAGACGAGCGTAACCGGCACCCGTCCATCCCCCCGTCCACGCCTGTGACCGGCGACTTCTTAGGCCGGACGGCTCCACCGCCATGGGTTTGGTTTGAGGAACCCAAACATCTCCTTATAATCGGAACCCGCAGAATCGGAATCCAAAGCTCCCTCACAGCTTCGCGGGGAGCCCCCACAGACCCACGGGAGGTCTCGTGACCACGCTCCTCGGGCGCCGCCGGGCTCGCGCCCTGGCCGCCGTCACCGCCGCGGCCGGGCTGGCCCTCGTGGCCGGCTGCACGTCGAGCGGCAACGGCTCCAGCGCCTCCAGGACGGCCGCCGGCGGGGTCGTCCTCGTCAAGGCCGGGCAGCTCACCACCTGCACCCACCTGCCGTACCCGCCGTTCCAGTCGGAGATCGACGGCAAGGTGCAGGGCTTCGACGTGTCGATGATCGACCTGGTCGCCAAGAACCTCGGCGTGAAGCAGCAGATCCTCGACACGCCGTTCGAGAACTTCAAGACCGGCGCCTTCCTCAACTCCGGCGAGTGCGACCTGGCCGCGGCCGGCATGACCATCACCGCCGAGCGCAAGAAGAACGTCGACTTCTCCGCCCCGTACTTCGACGCCACCCAGGCCCTCCTCGTCGACAAGGACAGCGGCATCACCTCGCTCGCCGACGCCAAGGCCAAGAAGGTCCAGCTGGGCGCCCAGGCGCAGACCACCGGCGAGGACTACGTCAGGAAGCAGGGCTTCGACCCGGTCTCCTTCGAGTCCTCCGACGCCGTCCTCAACGGCCTGCGCACCGGCCAGGTCAAGGCCGTCGTCATCGACTACCCGGTGGTCCAGGGCTGGCTCAAGGACAAGGCCAACGCGAACGCCTTCCAGGTCGCCGGCAACATCAACACCGGTGAGCAGTACGGCTTCACGGTGAAGAAGGGCAACACCAAGCTCCTCGCCGCCGTCGACAAGGCGATCGCCGACGCCAAGGCCGACGGCACGTACAAGAAGCTGTACGAGAAGTGGATCGGCCCCTACGACGCCTCGGCCGCGTCCCCCGCCGCCTCATGACCGCAGGCACGGACACCGGACTCCAGCCGCGCAGGAAGGGCCTGTCCCGGCGGCAGAAGCGCCGGCTGTCGCGCGGAGCCCAGTACGTCGTCTTCGTCGCCGCCGTGGTCGCGTTCGCGGCCGGCGCCGACTGGGGACGGCTGCAGAACCAGTTCGCCCAGTGGGACATCGCCAGGCAGATGTTCCCGGACGTCATCACGCTGGCGCTGAAGAACACCGTGCTCTACACGCTGTCCGGCTTCGTCGTCGGACTGGCCCTCGGCATGGTGATCGCGCTGATGCGGCTGTCGTCGGTCGGTCCGTACCGCTGGCTGGCCGGCGTCTACATCGAGATCTTCCGCGGCCTGCCCGCCCTGCTGATCTTCATCTTCATCGGCGTCGCCGTCCCGCTCGCCTTCCCCGGCACCGAGATCGTCGGCGGCACCTACGGCAAGGTGGCCCTCGCGCTCGGCCTGGTCGCCGCCGCCTACATGGCGGAGACGATCCGCGCGGGCATCCAGGCGGTCCCCAAGGGTCAGCTGGAAGCGGCCCGTTCCCTGGGGTTCTCACCCGCACGCGCCATGATCTCGATCATCATCCCCCAGGCGTTCCGCATCATCCTCCCGCCGCTGACCAACGAACTCGTCCTCCTCTTCAAGGACTCCTCCCTGGTCCTCTTCCTCGGCGTCACCCTGGAAGAACGCGAACTGTCCAAGTACGGCCGCGACCTGGCCAGTACGACCGCCAACTCCACGCCGATCCTCGTCGCCGGCCTGTGCTACCTGCTGGTCACGATCCCGCTCGGCTTCGTCGTCCGCCGCATGGAGGCGAAGGCCCAGGAGGCCGTCCGATGAGCCGACCCGAGATCGAGGTGAAGGACCTGCACAAGTCCTTCGGCGACAACGAGGTGCTGCGCGGCATCGACCTGGAGATCGGCCAGGGCCAGGTCGTCTGCGTGATCGGCCCGTCCGGCTCCGGCAAGTCCACGTTGCTCCGGTGCGTCAACCTCCTCGAAGAACCCGCCAAAGGCCAGGTGTTCGTCGGCGGCACCGAGTTGACGGACCCGGACGTCGACATCGACGCCGTGCGCCGCCGTATCGGCATGGTCTTCCAGCAGTTCAACCTGTTCCCGCACCTCACGGTGACCGAGAACCTCACGCTGCCGCAGCGCCGGGTGCTCCGGCGGGACAAGGCGACGGCGGCGAAGACGGCCGCGGAGAACCTGGCCCGCGTCGGCCTCTCGGAGAAGGCGGACGCCTACCCCGCCTCCCTCTCCGGCGGCCAGCAGCAGCGGGTGGCGATCGCCCGCGCGCTGTCCATGGGCCCCGAGGTGATGCTCTTCGACGAGCCGACGTCGGCCCTCGACCCGGAGCTGGTCGGGGACGTCCTCGCGGTGATGCGGATGCTGGCGCAGGAGGGCATGACCATGATGGTGGTCACCCACGAGATGACCTTCGCCCGTGAGGTCGCCGACCGCGTGGTCTTCATGGACGGCGGAGTGATCGTGGAGGAGGGCTCCCCCGACCAGGTCATCGCCAACCCTACGCACGACCGGACCCGCCACTTCTTGTCCCGCTTGCTGAATCCGGCCATGGCTGATGTGGAGGAGGAGCCGTCCTAGCGCGCCGCTGGGAGAGCGCACTGCAAGGGGCGCGGGGCTATATCAATATGCGGCTCCGCCGCGTGGGCGCGACCAGCCCCGACGCACCGGCACCCGACGAACTATCGTGCGTCCCATGACCGATCAAGCGGCGGCGGTGCTGCACGTAAAGGGCCGGGTCCTTGTGGGACCCGAGGACATCCGCGACGAACTGTGGGTGGTCAGCGGCCGTGTCACCTACGACCGCCCCACCCACACCGACGACATCCGAACCGTCGACGGTTGGGCCCTCCCCGGCCTCGTCGACGCCCACTGCCACGTCGGCCTCGGCCCGCACGGCCCGGTCGACGCGGCGACGGCGGAGAAGCAGGCCCTCACCGACCGCGAGGCCGGCACGCTCCTCATCCGGGACGCCGGCTCGCCCTCCGACACCCGCTGGGTCGACGACCGCGACGACCTCCCGAAGATCATCCGGGCCGGCCGGCACATCGCCCGCACCCGCCGCTACATAAGGAACTTCGCCCACGAGATCGAGCCCGCGGACCTGGTCGCGTACGTCGCCCAGGAGGCCCGGCGCGGCGACGGCTGGGTCAAGCTGGTCGGCGACTGGATCGACCGCGACCTCGGCGACCTGGCGCCGAGCTGGCCGCGGGACGCCGTCGAGGCGGCGATCGCCGAGGCCCACCGGCTGGGCGCCCGGGTCACCGCCCACTGCTTCGCCGAGAGCTCGCTCCGGGACCTGGTCGAGGCCGGCATCGACTGCATCGAGCACGCGACGGGACTGACGGAGGACCTGATCCCCCTCTTCGCCTCCCGCGGTGTCGCGATCGTCCCGACCCTCGTCAACATCGCCACCTTCCCGCAGCTCGCGGCGGGCGGTGACACCAGGTTCCCGCGCTGGTCGGCCCATATGCGCCGGCTCCACGAACGCCGCTACGACACCGTCCGGGGCGCCTACGACGCCGGCATCCCGGTCTACGTCGGCACCGACGCCGGCGGCTCCCTCGCCCACGGCCTGGTCGCGGGCGAGGTCGCCGAACTGGTCACCGCCGGGATCCCGCCCCTCGACGCGCTCGCGGCGACCAGCTGGGCGGCCCGCGCCTGGCTCGGCAGGCCCGGGCTGGAGGAGGGCGCACCGGCCGACCTGGTGGTGTACGAGAGCGACCCGCGCGCCGACGTACGCGTCCTCGCGTCCCCCCGCCGGGTGGTGCTGAACGGGCAGGTCGTCGAGTAAAGGAACGCCTGTGCCCGCCGACTCGAATGCGTGCACGGAAAGTCCACTATGGAGTGAAGTAACGCAGGATTGCCGCCCGTTCACCCACAGTGCGTAATTCTTGGCGGGTCCCGAGCAAGTTTCCTCTGGGGGTCCCACCACCTTGAACAGCGACACATTCCGTATGCCCGCACGCCGTCTCGCGACCTTCGCGACGGCCACGGCCCTGGCCGCCGGTCCCGCGGTCCTGGCCGGCGCGGGCACCGCACACGCGACCGCCGACCACGGTCGCGCGAGCGCGGTCGTCCTGCGCACCGGGCTCGACGTCTCCCTCGTCAACAAGACCGTGAACGTCCCGCTCGCGGTCTCCCTGAACGAGGTCCAGGCACCGCAGAGCTCCGACCGGACCGCGCTCACCGCCACGCTCGACGGAGTGGACGGCGGCAAGCCGTTCCACGTCCTCGGCGCGGACGTCGCCGCGGCGAAGGCGACGGTCTCCGACGGCCGCGCCGAGGCCTCCGTCCACCTCGCCCACGCCCGGCTGCACCTGCCGGGCCTGCCCCTGCTGTCCCTGATCGAACTCGACACGGTCACGTCCAAGGCCGTCTGCGAGACCGGCAAGCAGCCGGAGGCCGACGCCAACGTGGTCGGCGCCGTCACCGTGTTCGGCAAGCGCGTGACGCTGAGCGCGGGCGGCCCCACCGACGTCAGGGTCCCCGGCGTCGGCGAGGTCCGCCTCGACCTGTCCAAGCGCGAGACGACGTCGACCTCGGCGGTGGCCAGCGCCCTCGAACTCAAGGTCTCCGTCAACCCGCTGAAGCTCAACGTGGCCGAGGTGGAAGGAACGCTGACCCTCGCGAGGACGACCTGCGAGATGCCGCCGGACCCCGCGGCAGCCCCGGCCGATCCGGCCGACCCGGTTGACCCGGTGTCCGACGTGAAGGTCCAGGGCGCCCCGGCGAAGGAGACGAAGCTGGCGGAGACGGGCGGGAGTTCGGTGACGCCGTACGTGGCCGGGGGAGCCCTCGCGCTCGTAGTGGCGGGCGGGGGAGCCGTTCTCCTGGCGCGCCGCAGGCGTTCTTAGAAGCGCCCGCTGAAGCGCCCCGAAGGGGCGCGGGGCGGTAGTCGATCTGCGGCTACCGCCGCGCGGGCGCGACGAGCCACGACGCACCCGCCGGTCGGCCACGGCGCGCAGTTCCCCACTCACACCCGTATCAACATCAACGCCTGATCCAGCGCCTGCAGGAACCGGTTCACCGTCACCCGGTCCCGCACCGCGATCCGCACCCACTCCTCGTCCAGCCCCGGAAACGTGTCCCCCCGCCGCACGGCGTACCCCAGCACCCGCAGCTGCCGGCGGACCGCCGCCGCATCCGCCATCCGGACGAGCACGAACGGCCCCTCCGCGGGCCCCGCGACCCGCACCCCCTCCGGCGCGAACTCCTCGAGCCCCGCCACCAGATGGGCCCGGTCGGCGGCGACGCGGTGCGCCGCATGCGCCGCCTCCGCCAGCGCGCGCGGCGCCACACACGCCTCGGCCGCCGCCAGCGCCGGCGTGGACACCGGCCACAACGGCTGCGCCCGCTCCAGCTCGGCGATGATCTCCGGCGCGGCCAGCACGTACCCGATCCGCAGCCCGGCCAGCCCCCACGTCTTCGTGAGGCTGCGCAGCACCACCAGACCCGGCACGTCGGTACGCCCGGCCAGCGCCTCCCGCTCGCCCGGCACCGCGTCCATGAACGCCTCGTCGACCACCAACGTCCGCCCGGGACGCGCGAGCCGGGCGATCGCCTCCGCCGGATGCAGCACCGACGTCGGGTTGGTCGGATTGCCGATCACGACCAGGTCGGCGTCCTCGGGGACGGCCGCCGGATCCAGCCGGAACCCGTCCGCCTCCCGCAGCAGCACCCGGTCCACGGTGTGCCCGGCGTCCCGCAGCGCCGCCTCCGGCTCGGTGAACTGCGGGTGCACCACCACCGGCTGACGCACCTTCAGCGCCCGCGCCAGCAGGACGAACGCCTCGGCGGCGCCCGCCGTCAGCAGCACCCGCTCCACCGGCAGCCCGTGCCGCGCCGCGACCGCCGCCCGCGCCGCCCGCCCGTCCGGGTAGGCCGCGAGCCCGCCCAGCGACTCGGCGATCCGCTCCCGCAGCCAGACCGGGGGAGTGCCGGTGCGCACGTTGACCGCGAGGTCGACGAGCGCCGGACCGCCGTCCCGGACCTCGGCGTCCCCGTGGTGGCGCAGATCGTGCCCGCCTCCGGAGCCTCCGGTCCCCTCGGGGCCGCCGGAGCCTCTGTCGCCTCCGGGGCCGCCGGAACCGTCCTCAGTGTGCATGCGCGTGCCCGCCATGGTGGTGGTGTCCGTGTCCGTGGTGGTGTCCGTCGTCGTCCGGGTGGAAGTGCGGCTGCTGCGGCAGCCCGACCTTGTCCTCGAAGCCGGGCAGCGCGATCCGGTAGACGCACGAGTCGCAGTTCATCCGCAGATCACCCTCGACCGCCTCCCGGTACCGCTCCATCACCAGGTCGAGCAGTTCCGGCTCGGGCCCGACGACGTCCGCCGAACGCACCTCGATCTCCGGGTGCGCGGCCGCCCAGCCCTCGGTCTGCTGCCGCACCCGGTCCGGCAGGATCCCGGTGAAGAGAAAGTACGGCAGGACGACGATCCGGCGCGCCCCCAGTTTCAGACACCGGTCGAGCCCGCTCGGCACGTCCGGCGCCGCCAGCGACACGAACGCCGTCTCCACGCCGGCGTACCCGCGTCCCTCCCAGAGCAGCCGGGCCGCCTTGTGCACCTCGGCGTTGGCGTCGGGGTCCGTCGAACCACGGCCCACCAGCAGCACGGTCACGTCCGCGCGGTCCTGCGCGGCCCGCGAGGAACCGTCCAGCGCCTCGTCCAGGCGCCGTTCGAGGACCGACAGCAGCGCAGGGTGCGGACCGAGCGGACGGCCGTAGGTGTACGAGATCCCCGGGTGCCGCTCCTTCTCCCGGGCCAGCGCGGCCGGGATGTCGCCCTTGGCGTGCCCGGCGGAGACCAGCATCAGCGGCACGGCGGCGAAACGCCGTACCCCCTGCTCCACCAGCTCGGCGACGGCATCGCCGAGCGGCGGCGGGGACAGCTCGATGAAACCGCCCGCGACGGGCAGTTCGGGGTGGCGGCGCCCCAGCTCCCGTACGAAGTCGCGGAACGCCTCGGCCCCGGCTTCGTCCCGGGTTCCGTGGCCGGCGATGAGCAGGGCGGGCGGGGTGGTCACAGCATCTCCTCGGAAGTGGGGTGGTACAGCAGGGCGTTGAGCGCGGCGGCGGCGACCGCCGAGCCGCCCTTCTCGGACACGTTGCTGACGGCGGGCAGCCCGCTCTCGCGCAACGCGGCCTTGGACTCGACGGCGCCGACGAAGCCGACGGGCAGACCGATGACGAGCACGGGGGAGGCGTCCAGGGTCAGCAACTCCTCCAGGGCGGTCGGCGCGTTGCCGATCACCCACAGGGCGCCGGGCCCGACCTGCTCGTAGGCGAGCCGGATCGCGTGTGCCGAACGGGTCAGGCCCGGCCCGGCCTCGGCGTCCTTCAGCCGGCACACGGTCTCCCGGCGGGTGATCCCGGCGCCGACCATCTCGACGTCCACGACGACCGGCGCCCCGGCGTGCAGCGCCGCATGGGCCTTCACCAGGTCGCCCTCGTCGGTCACCAGGTCGGCCGCGTACTCCAGGTCGGCCGCGGAGTGGATGACCCGCTCCACGACCGCCCGGGTGAGCGGCGGGAAGTGCGAGGTGTCCAGGCGGGCGCGCAGCCGCCGGTAGGACTCCTGCTCGATGGGATGGACGATCCGGTTCACCTGGCCTCCTCCGGAGCGCTCTCCTGCCAGCGGTAGCCGCGCGGGGTGACCATGCGCCCGGCGATGTTCCGGGTCGCCGTGTTGCCCACGGTCACGACGGTCATCATGTCCACCCAGGCCGGGTCCAGCGCGCCCAGGGTGGTCAGCCGGCTCGACTCGTCGGGGCGCGAGGCGTTGCGTACGACACCGACGGGCGTGGCCGGCTCGCGGTGCCCGGCGAGGATCGAGAGCGCCTTGGGCAGCTGCCAGTCGCGGCCCCGGGAACGCGGGTTGTAGAACGTCACGACGATGTCCGCCTCGGCCGCCGCGCGCACCCGGCGCTCGATGACCTCCCACGGCGTGTGCAGGTCGGACAGGCTGATCGAGACATGGTCGTGGCCCAGCGGCGCGCCCAGGATCGCCCCGGCCGCGAGCGCCGCGGTGACCCCCGGCACGCCGATCACGTCGATGTCGTCGGAGGCCTCGGCGAGCGCGGGGGAGGCCATCGCGTACACGCCGGCGTCCCCGCTGCCGATCAGCGCGACGGCATGCCCGGCGCGCGCCTCGGCGACCGCGGTACGCGCCCGCTCCTCCTCGGCGCCGAGCCCCGACTCCAGGATCCGGGTGCCGGGCCGCAGCAGGTCACGGATCTGGTCGACGTACTGGTCGAGGCCGACGAGTACGGCGGCACGGCGGAGTTCGGCCCTGGCACGCGGGGTGAGCAGGTCCCGGGCACCCGGGCCGAGCCCGACCACCGCGAGCCGCCCCCGCGCGGGACGCCGTACGACGGCACAGGTCGCCATCGCGGGCCGGCCGTCCTCCCGCTCCGACTTCCGCTTGGGGACGAGGAGTTCGCCGCCCCGCACCAGCGCGGCGGCCTCGGCGACGGACGGGGTGCCGACGGCGGCGAGGGGAGCGTCCGAGGGGTTGGGGACCCGGACCCCGGCCAGCTCCTCGGCGGAGTACGTCACCAGCGGGACCCCGAGCCGCGCGGCCGCCACGACGATCCCGGGCTCCTCGGCCTTGGCGTCGACGGTGGCGAGTTCGGCGATGCTGCGAGGCGACAGCCCCGCCTCCCGCAGGGCGGTGTCGACGAGCGTGAGCACCTCCTCGACGGGGGCGCCCCTGGAAGCACCGACGCCGACGACCAGGGACGGCGGCCGCAACAGCACCTCGTTCTCGGCGGGTTCGACCGCGCGGTCGGTCAGCCGGACGGAGTGGGCGCCCTCCTCCGCCAGCGGCAGCGGGGGCAGCGGCCATCCCAACTCGGCGCGCAGGGCCACCGGTTCGCCGTCCAGCAGGGCCCGCGACACGGCCGCCACCGAGCCCTCGACCGGAAGTCCGAGGGCGTCGAGCCCGAGCAGCCCGACCGAGTCGGTGGCGGTGGTCACCACCGGCTGCGCGGCCAGCAACTCACCGACCTCCCCGGCGAGTTCGTTCGCACCGCCGCCGTGCCCGCCGACCAGCGACACGGCGAACCGCCCGCCCTCGTCGACGCACACCACACCCGGGTCGGTCGCCTTCTCGCCCAGCAGCGGGGCGATCAGCCGTACCACCGCACCCGTGGCCAGGAAACACACCAGCTGCTCGCACTCCGCGAACGCGGACCGTACGGCGTCCTTGACGGGGCCGTCGTACACGCGCGTGCGGTCCGGCCACGCCGCGGCCAGCCGGTCGCGCGCCGCCGCCCCCGCCGCGGTGGCGGAAATCAGGCCGATCACAGAGCAACTCCTTCTTCGGATCCTTCTTCGGGTCCGTGGTCGGAAACGGGGATCCTGGACCCCCACAGCAGAAACACGGGATTGGTCGCCGCCAGCCGGGTCACCTCGCCCGGCAGCGGCGCGAGACGGGAGGACTGCAGCAGCACCCCGTCGCAGGAGAACCCGGCACCGGTGAGCGCCGCCCGCGCCGCCGGCACCCGGTCCAGGGCGGCCATCGCGACCACCACCGTCCGCCGGGCGCGGGCCGCGCAGGCCGTCACGACGGCGGGGAGCTCGGCCCCGCCCCCGCCGATGAACACGGCGTCGGGATCGGGGAGTCCGGTCAGGGCAGCAGGTGCTATGTCACACACCACATCCACGTACACGCCGTGCGCCCGCGCGTTCGCGGCGATCCGCTCCACCCCGTCCGCCGCCTTCTCCACGGCGACGACGGCGGCGCCCAGGCGCGCGCACTCCACGGCCACCGACCCGGACCCCGCGCCGACGTCCCAGACCAGGTCGCCCAGCCGGGGCCCGAGCCGGGCCAGGGCCAGCGCCCGTACCTCGAACTTGGTGATCATCGAGTCACGGTGCGCGAACGCGTCCTCGCCGAGCGCCCACCCGGCGGGTTCCGCCCGGCCGCCCGCCACCGTCCGCACGGCACCGAGCGCCCGCGACTCGTCGAGGCAGAGGACGACACTCACGGCCGTACCCCAGTCGCGCGCGGCGGCCTCGGCCGGGGTGACCCGCTCCACCCGCTCCCGTTCCGGATCACCGAGCGCGCTCGCCACGACGAGCAGCCGGTCCGCGGGGACCGCCGCGCCGAGTTCGGCGGGCCCGGCCCCCGGCCCCGTCAGGACCGCCACCTTCGGATGCGCCCGGCACACGTTGACCGCCGTCCGCGGCTCCCGTCCGTGCGCGCTGACGACCACCGCGTCGTCCCAGGGCAGGCCGACCCGCGCGAAGGCGGCGGCGACGGACGACACCCCGGCCCGCACGTCCAGCCGGTCCGCGCCGAACCGCTCGGCCAGTACCCGCACGATGCCGAAGAACCCGGGATCCCCCGAGGCCAGCACGGTCACGGGCAGGTCCTTGCCGAGGTACTCCTCGATGGTGTCGAGGGCGGGCGCCAGCGGCCCGAGGACGATCCGCTCGACCCCCTCGGGCAGCCGCACGGCGTCCAGGTGCCGGCGCCCGCCGACGACCAGCCGGGCGCCGGCCAGTACGCCGGGGGGCAGCGGCGCGCCCGTCCCCGTGCCGACCACCGTGATCATGTACTGGCCCCCCGCTCGCGCAGCGCCCGCCGGGCCTCGGGGTCGGCCTTGCGGAAGCCGTGGAAGTGGCCGGGGTGGTAGAGGTGCGAGCGGGTGCCGTGGGCGGCCAGGGCCGGGCCGACCAGGAAGAGGGTGTGCTTCCAGAGCCTGTGCTCCTTGACCGTCTCCTCCAGCGTCTCGATCGTGCACTGCACGACCAGCTCCTCCGGCCAGGTCGCCTGATAGGCGACGACGACCGGGGTGGAGGTCGGGTAGCCGCCCTCCAGCAGCTCCCGCACCAGCTGCCCGCTGCGCGCGGCGGAGAGGAAGATCGCCATGGTGGTCCCGTGCCGGGCGAACTCCCGCACCTCCTCCCCGGGCGGCATCGGTGTCTTGCCGCCGCCGAGCCGGGTGAGGACGACGGACTGCGCCACCTCGGGAATGGTCAGCTCGCGCTGCGCGAGCGCGGCCACGGCGGAGAAGGAGGACACGCCCGGCACGATCTCGACCTCGATGCCGATCCCGGCACACCGGTCGACCTGCTCCTGCGTACCGCCCCAGAGCGCCGGGTCCCCGGAGTGGATCCGGGCGACCCGCAGCCCCTCCGCGCGCGCCCGCTCGTACACGGCGACGACGTCCTCGAGGGACATCGTCGCGGAATCAAGGACCTCCGCGTCCTCGCGGGCGTGCTGGAGGACCTCCGCCTGCACCAGGCTCGCGGCCCAGATCACGACGTCGGCCTCGGCGATCGCGCGCGCGGCCCGGAACGTCAGCAGATCGGCGGCGCCGGGGCCGGCACCGACGAAGGTCACCTTGCCGGCGGGAGCGCCTGCTGCGGCGGCGGCATCGGCCATGGAAATTCGGTCCTCTCTGGACAAAGGGTGCTACGGGTGCTGCTGGATGTGCGCTGAGGCGGGTCGATCGGATAGCAAGGGCACATGGCGGTCTTCGTCGCGCTCGGCGCGTTCCTGATGACGCTGGCCGGCGGCTGGACGGCACAGCGCGTGACCGACCGTCGCCACCTGGTCCTGGGCCTGGCCGGCGGTCTGATGCTCGGGGTGGTCGGCCTCGACCTGCTGCCGGAGGCGCTGCGCGCGGCCGGCCGCGAGGTCTTCGGCGTACCGGCCGCCCTGCTCCTCTTCGTGGCCGGATTCCTGCTGGCCCATCTGGTGGAACGCACCCTGGCCCTCCGCCAGGCCGCGCACGGCGCCGACGAGCACGGTCACCGGGCACCCGAGGTGGGCCTGACGGCGGCCGGGGCGATGGTCGGCCACAGCGCGATGGACGGCGTGGCGATCGGCGCGGCCTTCCAGGTGGGCGGCGGCATGGGCGCGGCGGTCGCGGTCGCGGTCATCGCGCACGACTTCGCGGACGGCTTCAACACGTTCACGATCACGAGCCTGTACGGCAACGCGCGGCGCCGGGCGATAGCGATGCTCGTCGCCGACGCCTGCGCACCGGTCCTCGGCGCGCTCTCCACGGTCTTCTTCACCATCCCGGAAGCCCTGCTCGGCGGCTATCTCGGCCTCTTCGGCGGCGTCCTGCTCTACCTGGCCGCCGCCGAGATCCTGCCCGAGGCCCACCACGAGCACCCGGCCCGCTCGACGCTGCTGTGCACGGTCGCCGGCGCGGCCTTCATCTGGCTGGTGGTGGGCATCTCCAGCTGACGCAGGCCCGCTCACAGCTTCCCGCCTCTGCCACCGTCCCGGCGCGGGGGCGCGATGAGCGTGGAGAGGTACGGCAGCGGGGAGCCGTCCAGCTCGGCGGCGGGCCGGACGGACTCCTCCGCCAGCCCCAGCGCCGACCCCCACACGGCATCCTCGATCCGCCCGGTCTCCCGCAGCGCTGCCAGGACCGCGCCGGCCTGCCGCCCGAACTTGTACGCCACGACCGTCCCCGGCCCGCCCAGCGCGTCCTTGAGCACCTCGGCGCCCGCCGTCACCGGCACCAGCGTCAGCGGCTCGGTCCCCTCGGTGAGCACGGCCCCGGACCGGGCGGCGAGGTCCTGCATGGCGGTGATCCCGGGCACGGTCTCCACGACCACGTCCGGCACCAGCTCGGCGATGGTCTGTGCGAGATACGTGAACGTCGAATAGACATTCGGATCCCCGATGGTGGCAAAGGCGACCGTCCCGTGCCCGCGCAGCAGCTCGGCCACCCTGGCCCCCGCCGCGTCCCAGGCGGCCTCCCGCCGCTCCCGGTCACTGCGCTCGTTCAGCGCGAAGACGACCCGTACGACCTTCTCCGCGCCGACGTAGTGCAGCACGGTGGCCTCGGCCCGCCCCCGCTCACCGCCATCGTTTCCATCAGGTGCAGCCATGACAGGCACCACGACGACAGCGGCCGCGCGCAGGGCGTTGACCCCCTTGACGGTCACCAGTTCGGGATCGCCGGGCCCGACACCGACTCCGATCAACCTGCTGCTGCTCATGACGTCCGGCACCTCTCCACGAACCTTCGGGCCACACCGGGCTCGGACGCCCAGTGCGTGTGCAGATAACTGGCGTGCACACCCCGCTGTACAAAACCTTCGACACGCGGCCGGGGCGTACGCACACCCCACGCGGGAGCCGCCCCCGCCGCCGGCTCCACCACCGTCCGGTGGAACTCGTGCCCGCGCATCCGCGTCCCGGCGACGGCCAGCACACTGTCGCTCACGGCGACGGCGTCCCGATAGCCGAGAGTGAGCCGCTCCGACATCCGCGCGTGCACATCGAGCACCCCGCACATGGGCAGCCCGTCCAGCTCCCGGCCCAGATACAGCAGCCCGGCACACTCGGCGGCGACGGGAGCACCGCGCTCCGCGAGGGCGGCGACGTCCTTCCGCAGCGCCTCATTTGCCGCCAACTCACCCCCGTACACCTCGGGAAACCCACCCCCGATGACCAACCCGCACGTCCCGTCGGGCAGTCGCTCGTCCCGAAGCGGATCGAACACGACAACTTCGGCCCCGGCAGCGGCAAGCAACTCGGCATGCTCGGCGTAGGAGAAGGTGAACGCGGCCCCACCGGCAACCGCGACAACCGGCCTGCCGGACGCCTGCGGACGAAGGCCGGTCCGCACCCCCACTCTCAGCCCGTCCGGCGTTTGAGGACGAGGCCCTTCAGGCCGAAGCGGGGGTCCGGGGGCGGCAGCCCCCGAAGGCGGGGTCGAAGGGGCGGCAGCCCCTGGTGACGGGACGGGTAGGGGCGGCGGGGGCGAGGAAGCCAGCGCCTCAGCCGCATCCCACGCCGCACCCGGCACCGCCCCCGCCCCCCGCGCCAGCCCCATCAGCGCTTCCAGATCGCACCCGTCGGAGACCTGCGCGGCCATCGCAGCCACCGCCGCAACCGCCGCCCCCCGCCGCTCCGCCACCGGCACCAACCCCAGATGCCGCGACGGCGTATCCACCTGGGCCACCCGCCGCAGCACCCCGAACACCGGTACCCCGGCAGCCTCCAGCGCCTCCCGCAGCAACTCCTCGTGCCGGTCCGACCCCACCTTGTTGAGGATCACGCCCCCGACCCGCACCTCCGGATCCCACGACGCGAACCCGTGCACCAGCGCCGCCACCGACCGCGACTGCGACGACGCGTCCACGACCAGCACCACCGGCGCCCGCAACAGCTTCGCGACCTGCGCGGTGGACGCCAGTTCCCCTTCCCCCACGGCCCCGTCGTACAGCCCCATCACGCCCTCGACGACGGCCAGGTCACAGCCCCGCGCACCGTGCGCGAACAGCGGACCGACCAGCTCCGGCCCGCACAGGTACGCGTCGAGGTTCCGCCCCACCCGCCCGGTCGCGAGCGCGTGGTACCCGGGGTCGATGTAGTCCGGCCCGACCTTGTGCGGGGACACGGCGAGCCCCCGCGCGGCGAACGCGGCCATCAGCCCCGTGGCGACGGTGGTCTTGCCGCTGCCCGAGGAGGGCGCGGCAATGACCAGCCGGGGCACGGACGAGGACATCACCACTCGATGCCCCTCTGCCCCTTCTGCCCCGCGTCCATCGGGTGCTTGACCTTGGACATGTCGGTGACGAGGTCGGCGAAGTCGACGAGCTGCTCCGGCGCGTTCCGCCCGGTGATCACGACATGCTGGGTCCCGGGCCGGTTCCGCAGCACCTCGACGACCTCGTCGGTGTCCACCCACCCCCAGTGCATCGGGTACGCGAACTCGTCCAGCACGTACAGCTGGTACGTCTCGGCGGCGAGGTCCCGCTTGACCTGCTCCCAGCCCTCCCGGGCCTTCTCCTCGTTGTCCATCTGCGCGTCGCGCTGGACCCAGGACCAGCCCTCGCCCATCTTGTGCCAGTCGACGGACCCGCCCTCGCCGGAGGCGCCCAGCACCCGCAGCGCGTTCTCCTCGCCGACCTTCCACTTCGCCGACTTCACGAACTGGAACACCCCGATGGGCCACCCCTGGTTCCAGGCCCGCAGTGCGAGCCCGAACGCGGCGGTGGACTTGCCCTTCCCGATCCCCGTGTGCACCACGACGAGCGGCCGGTTGCGCCGCTGCCGGGTCGTCAGACCGTCGTCGGGCACGACACTCGGCTGTCCCTGCGGCATTACGCGGCCCTCCTCGAACGACCCTGAACGTTCTGAACGTCCTTCACCAGCCCGGCGATCGAGTCCGCCCGCAGTTCGTCGAGCGTCACCGCCGTACCGCTCAGCTCACCCGCCAACTGCCCGGCGAGACCCAGCCGTACCGGCCCCGACTCGCAGTCCACGACCACGGAGGCGACCCCCTCGGCCGCGAACAGCCGGGCCGCCCGGCCGGCGAGCGCGACGGGCTCCGGACCGCCGGTGGCCCGCCCGTCCGTCACGACCACGACCAGCGCCCGCCGCGCCGGATCCCGCAACCGCTCCACCCGCAGCACGTCGTGCGCCTTGAGCAGCCCGGCCGCGAGCGGTGTACGACCGCCGGTCGGCAGCGACTCCAGCCGGGCCGCCGCCGCGTCCACGGACGAGGTCGGCGGCAGCGCGACATCGGCGGCCGAGCCCCGGAAGGTCACCAGCCCCACCTTGTCCCGCCGCTGGTACGCGTCGAGCAGCAGCGACAGCACGGCCCCCTTCACGGCACCCATCCGCTGCCGGGCCGCCATCGACCCCGACGCGTCGACCACGAACAGCACGAGGTTGCCCTCACGCCCCTCCCGGGTCGCCTGCCGCAGATCGTCCCGCCGGATCACCAGCCCCGGCCCGGACCGCCCACGCGCCCGCTGGTGCGGGGCGGCGGCCTGCACGGTCGCCGCCAGGTGCAGCTTGGTCAGGGCACCCCGCGGCCGGCGCGCACCCGTCGTACGGCCGTGCTCGGTCCGCGCCCGGGACCGCCGCCCGGCGGCACCCTCACCGATCCCCGGCACGCTCAGCGCCTTGGTGCGAAAGGGCTCCGCGGCCCGCACCGGAGCCTTTTCGCCCGAAGCGCCGCCGGAGGTCTGCGGTTCGCCGTCGTCCCCGGCCTCGGGCCGGGCACCCGTGTCCCCGCCCTGCGGGCCGCCGTCGTCGGGCGCCGGCTGCCCGCCGCCCCCACCGGGATCCTCCGGACCGGGATCGTCGTCCCCCGAGTCTTCCCCCGAGTCCTCGCCCGAGTTCTCGTCGGCGCCGGAGAACTCCTCCAGCGTCCGGTCCAGCTTGTCCTCGTCGAGTCCCGGCGCGTCGAAGGGATTGCGGCGCCTGCGGTGCGGCAGCGCGAGCAGCGCCGCCTGGCGCACGTCCTCCGCCAGCACCTCGGTCCGCCCCGCCCACGCGGCCAGCGCGGTGGCGGTCCGCGCCATCACGATGTCGGCGCGCATCCCGTCGACCTCGAACGCCGCGCAGGTCGCCGCGATCTGCCGCAGCGCCCCGTCGCCCAGCCGCACCGACGGCAGCAACTCCCGTGCCGCCACGATCCGTTGCCGTACGGCGGCCTCCTCGTCGGCCCAACGCGCCGCGAAACCCGCCGGGTCGTCGTCGTAGGCGAGCCGCCGTCGTACGACCTCCACCCGCTGGTCGGGTTCGCGGGAGGCGGCCACCTCCACCGTCAGGCCGAACCGGTCGAGCAACTGCGGCCGCAGTTCGCCCTCTTCGGGGTTCATGGTGCCGACGAGCAGGAACTTCGCGGCGTGCCGCACCGAGACACCCTCGCGCTCCACGTACGACGCGCCCATCGCGGCCGCGTCCAGCAGCAGGTCGACGAGGTGGTCGTGGAGGAGGTTGACCTCGTCGACGTACAGGATGCCCCGGTGCGCGTCGGCCAGCAGGCCCGGTTCGAAGGCCTTCACGCCCTCGGCGAGGGCACGTTCGATGTCCAGCGCGCCCACGAGCCGGTCCTCGGAGGCACCGACCGGCAGTTCGACCATCCGTGACGGGCGGGACTCGAAGGCGCCGGGCTCGTGCGGGCCGTCCGGGCAGGCCGGGTCCGGGGCGGCCGGGTCGCAGGAGAAACGGCAGCCGGCGACGACGTCCACGGCCGGCAGCAGCGCCGAGAGGGCGCGTACCGCCGTGGACTTGGCGGTGCCCTTCTCGCCGCGCACCAGCACTCCGCCGACCGCCGGCGAGACGGCGTTCAGCAGCAGCGCGAGCCGCAGGTCGTCCTGGCCGACGACGGCTGTGAACGGGAACGGGGTACTCACTGGTCGTCGCCCTCCGAGTTGCCTTCCAGGTCGCCTTCGAGCTCCAGATAGGTGGCGCGCAGCCGCTCCAGGGTGTCCGCGTCCGGCTCGGCCCACAGGCCCCGGTCGGCGGCCTCCAGGAGCCGTTCGGTGATCCCGCGCAGCGCCCACGGGTTGGACTTCTTCATGAAGTCCCGGTTCTCCGCGTCGAAGACGTACTCCGCGCTGAGCTTCTCGTACATCCAGTCGTCCACGACCCCGGCGGTGGCGTCGTAGCCGAAGAGGTAGTCGACGGTCGCCGCCATCTCGAAGGCGCCCTTGTAGCCGTGCCGGCGCATGGCCGCCATCCAGCGGGGGTTCACCACCCGGGCCCGGAAGACGCGGTGCGTCTCCTCGCCGAGGGTCCGGGTCCTCACCTGGTCGGGGGTGGCCGAATCACCCACGTACGCCTCGGGGTTGGTGCCGGTCAGGTGGCGCACCATGGCGACCATGCCGCCGTGGTACTGGAAGTAGTCGTCGGCGTCCACGAGGTCGTGCTCGCGGGTGTCCACGTTCTTCGCGGCGACGGCGATCCGCCGGAACGCGGTCTCCATGTCCCCGCGCGCCGCCCGCCCGTCGAGCCCGCGCCCGTACGCGTAACCGCCCCACACCGCGTACACCTCGGCGAGGTCGGCGTCGGAGCGCCAGTTGCGGGCGTCGATCAGCGGCAGCAGCCCGGCGCCGTAGGCCCCCGGCTTCGACCCGAAGATCCGGGCCGTCGCGCGCCGCCGGTCGCCGTGCCCGGCGGTGTCCTCGTCGGCGTGCGCCCGCACGTAGTTGGACTCCGCCGGCTCGGCCAGCTCGGCGACCGTGCGCACCGCGTCGTCGATCAGCCCGACCACGTGCGGGAACGCGTCCCGGAAGAAGCCGGAGATCCGGACCGTGACGTCGATGCGCGGCCGGCCCAGCTCGCCGAGCGGGATCACCTCGAAGCCGGTCACCCGCCGGGACGCCTCGTCCCAGACCGGGCGGCAGCCCAGCAGCGCCAGGATCTCGGCGATGTCGTCGCCCTGGGTGCGCATCGCGGAGGTGCCCCACACCGTCAGGCCGACGGACTTCGGGTACTCGCCGGTGTCGCTCAGATACCGCTGCACGAGCGAGTCCGCCAGCGACTGGCCCACCTCCCAACTCAGCCGGGAGGGAATGGCCTTGGGGTCGACCGAGTAGAAGTTCCGGCCGGTCGGCAGGACGTTGACCAGGCCGCGCGTCGGCGACCCGGACGGACCGGCCGGGACGTAACCGCCGTCCAGGGCCTTGAGGATGTGCCCGATCTCGTCCGTGGTCCGGGCGAGGCGCGGTACGACCTCGTCGCACGCGAACTCCAGCACCGCGACGGCGTCCGGGAGTTCGGTGCCGAGGACCTCGCGCACCAGCGTGCGGCTCTCGGCGGCGGCCCAGTCCCGCTGCTCCATGCCCTCCGCGACCCGGCGGCACAGCTGCTCCAGCAGGTCGATCGCGTCGGCGCCGGTGCGCGCCGGGCCCTCGACGAGATCCGTCAGCTCGACCGGTACCTTCACCGGCGTGCCCGGCTCGGCCAGCAACTCCTTCTCCACCAGCCCGAAATGGGCCGCGAAGCAGGCCCTGAGCCCCGGCAGCGCGTTCGCCTGGCCGCCCCACACCTGGGACGCGCGCAGCACGGCCAGCACCAGGTTCACCCGCGGCTCGCCGACCGGACCGCCGCCGAGGATGTGCAGGCCGTCGCGGATCTGCACGTCCTTGATCTCGCACAGGTAGCCGTCGATGTGCATGACGAACGAGTCGAAGTCGTCGTCCTCCGGCTGCTCGTCCACATGCAGGTCGTGGTGGAGCTCGGCCGCCTTCACCAGCGTCCAGATCTGGGCGCGGACGGCCGGCGCCTTCGTCGGGTCCAGGTCCGACACCAGCGCGTACTCGTCGAGCAGCTGCTCCAGCTTGGCCAGGTCGCCGTAGGTGTCGGCACGGGCCATCGGCGGCACCAGGTGGTCGACCACGGTGGCGTGCCCGCGCCGCTTTGCCTGGGTGCCCTCACCGGGGTCGTTGACGATGAACGGGTAGATCAGCGGCAGTTCGCCGAGGACCGCGTCCGGCGCACAGCCGGCGCTCAGCCCGAGCCCCTTGCCGGGCAGCCACTCCATCGTGCCGTGCTTGCCCATGTGCACGATCGCGTCGGCGCCGAAACTGTTCTCCAGCCACCGGTAGGCGGCCATGTAGTGGTGCGACGGCGGCATGTCCGGGTCGTGGTAGATGGCGATCGGGTTCTCGCCGAAACCACGCGGCGGCTGGATCATCACCACGACGTTCCCGAACCGGAGGGAAGCGAGCACGATGTCGTCGCCGTCGACGTACAGCGAGCCCGGCGGCTCGCCCCACGCCTCGGTCATCGCGTCCCGGAGCCCCGGGTCGAGCTTCTCGAACCAGGCCCGGTAGTCGGCGAGCGGCACCCGCGCGGGCGCGGCGGCCAGCTGCTCCTCGGTGAGCCATTCGACGTCGTGGCCGCCGGCGTTGATGAGCCGGTGGATCAACTCGTCGCCGTTGTCCGGGTGTCCTTCGACCACGTACCCGGCGTTCCGCAGCGCGTCCAGCACGCCCACCGCGGACGCGGGCGTGTCGAGGCCCACCGCGTTGCCGACCCGGGAGTGCTTGGTCGGGTACGCGGTGAAGACCAGCGCGACCTTCTTCTCCGCGTTCGGCTTGTGCCGCAGGCGCGCGTGCCGTACGGCGATCCCGGCGACGCGTCCGGCCCGCTCGGGGTCGGCGACGTACACCGGGACGTCGTCCGGTCCCTGCTCCTTGAAGGAGAACGGGACCGTGATCAGCCGTCCGTCGAACTCCGGGATCGCGACCTGCATCGCCGCGTCCATGGGGGAGAGGGCGGCGTCGGAGTCGTCCCAGGCCTGCCGGGAGGAGGTCAGGCAGAGCCCCTGCAGCACCGGCACGTCGAGGTCGGCGAGCGCCCCGATGTCCCAGGCCTCCTCGTCGCCGCCGGCCGAGGCCTGCGAGGCGTGCGTGCCGCCGGCCGCCAGGACGGTCGCGACCAGTGCGTCGGCCCCGGCGAGGAGCTCGTACAGCCCGGCGTCCGCCCCGCGCAGCGAACCGCAGTACACCGGAAGGGCGTTCGCGCCGCGCGCCTCGATCGCGTCGCACAGGGTGTCCACGAAGCCCGTGTTGCCGCTCAGTTCGTGGGCCCGGTAGAAGAGCACCCCGACGGTCGGCCGGCCGCTCTCCCGGGTACGGGAGCCGTGGACGCCGTACTCGGGCATCTTCTGCGGCTCGACGAACCCCTCACCGGTCAGCAGCACGGTGTCGGAGAGGAACCGGGCCAGCTCGGTGAGGTTGCCGGGGCCGCCCTCGACGAGGTACCTGAGGGCCTCGGCGACCACGCCCGCCGGCACCGACGACTCGGCCATCAGCTCGGCGTCCGGCACCGTCTCGCCGCCGAGCAGCACGGTCGGGATCCCGGCGGCCTTCAGCGCGGCGAGCCCGTCCTCCCAGGCCCGCTTGCCGCCGAGCAGTCGTACGACGGCGATGTCCGCGCCCGCGAGGAGCGCGGGCAGCTCCGCCGTGACGTCGACGCGCGTCGGATTGCCGATCCGGTAGTCGGCACCGGAGGCGGCCCGGGCCGCCAGCAGATCGGTGTCGGCGGTCGACAACAACAACACAGTGCTCATGCGGGCGCTCCCGGTGGAATGAAAGGCAGTCCTTGCGGCGCGCCCGACTCGATGAGCCGCCAGAGCGCGTCCGTGTCCGCGTGCTGTTCGATCAGGTCGCCGAGCCGGTCGAGCTGCTCCTCGCGCAGCGCGGCGAACGAGGTGTCGGGGGCCGGCACGAACCGGCGGCCCGCGGCGGCCGCCACCTCGCGCAGGAAGGCCCGCCGGAAACCGTCCGACTCCAGGGAGCCGTGCCAGTGCGTGCCCCAGGTCTGCCCGACCCGGCACCCGTCGAGGAAGGGCTCCCCGCCGGTCACCTCACCGACCCCGTGATGGATCTCGTACCCCTCTACCCGCTCGCCGAGGGCCTCCCCGACGGGCCGGGTGAGCGTCTTCTCCCGGGCGAACCGGACGCGCACGGGCAGCACCCCGAGCCCGTCCACCTGTCCGCGCCGGCTCTCGACCTCGTCCTCGATGTGCTCGCCGAGGATCTGGAAGCCACCGCAGATGCCGAGCACGGGCCGCTGTTCGGCGGCCCGGCGCCGCAGCGCGTCCGCGAGCCCCCGCTCGTGCAGCCACTCCAGGGCCCGGACCGTCCCCCGGGTGCCGGGGACGATGACGAGATCGGCGTCGGCCAGCTCCTCCGGCCGGTCCACGAACCGCACCACGACGCCCGGTTCGGCGGCCAGCGCGTCCACGTCCGTGAAGTTGGACATCAGCGGGATCGCACAGACGGCGACCCGGAGCACGTCCGCCCCGACGGGCGGGGCCGTGTTCGACTCCCGGACGGTCCCGCGCAGGGACACCCTCAGTCCGTCCTCCTCGTCGATCCCGAGCCCGTGCCGGAAGGGGAGGACGCCGTAGGTGTGCCGCCCGGTGAGCCCGTGCAGCATGTCCAGGCCCGGCTCCAACAGGGACACGTCCCCCCGGAACTTGTTGACGAGGAACCCGGCGACGAGGGCCTGGTCCTCCGGCGACAACAGCGCCACGGTCCCGAAGAAGGAGGCGAACACGCCCCCGCGGTCGATGTCCCCGACCACGAGCACGGGCAGCCCGGCGTTCCGGGCGATCCCCATGTTCACGATGTCGGTCCGGCGCAGGTTGATCTCCGCCGGACTGCCCGCCCCCTCACAGATCACCGCGTCATACGTGCCCCGCAACTCGGCGAGACAGTCGAGCACGGTGCCGAGCAGCCGCTGCTGCCGTCCACCGTGGTACCCGCGTGCGCTGAGCTCACCGACCGGCTTGCCGAGCAGCACGACCTGACTGCTCTGTTCGCCACCGGGCTTGAGCAGCACGGGGTTCATGAGCGCGGTCGGCTCCACCCGGCAGGCCTGCGCCTGCATGGCCTGCGCCCGCCCGATCTCGGCACCTTCGCGCGTGACAAAGGAGTTGAGGGACATGTTCTGCGCCTTGAACGGCGCGACCTTCACCCCCTGCCGCACCAGCCACCGGCAGATACCGGCGGTGACGACGCTCTTCCCGGCGTCGGAGGTGGTACCGGCGACGAGGAGGCCTCCGTTGTTCTTGAGGTTGTTCATGAGGAACCCCCGGGGCGCTGCATGGCCGACCGCGACCGCTGAGCCTGGTCGACCCGCAACGGCTGTGGCCGGTCGACCCGCCCCCGCAGCAAGGCAGTCGCCGCACTCACCCCCAACGCCAGCCACCCCACCCGCCGTGACAGCCGCACCGCCCGCTGGATGTCCCCGGTCTCCACGCTCCGCCCCTCCCCGTTCAGCACCGGCCGGTGCTCGACCCGCCCGCCGTACGACAACGTCCCCCCGAGCCGCACCCCCAACGCCCCGGCGAACGAAGCCTCCACGGGCCCGGCGTTGGGACTCGGATGCTTCGCCGCATCGGCCCGCCAGGCCCGTACGGCCCCCCGCCGGTCATCCCCGGCCACCGCGGCCAGCACGGCGGTGAGCCGCGCCCCCGGCCAGCCCGCCACGTCGTCCAGCCGCGCCGAGGCCCATCCGTACCTCCGGTACCGGGCCGACCTGTGCCCGACCATGGCGTCCAGGGTGTTGACGGCCCGGAACCCCACCAGCCCGGGCACACCCCCCACCGCCCCCCACACCAGCGCCCCGACGACCGCGTCGCTCGTGTTCTCGGCGACGGACTCCACGACCGCCCGCGCGATCCCGTCGGCGTCCAGGGCCTGCGGATCCCGTCCGCACAGATGCGGCAGCCGGGCACGGGCCGCCTCGACGTCACCCGCCTCCAGGGCACGCCCGATGACGCGGGCCTCGCGGGCGAGCGAAGTGCCCCCGACGACGGCCCAGGTGGCGGCCGCGGTCAGCGCGACGGACGCGGCGGTGGACGGTCGTACGGCCCGCTGGGCCACGGCGCCCAGCGCCACGGCGCCGCCGGCGCACACGGCGGTGTGCAGCGCGCCCCACCCGCGGTGGTCCCGCCACAGCACCCGCTCCACGGCCCCGGCCGCCCGCCCGAACACGGCGACCGGATGCCCCCGGCGCGGGTCGCCGAGCAGCAGGTCACCGAGAAGGCCGGCGGCGGCGCCGTACGCGAAGACGCGATCGGCACCCATCGGCTCAGCCGGCCGCGGGGTCGGGGACGGGCCGGTTGCTGAACCTCGGTCGGCAGCCGCGCATGGCGATATGTCCTCACTCAGGGTGTCCGCGCCCTGGTTCGACGAGACCGGCGGTGGGAGTTCCTGGCTCCCGGGGATTGCTACCCCGGTGACAGTGGCGGGACCGCGCCGGATTCACACCGGCTTCCTCCCTTGCCGCCGTACATGGCTTCGGAAGTCCACCACGCCCCTGGAAGACCCGTCAACTTGCCGTTGACCTGGGAGGGGAGTGTGTGGGAAGGCCCACACCGGTTGCCCGGCGGGGCCCGTGGGGCATGCCGAAGGCTCCTCTCCGAGCGGACGGAGAGGAGCCTTCTCGGCGCCGGTGAGGCCCTTCGGCGTCAGGCCTTCGCCACGATCAGGTGGATGCCCCATGCCACGGCGGCCGTGCAGCCGGCGAAGCAGAGGTAGGCGGCGGTCACGGCCAGAGCCGCGGAGTTGCCCTGGGCGGTGGCGCGTTCGCGGGCGGAGAGGCCCTTGATGCCGAGGGTGAAGAGGGCCACCAGGCCCACCGTGGCCACGAGGCTGACGCCGAAGACGGAGCCGATGGCTGCCCAGTCGATGTTCATGTCGCTTCTTCCTCGGGGGTCAGACGGTGGCGGCCGGGTCGGTCGCGGGGGCAGCCGTGGCGGGGGAGGGGGAAGGGGAGGGGATCGTGGCGGTCAGGTCCTCCGTGACCGTGCCCGCGGGGGGCGGGGTCACGGCGGCGATCGCCGTGGTCACCACGCCGGCCGGCTCCGTGGCGCCCGTGTCGTTGACGTTGCTGCTGTCCACGACCTCGCGGCGGGAGAGCTTCCAGATCGTGGCACTGGCGGCCACCAGGAAGACGGCGACGACCGCCGTGCCCCAGTCGCCTAGGTCCGTCACGGACTCGGCGAGGGCGCCGACCAGCGCGGCGGCCGGGAGCGTGAGCACCCAGGCGACCATCATGCGGGTCGCGGTGGACCAGCGGACCGTGCCGCCCTTGCGGCCGAGGCCCGCGCCCATCACCGAACCGGAGACGACGTGCGTGGTGGAGAGGGAGAAGCCGAGGTGGGAGGAGGCCAGGATCGCGGTGGCCGCGCTGGTCTGGGCGGCGAAGCCCTGCTGCGGCTGAAGGTCGGTCAGGCCCTTGCCCATGGTGCGGATGATCCGCCAGCCGCCGATGTAGGTGCCGAGCGCGATCGCGAGGCCGGCGGAGAGGATGACCCAGGTGGGAGGGTTGGAGCCGGGCGCGATGGAGCCGCCCGCGATCAGCGCGAGGGTGATGATGCCCATCGTCTTCTGCGCGTCGTTGGTGCCGTGCGCGAGCGAGACCAGTCCGGCGGAGGCGATCTGGCCGGCGCGGAAGCCCTTGCGGGTGGCGTTGTCGTCGGCGTTCTTGCCGATCGCGTAGGACAGGCGGGTGGCGAGCGTCGCCGCGAGGCCCGCGACCAGGGGGGCGGCGACCGCCGGGAGCAGGACCTTGGTGACGAGCACGTCGCCGTGGACCGCGCCGAAGCCGGCGGAGGCGACGGTGGCGCCGACCAGACCGCCCATGAGGGCGTGCGAGGAACTGGAGGGCAGGCCCACCAGCCAGGTCACGAGGTTCCAGAGGATGGCGCCGACGAGCGCGGCGAAGATGACCTCGGGACGAATGCCGTTCTCGTCGACGAGACCCTTGGAGATCGTGTTGGCGACCTCCACCGAGAGGAAGGCGCCCACCAGGTTGAGCGCGGCGGACATGGTCACCGCGATCTTGGGCTTGAGCGCGCCGGTCGAGATGGTCGTGGCCATCGCGTTGGCGGTGTCGTGGAAACCGTTCGTGAAATCAAACGCGAGTGCGGTGACCACCACAATCGCGAGGATCAGCGAGAAGTTTTCCATTTACCCAGGCAATCTTTCGAGGTCATTGGCTGTTGGACCGTAGGCAACCTGGATGAACAGAAGGTGAACTAGGGCGGTCTTGACGGTGTATGGGATCGGCTTGAGTGCGCCCGGGGGCCGGGCGGACCGGGGCCGCCGTCCCGTTGCCGGTCCGGCGGCCCAGTCGCCCCTTGGCTAGAGGCCCATGGCGAACGACTTCAGCCGGCCCGCCGACCCGTTGAAGAGATTCTGGTCACCCGGCAGGCTGCCGCTGTTGTCGTACTGCCAGAAGGTCCAGGACGACCATCCGGCCGGCAGTGTCCCGGCGTCCGCCGAGCCGTGGCGGGCGATCCACAGCGGGTGGTCGGCGAAGGCGCTGCTGCCGCCGGTGCAGAGGTTCCACCAGTTGGTGGTCGTGTAGATCACCGGCCGCCGGCCGGTCTCCCGCTGCAGCTCGTCGCTGAAGGACCTGATCCACTTGACCATCCTGGAGTGGCTCAGCCCGTAGCACCTGTGCTTCTTGTCGTACGGGTTGTACTCGACGTCGAGCGCGGGCGGCAGGGTCCAGCCGTCCGCCGTCCAGGTGCCGCCGTGGCTCACGAAGTACGCGGCCTGCTGGGCGCCCGACGACTTGTCCGGCAGGGCGAAGTGGTACGCGCCCCGCATGATCCCCGCCTTGCGCGAGCCGTTGTACTGCTGGCCGAAGTACGGGTTGCGGTAGGTGGTGGACTCGGTCGCCTTGATGTAGACGAACCTGGCGCCCTTCGCCTTGGCGCTCGGCCAGTCGACGCTCTTCTGGTGCGAGGAGACGTCGTGTCCCTTCGGCAGGCTCGCCGCGGACGCCGGTGCCCCGGCGAGCGCGGCCGCGGTCCCTGCGAGGGCGAGCGCCGCCACGGACGCCGCCAGGACGCGGACGCGGTGGCGGGACGGCGGAATGCGGTCACGGGCCATGTTTCCCCCCGGAATGGCAACGTGTACGGAAAATCGTCCAGAGATTATTGGAAGATCGGCGTATCCTCGGCGATCTTCGGCCAAGCCAGGAAATGGAACGCTTTGGGATGATTTGCGCTCTACTGGATTCGGGACGTCCGGTCTAAAGTGCCCTGCCGTGCGGGGCGGTTGGGACACCGCCTGACAGGATCGGGCCATGGCTGAGCAGCAGCGGGACGAGCGTGACGGACGGGGTGGACGGGCCGGCGCACAACGTGTGTCGGAGCCGCGAAGGCGGGATGTACGCGCGGAGGAGGCGATTGCCTGGCGCGAACTCGTCGCCACGGCCCGCCGCACGGTGTCCGACGGGCTGGTCGTCGGCACCTCCGGCAACGTCTCGGTCCGCGTCGGCGACACCGTGCTGGTCACACCGTCGGGCGTGCCGTACGACAGCCTCACCCCGGACGACGTGACGGGCGTGGACCTCGCCGGCCGCCAGGTCCTCGGCACCCTGGTCCCGACCAGCGAACTGCCGATGCATCTCGCGATCTACGGCAGCACCGGCGCCGGAGCGGTCGTCCACACCCACGCCGTCCACGCCACCGCCGTCTCGACGCTCGTCCCCGAG
Source organism: Streptomyces sp. NPDC058464 (assembly GCF_042721035.1). Taxonomy (NCBI): domain Bacteria; kingdom Bacillati; phylum Actinomycetota; class Actinomycetes; order Kitasatosporales; family Streptomycetaceae; genus Streptomyces; species Streptomyces sp. NPDC058464. The sequence goes on from NZ_JBHXMA010000003.1 coordinate 355,053, forward strand.
CTGCCGGCGATCCACTACATGTCCGCGGCCCTCGGCGGCGCGGTCCGGGTTGCCCCGTATGCGACGTACGGCACCGACGAGTTGGCCGAGAACATGCTCCGCGCCCTGACCGGCCGCTCCGGCTGCCTCCTCCAGAACCACGGCACGATCACCTACGGCACCACCCTCACCCAGGCCTACGACCGCACCGCCCAGCTGGAGTGGATGTGCCGCCTGTGGCTCACGGCGTCCTCGGTGCCCGGCCTGACCCCGAGCCTGCTGTCCCCGGAACAGATCACGGAGGTCGGCGAGCGGCTGCGGGGGTACGGGCAGCGACGGCACTGAGCCCGCCCGGACCGCCCTCGACCCTTCTCCGCCCTTCTCCGTCCCTCTGCGTCCTTCTCCGGCGCGACGGCCCCTTCCGCTCCACTGGCCGCCGTCGGTCTCCGACCCGACACTGGACAGGTGCGCCCAGTCAAAGTCACGGCCGCTGCCGTCGGTGCCGTCCTGGCCGCCGGTGCGGCCGGCGTGGCCGCGGGGCGGTACGCGAGTGACGCCGCGCTGAAGGCACCGCCCGGCCGGCCCCTGCCCACCGAACCCCGGCTCACCGTGCACGGCACCGCGGCCGGCCGCATCACCCTCACCCGTGACCTCGCCTCGCTGCGCCCCGGCACCTACGGCCTGGCCGGCGACGGCTCGCACGCGGTCGTCGGAGCCGTCCTGGAGGCCGCCGCGGACACCGCCGACACCGTCGTACGGCGGCTGGAGCGGGTGACCCACGGCACCTTCGAGACCGGCGACAGGGCCTGGCTCACCGCCAACCTCCACATCGGCAACCCGGGCACCGCACTGGGCCTGGAGTACGCCGACGTCGACCTGCCCGGCGAACTCGGCCCGCTGCCCGCCTGGTTCGTGCCCGGCCACCGGGACACCTGGGTGATCGCGGTGCACGGCCTCGGCACCACCCGCGAGCACCCCATGAACGTCATGGCGTTCCTGCACGCCCGGCGCCTGCCGGTCCTCGCCCTCGCCTACCGCGGCGACCTCGGCGCCCCACGCTCCCCGGACGGCCTGAACCACCTCGGCGAGAGCGAGTGGCGCGACCTGGACGCGGCGATCCGCTACGCCGTCCGCTACGGCGCCCGCCGGGTCGTCCTGCACGGCTGGTCCACCGGCGCCACCATGGCGCTGCGCGCCGCCGCCCACTCGGCACTGCGCGAACGCGTCTGCGGCCTCGTCCTGGACTCCCCGGTGCTCAGCTGGGAGGCCACCCTGCGCGCCCTCGCCCAGGCCCGGCACACCCCCGAGCCCCTGCTGCCGCTCGCGGTGCGCGCCGCCCAGGGCCGCGTCGGTCTGCACGCCGACCACGTCGGCGACCCCGTCGACCCGGAGCACCTCACCGTGCCCACCCTGATCGTGCACGGCCCGGACGACACGGTGGCCCCCTGGGTGTACTCCCGCCGGCTCGCCGAGCGGCGCCCCGACCGGGTGGCCCTGCACACCGTCCCGGACGCCCCGCACGGCGCGATGTGGAACGCCGACCCGGAGGAGTACGAGGAACGACTGCGCCGGTTCCTCACGCCGCTGATGTGATGCGCCCCGCCGCTGATGTCATGTGCCCCCGATGCCATGCGCCCCGGCGCGTGCCCTCCCTGATGCGCGCCCCTTCGTCCGGTGGCGCCCCCGATGTGATTCTTCCCGCACCCGCCGGTCCTTCCCCTCCGCGTCCCCGGCCTCTCTCCGTCCCAAGCCGGAAACCCTGATTCCGGCCGGTTCCGAAGGTTCCGTTTAAGGCCGTACCACTGGCCTGAACATGTCTCCTCGCCTCCCCTCGCACCCCGTGCGTTGGCCAGCCCCGTCGCCCGCCGTGACATTCCGTTTGGGTTTTCGGACCGTCAACCGGAAGACTGCACCCGTGACGTCCCGTATCCCGCGCGACTCAAGGCTTCGACTCGTCCGAACGCGACCCCTGGCCGCCGCCCCCCGAGCGATGAACCAGCGGCCCGCGCGCCGCCCCGCACCCCGCCCGCCCGAGGGCACCCCGGCCCCCGCCGAGCTGGCCAGAATGGCACGGTTCGGCCTCGCCGGCGCGGCCCGCGTCGCCCACTGGGCCGACGCCGCCCTCGGGCCCGGCAGCGACGGCGCCACCGCCGACGGCAAGGCCACCCTCTCCGACGCGTCCGCCGAACGCGCGTCCGAGGACCTGGGCCTGACCGCCGCTCAGGTCCGCGCCGACTGGGACACCGCCCGCCTCGCCGGTCTGGTCGAGGTGCACGGCGACAGCGCACGCCCCGGCTGGCGCCTGCGCGCCTGGGACCGCGACGACAGTGCCGTGCTGCGCGGCTGGGTCGCCCTCTTCGACGCCTGGTCGCTCGCGCACCCGGAGCCCGCGGAGTTCGAGGCCGCCGCCGTCGCCGAGGTCGTCTCGGCCATGCCCCAGGTGCTCTCCTTCCTCCAGCTGTCCGCCGGTCCCGTCCCGGTCGAGCAGCTCCTGGACCTGCTGGGGCAGCGGGTCACCGAACTGCGCACCGAGCGCTGCGAGGTCCCCTACGACCCGGAGACCGGCACCGCGGGGCCGCTCGCCGCCGTGCGCTCCGCCGACGCCGACCCGGCGGACCACGCCCCGGCCGAGGACCCGGCCCCCGCCGACGAGGCCGAGCTCGCCCCGCTCCTCGACTGGTCCCTGCACGCACTCGCCTCCGTCGGCGCGCTGACCTGCGGCGACGGCCAGGCCACCCTCACCCCGCTGGGCAGCTGGGCGGTCTGGGTCAAGCTGGAGCAGATCTGCGTCGCCGCGCAGAGCCCCGCCGGGAACATCGAGGTCGCCGCCGAGGAGATGCTGCGCGGCTGCGCCCAGCTCCGGCCCAACGCGGCCCGCGCCGAGTACCGCGCCTGGCTCGCCGCCCGCCCCGTCGGCGGCGCCGTCACCGAACTCGTGGACGCGGCCCGCGGCGAGGACGCCCTGCTGCGCGGCCTCGCCTTCGAGGCGCTGCGCGTCGTCGGCGCCCCTGCCGAACCGGACGTCCGCGCGGTCGTCGACGAGCCGACCCTGCGGCCGTACGCCCTGCTGTGGCTGGCCGAGCACGACGGGGTCGACCCCGAGGACGCCCACGAGGTGCTCACCAGGGAAGAGGCGACCTGGCTCTGGGTGGACACGGCCGCCGCGGTCGCCGACCACGGTGAGGCGCCGCTGCTGGTCCGCCACCTCGAGTCGGCGCTGCAGCCCACCGTCCCCGTGCTGCTCGACGAGGTGCGCGCGGTCGGCCACCCGCGCACCGTGCAGGTCCTGGTCGCGCTCGCCGCCGCCCACCCCGACCCGGCGCTGGCCAAGGCCGTCCGCAGAGCCGCCTTCCAGGTGCACACCGGCGGCTGACGGCGGGGGCGGATCAGGCCCCTATCTCCGGGGCGTACGTGCCGAAACTCCAGACATTGCCCTCGACGTCCCGGGCCATGTAGTCCCGCGAACCGTAGTCCTGCTCGGTCGGGGGCATCAGGATCTCGGCGCCGTGGTCCACGGCGCGCTGGTGGTGTGCGTCGACGTCGTCCACGACGATGTACACCCCGGTCGGGCCCGCAGCCTCCATCGCCGCGTCGAACCGGCCGCCGCGGCCCTTGGAGCCCAGCATGATCGCGCCGTTGCCCTGCACCAGCTCGGCGTGGAGGATCATGCCGTCCTCGCCCTCGTACACCGACAGTTCGGTGAAGCCGAAGGCCTCCGTCAGCTGCTTGATCGCCGCCTTCGCGTCCGTGTACAGCAGCGACGGATAGATGCTCGGCCGCCCGCCACTCGTGCCCGCCATCCCGATCACTCCCTTGTGTGTCGGTCCCCCGAAAGCCGTCGTTCCGGCCTGGTCCCCAGTCTTGCACCCGGCACTGACAACGCCCCCGGCCCGTACCGTCGTTGCAGGTCAACGGCTCACCGGAAGGTGTTGCAGCGCGCCATGTCCCCGCTCCGGTACCCCTGGTAGAACCACTGCTGCCGTTGCTGCGCCGACCCGTGCGTCCACGTCTCCGGTGTCACCCGCCCCTGGTACCGCTCCTGGATCCGGTCGTCGCCCACGGCCGCCGCCGCGTCCAGCCCGTCCTCGATGTCCGCGGTCGTCAGACTCGTGATCAGCGGCCGGCCGGTCGACTTGTCGTTCGTGGTCGTCGCGTGGTGCGCCCACACCCCGGCGTAGCAGTCGGCCTGCAGCTCCGTCCGCACCGAATTGCTGCTCGCGCCGGTCAGGTTGTCCTGGGACCTGCTCAACGTGCCCATCAGGTGCTGCACATGGTGCCCGTACTCGTGTGCCACGACGTACGCCTGGGCGAACGGCCCGCCGCTCGCCCCGAACTTGGTCCGCAGCTCGTCGAAGAAGCCGAAGTCCAGATAGACCTTCCGGTCGCCCGGGCAGTAGAACGGCCCCACCGCCGCGGTCGCCGTCCCGCACGCGGTGCCGACCCGCCCGCTGAAGAAGACCGTGGGGGAGGCCGTGTAGGTGCCGTGGCGGCGGCGGAACTCCTGCGTCCAGAAGTCCTGCACGCTGTTGACCACCGCCACGATCCGGCAGTCCTCCTTGGCGTTCGCGTCCTGTCCGGTACGGCAGGTCTGCTGCACCTGCGCCAGCGAGGAGGAGGCGGGCGCGGGCGAGCTGTCCCCGGAGGAGAGCCCCAGCTGGTCCGGGCCGACACCGAGGAAGAGGGCGAGAAGCAGTGCGATCAGGCCGACCAGGCCGCCGCCGACGGTCGCCTTTCCGCCCGGGATCCGGCTGCCCCGCACATCCTGCACCTCGGAGGTGTCCAGGTTCGCGTCGTCGTCGAACTGCATGGGGCACCGCCTTCTGCTCGCACCGTCCCCCACCACCACCTTGCGCCATCCGCGCCGCCACTTCGCGTCGATGACCGGACGAACGCCCGAACGGGCGACGTCCCGCCCCGACCCCGCGTCACGCCCGCCCGCCCCTCGCACGCGTGGCTACGCTCTGCGCCTGACTCATGGCACAGGGGCGCCCGGCCGGGCGCCGAGGGGGGAAGGGGTGGCGGTTCTGCACCACGGGAGGACCGAGCCACCCGACACCGAGGCCTGCCCGGAGCGGTCTGCGACCGCCCACTCGAAGCGGCCTCGCCCCGAGCAGCCCCGGACCACCGTTCCGGAGCAGTCCTCGGCGGCCCACCCGCAAGGGCCGCAGACCGCCCTTCCGAAGCGGCTGCAGACCGCCCTCCCGCAGCGGCCGCAGACCGCCCTCCCGGGATCGCCCCCGGCCCGCGGCCCCGTCGAGCCCCTCAAGCGCCTCCTCACCCTTGCCCTCGCCCTGCTCGTCGTGGCCGTGCTCGTGGCCGTCGCCCACCAGATCCGCCCCGCCCCCTACGGCGACCGCCTCACCCCGGGCCCGCCCGCGCACACCGCACGCGCGCGTGGGGACGTCGTCGAGGCCTACGACGGGCGGACCCTGCGCTGGCGCTACGCGCGCGTGGGCCGCCGCCCGCTCAGCGTGCTGCCCACGCGCGGGCACGCGTTCACCGTCTGGGACGACGGGCTCGTCACCGACACCGACGGCCGCTCCGTGCGCTGGCACCGCGCCCTGCCCGCGGCGGCCGGCTGGCTGCGCGCCAGGGGCGGCGCCGGCGTCCTGCGCCCCCTGGACCGCGGCATCCTCGCGATCGTCACCCCGGCCCGGATCACCGCCTACCGCACCGTCGACGGCGACCTGCGCTGGGTGCTGCCCGCCCGCGCGGGCTGTGCGTTCCGCCCCGAACGTGCCGTACGTCACGGCCATGCCCTGCTCGTCGCCCAGCCCTGCGCGCACGGCGCCTGGACCGCGCAGCTCGTCGCCGTGGACGACCTGGGGGGAATCGCTGCGCACCGCACGCCACTGGGCAACGACCGGCCCGGCACGGGCGGCCCCGAACACCCGCGCACCGAAAAAGTGCTTGCGCCGCCCCGTTAGACTTGGCCCATGGCCATTCTCCTCGCGCATTAGACGGCGGGAACGTCCTCAGCCGCCCACCCGTCACTATCCGTACGCTCTGGAGTCTGTCCGTGATCTCCGCCTCCGGTATCGAGCTGCGCGCCGGTGCCCGCATCCTCATCGAGAACGCCACCTTCCGCGTCGCCAAGGGCGACCGCATCGGCCTGGTCGGCCGCAACGGCGCAGGCAAGACCACCCTCACCAAGGTCCTGGCCGGTGACGGCATCCCCGCCGCGGGCACCGTCACCCGCTCCGGCGAGGTCGGCTACCTCCCGCAGGACCCCCGCACCGGCGACCTCGACGTGCTCGCCCGCGACCGCGTCCTGTCCGCGCGCGGCCTGGACGTCCTGATCCGCAAGATGCGCGAGAACGAGCAGCGCATCGCCAACGGCCAGGGCGCCACCCGCGAGAAGGCGCTCAAGCAGTACGAGCGCCAGGAGACCGAGTTCCTCACCAAGGGCGGGTACGCCGCCGAGGCCGAGGCCGCCACCATCGCCGCCGCGCTCAACCTGCCCGACCGGGTGCTCGGCCAGCCCCTGCACACGCTCTCCGGCGGTCAGCGCCGCCGTATCGAGCTGGCCCGGATCCTGTTCTCCGACGCGGACACCCTCCTGCTCGACGAGCCGACCAACCACCTGGACGCGGACTCGATCGTCTGGCTGCGCGACTACCTGAAGACCTACCGCGGCGGCTTCATCGTGATCTCCCACGACGTCGACCTGGTGGAGACGGTCGTCAACAAGGTCTTCTACCTGGACGCCAACCGCTCCCAGATCGACGTCTACAACATGGGCTGGAAGCTCTACCAGCAGCAGCGCGAGGCCGACGAGAAGCGCCGCAAGCGCGAGCGCGCCAACGCCGAGAAGAAGGCCGCCGCACTGCACTCGCAGGCCGACAAGATGCGCGCCAAGGCCACCAAGACGGTCGCCGCCCAGAACATGGCCCGGCGCGCCGACAAGCTGCTGGCCGGCCTGGACGCCGTCCGCGTCTCCGACAAGGTCGCCAAGCTCCGCTTCCCGGAGCCCGCGCCCTGCGGCAAGACCCCGCTGACCGCCGAGGGCCTGTCGAAGTCGTACGGCTCGCTGGAGATCTTCACCGACGTCGACCTTGCCATCGACAAGGGGTCGAGGGTCGTCATCCTCGGGCTCAACGGCGCCGGCAAGACCACCCTGCTGCGCCTCCTCGGCGGCGTCGAGCAGCCCGACACCGGCGAGGTCGTCGAAGGCCACGGCCTCAAGCTCGGCTACTACGCCCAGGAGCACGAGACCCTGGACCCGACCCGCACGGTCCTGGAGAACATGCGCTCCGCGGCCCCCGACATGGACCTCGTCGAGGTCCGCAAGGTGCTGGGTTCGTTCCTGTTCTCCGGCGACGACGTCGACAAGCCGGCCGGGGTCCTCTCCGGCGGCGAGAAGACCCGCCTCGCCCTCGCGACCCTGGTCGTCTCCTCCGCGAACGTCCTGCTCCTGGACGAGCCGACCAACAACCTCGACCCCGCCAGCCGCGAGGAGATCCTCGGCGCCCTGCGCACCTACAAGGGCGCGGTCGTCCTCGTCACCCACGACGAGGGCGCCGTGGAGGCGCTCCAGCCCGAGCGGATCATCCTGCTTCCCGACGGCGTCGAGGACCTGTGGGGCGCCGACTACGCGGACCTGGTCGCCCTCGCCTGAGACCCGGTGGGACCCGGTGGGATCCCGGTGAGATCCGGTGAGATCCGAAGATCCGATCGCGTCGCCCTCGTTTGATCGAATGCCTGATCCACTGGCTATGGATCATTCGGCCTATCGGTGATCCATCATCTGTGTGAGATCTCCTCGTATCGAGGTGTGTCCTACATCGATTTTGCGGCCGATCCCTTTGTCGACAAGGGATCGGCCGCTTTCTGCTTCTGACCTGGCACTTCGCGGATGAACCCGTTCGGCCCTGCGGACAACCTCCAGCGGAATCCTGGATTCCGTATGTGGGGATGCGCTCCTGTCGTCACAACGATGTCTCACGGACCTTGCCGAATGGGTGGCCATCACGCCCCGGAGGGGTGATCATGAGGGGACCAGAGCGCACTTCCCATGAGGAGGCACGGGTGGCCGAGACTCTGAAGAAGGGCAGCCGGGTGACCGGCGCCGCGCGCGACAAGCTCGCGGCAGACCTGAAGAAGAAGTACGACTCCGGTGCGAGCATTCGGGCACTGGCCGAGGAAACCGGCCGCTCGTATGGCTTCGTCCACCGGATGCTCAGCGAGTCGGGTGTCACGCTGCGTGGGCGTGGCGGGGCGACGCGGGGCAAGAAAGCCGCGTCCTGACCCCGGGCGGCCCATCGGCTTCGATGGTGGCCACCCGGTCGGTCGGGTGATCGGCCGGGTGGTTACTGTGCAGTCACTTAGCATGCCGTAAGGCAATGCGTGATGACCGCACACATCGGAGGCGCCCCATGGCTTCGCCCGACCAGGACCTCGCTCCTGTTCTCGACAAGGACGGCGTACGGCTCACCGTTGACGACGCGCTCGCCACGGTGACGCTGACCAACCCGGCCAAGCGCAACGCCCAGAGTCCCGCACTGTGGCGGGCGTTGGCCGAGGCCGGGCGGTCGCTGCCGGGGTCGGTCCGGGTCGTCGTGCTGCGCGGTGAGGGCCAGTCCTTCTCCGCGGGCCTCGACCGGCAGATGTTCACGCCGGAGGGGATCCCGGGCGAGCCGAGCTTCATCGATCTCGCGCGCCGTGACGACGCCGAACTCGACGCGGCCATCGCCGGATTCCAGGAGGCGTTCACCTGGTGGCGGCAGAGCGACATCGTGTCGATCGCCGCCGTGCAGGGACACGCCATCGGGGCCGGCTTCCAGCTGGCCCTCGCGTGTGACCTGCGCGTCGTCGCGGACGACGTGCAGTTCGCCATGCGCGAGACCAGCCTCGGACTGGTGCCGGACCTGACCGGCACGCATCCGCTGGTCTCCCTCGTCGGCTATGCCCGCGCGCTGGAGATCTGTGCGACCGGACGGTACGTCCAGGCCGCGGAGGCGGTGGCTTCCGGGCTGGCCAGCGTTGCCGTGCCGGTGGGCGAACTCGACGCGGCGGTCCAGGACCTGGCGGGCGCGCTGCTGGCTGCGCCGCGGGACGCCGTGGTGGAGACCAAGGCGCTGCTGCGGGGTGCCGTTGGTCGTACGTATGACGAGCAGCGGGCCGCCGAGCGGCAGGCGCAGGCTCGGCGGCTGCGGGACCTTGCGGGGGTGGGTGAGTAGCGCCCCGCAAGGGGCGCTGGGGGTACCCCCGGCCGAAGGCTGGGGGAGGAACTGCGCGACCAACCCCCACCGGCCTGCACGTTTCGTACGGCCGACAGTCACTCGACCGCTGTCACCACCAGCGCCACCGTCGGCTGCTCGTCGAGCGCCTCGCCGACCGCCGTACGGACCCGGCGGGCCACCTCCACGGCCCGCGGGCCGTCGGTCAGCGCCACCTCCACCCGCACATGTCGGCGGGGCAGCGCGGCCTGGAAATGGACCTCGCGGCTCAGCGCCCCCGTCACCCGTGCCACCCCCGGCACCGCCAGCGCCGCCGCCGTCACCAGGGCCCCGTCGGCATTCGTCCCTTCCCGGACCGACGGCGGCCGGGGCGCACGTACCGCCTCCGGCGCCGCCGGCTCCTCCTCCAGCAGGTCGGTCACCCGCAGGTCCACCTCGGTCACCGCCAGCCCCAGCCGTACCGCGGCCGCGGCCAGCGCCCGCCGCAGCCGGGACGCCGTGGTCGGCAGGGGTTCGGCGGCCGTCGCCGCGAAGTCCGCCGAAAGACGCAGCGGCCCCGGCGGCACCGCACCGGGCGGTGACGGTACGACGGGCTCCGCCACGTCCGCCGGATCCGCCAGGGCGATCCGCACCGCGCCCAGCCGCACCCCCGGCACCCCGGCCGCCGCCCGCCGCAGCACCGCGTCCGCCACCGCCTCCGTGAGCCACGCCCCGTCCCGCGGCCCGCCCAGCGGAAGCAGCCTGCCGAAGCCCAGGGGGTGCCGTACCGTCTCTGTCCGTCGGTCCGCCGTCATTGCTCCAGCCTGCCGCATCTCCGGGGCACGACAGGACATCCGCACGTACCGTGGTCGCAGGACGACGACGGGAAGGGACGCACGGCGATGACCGAGATGGCGGCGGAGCCCGAGAAGGACCCGACGGTACAGACCCGGAAGACCGTCCGGCGCGGCGGTGGCGACCCGGCGACCCGGGGGCGGACGACGATCGCCGACGGAGTCGTCGAGAAGATCGCCGGACTGGCGGCCCGGGACGTGGTCGGCGTGCACGCGATGGGCAGCGGCCTCGCCCGCACCTTCGGCGTCGTGCGCGACCGGGTGCCCGGCGGCTCCAAGTCCGTGAGCCGGGGCGTGAAGGCCGAGGTCGGCGAGGTGCAGACCGCGCTCGACCTGGAGATCGTCGTGGACTACGGGGTGTCGATCGCCGACGTGGCCCGCGCGGTCCGGGAGAACGTGATCGCGGCCGTGGAGCGCATGACCGGGCTCGAAGTGGTCGAGGTCAACATCGCGGTGAGTGATGTGAAGCTTCCGGAGGAAGAGGAAGAGGAGCCGGAGTCCCGGCTCCAGTGACCGCCGACCGCGGCTGCCGACCGGGACTGCAGACCGGGAAACCGGTGATCGGGACCGGTGACCGGGACCTTTGAGGGGAGCGCACCATGAGTATGGCCGTTGTCGGCATGATCGCCGGCATGGCGCTGGGCTTCGCCGGGTACTTCGGCGGGTTCGGCGCCTTTCTGCTGGTGGCGGCGCTCGGGGCCATCGGGTTCGTCGTCGGCCGGTTCGCGGAGGGGGACCTCGAACTCGGCGACTTCTTCCGCACCCGCGACGACCGGCGTGACCGCCGGCGATGAGCTTCGCGAGCGGTGAGACGCACGGCGCCCCGACGGTCGTGGCGCCCGGTGACCGCGGCGCCATCCGGATCGCCGACCGGGTCGTGGCGAAGATCGCCGCACAGGCGGCCCGCGAGGCGCTCGGCCCCCTGCCGAAGGACGCCGTGCCCCCGCACGCCACCGTGGTCACGCACCACGAAACGGCCCGCGTCCGGGTCCACCTCGAACTGGACTACCCGTCCGACATCGGCGCCCGCTGCGCGGCGGTGCGTCGGCATGTGGTCGAGCGGGTAGGCGCGTTGGTGGACATGGAGGTGCCGGAGGTCGCCGTCCACGTGGAACGGCTGCACCCGGCCCACACCCAGGGGAGGGCGTGATGAACACCGAGCAGGCACCGGTCGTCGAGAAGCCGCCGCCGCCACCGGCCGCACCCCCGGCCGGCCACGAGCGCCGCTTCTGGTCCCCGCGCCGGGTCCCCGCGGCCCTGGTCGGGGTGCTCGTCCTGGTGACCGCGGGCGCCTTCCTGTACGACATCGCGGCCGTACGGGCCCACCACCCCGCCATGCACTGGCGCCGCGAACTGGCCAGCCAACTCGCCCGGCAGCCCCTCGACGGCACCTGGGTCCTGGTGGGCGCGGGCATCGCCGCCGCCCTCGGCCTGTGGCTGCTGGTCCTGGCCGTCACGCCCGGGCTGCGGGACCTGCTGCCCATGCGCCGCACCCACCCCGACGTGCGCGCCGGGCTGCGCCGTGACGCGGCCGCCCTGCTGCTGCGCGACCGGGCCATGGAGATCTCGGGCGTGCGCCGGGTGCGGGTACGGCTGCGCCGCTCCCGCGCCCATGTCCTCGCCGTCTCCCACTTCCGCGAACTCGACGAGGTGCGGGGCGACCTGGAGGCGGCCCTGACCGACGCGATCCGCGCGATGGGGCTGGCCCGCCCACCCGCCCTGACCCTCCATGTGATCCGCCCCGGCCGGAAGGGGTGACGCCGTGCTCGGCACCGTCAACCGCGTACTGATCGCCCTCGCGGGTCTCCTGCTCCTCGCCCTCGGCGGCTCGGTCCTGGCCGTCGGCCTCGGCGCCCCGTCCCCGTCCTGGTGGATCCACACCGGCCGCCACGACGTCCTGCTCAGCACGGCCGAGCGCACCCACTGGCGCGACGCGGGCTGGTGGTGGCCGACGGTCCTGGCCGCGCTGGCCGTCCTGGTCCTGCTCGCCCTCTGGTGGCTGACCGCGCAACTGCGCCGACGCCGCCTGACCGAGGTCCGGGTGGACACGGGAGACGGCGAGAGCGCGCTGCTGCGCGGCAGGGCCCTGGAGACGGTCCTGGCCACGGACGCGGCCCACCAGGACGGCGTCTCCCATGCCCAGGCGGTCCTGAAGGGCACGCGCACGGCACCGGAGGTAAGGGTATGGCTCCAACTGGAGCCGGACGTGGCCCCGGAGGAGGCTCTGGACACCCTGACGGCCCAGGCCCTGACACATGCCAGGGACTCGGCGGCACTGAAGAAGCTCCCCGCAGAGGTCCGACTGACGTCGGTGAAGCATCGTGCGGAGAGGGTGGCTTGACAGCGCCGCCCAGAGACGCGCCCCTGTCTTCAGGGGCGCGGGGCTGTATCAATGTGGGGCTGCCGCCGCGTGGGCGCGATCAGCCCCCACTCACCCGCACTCACAACTCAACCGTCAGAACCCGTGCCTCATCCCCCCGTCCACAGGCACCATGACCCCCGTCAGATAAGACGCGGCCGGAGAAAGCAAAAACGCCGCCACCCGCCCGAACTCCTCCGCCGTCCCGTACCGCCGCAGCGGAATCCGCGACTCGTGCTCGGCCCGGGTCGCCTCCGGGTCGGCGGACATGGCGTCCAGCTCCCGCACCCGGTCCGTGTCGATCCGCGACGGCAGCAACCCCACCACCCGGACCCCGCGCGGCCCCAGCTCGTCCGCCAGCGACTTGGCGAACCCGGCGAGCCCCGGCCGCAGCCCGTTGGAGATCGTCAGTCCGGGAATCGGCTCGTACACCGACGCGGACAGCACGAACCCGATGACACCGCCGTCCTCCAGCTCGGCCGCGGCCGCGCGGGCGAGCCGTACCGCTCCCAGGAACACGGACTCGAACGCGCTCTGCCACTGCTCGTCCGTGTTGTCCGCGACGAACCCGGCCGCGGGCCCGCCCACGCTCACGAGGATGCCGTCGAACCCCCCGAAACGCTCACGCGCGAGTGCGATCAGCCGCTCCGGCGCCGCCGGGTCCGCGTTGTCGACGGCCGCGCCCACGGCGTTCGGCCCCAGCTCGGCCGCCACGTCGGCGGCCCGCTTCTCGTCCCGTCCGGTCACCACGACCTTCGCCCCGTCCGCGACCAGCTCGCGCGCTGCCGCGTGGCCCAGCCCGCGGGTGGCTCCGGTGACGACGTACACCCGGTCCTTCAGTCCAAGATCCATGGCTCCTATCCTGCCTTCTCGCCGTCGAAGAGCGTGAGGGCGGTGTTCACCAGCCCGATGTGACTGAACGCCTGCGGGAAGTTGCCCAGCTGACGCCCGGTCTCCGGGTCGTACTCCTCGGACAGCAGCCCCACGTCGTTGACGAGGCTCACCAGCCGTTCGAACAGTTCCTTCGCCTCGTCGGTGCGGCCCGTCATGTGCAGCGCGTCGGCGAGCCAGAACGAGCAGGCCAGGAAGGCGCCCTCGCCGCCCGGCATCCCGTCGACGCCGATCGCGTCGGTGTCGTAGCGGCGCAGGAACCCGTTCTGCCCCAGGTCGTCGCGGATCGCGTCCACCGTGCCGATCACCCGGGGGTCGTCCGGCGGCAGGAAGCCGACGCGCGGGATCAGCAGCAGGGAGGCGTCGAGTTCGCGGGAGCCGTAGTACTGCGTGAAGGTGTTGCGCTGCGTGTCGAACCCCTTCTCGCACACCTCCCGGTGCACCTCGTCGCGCAGCGCGCGCCAGCCCTGCAGATTGCCCTTGAGCTCCGCGTGGTCCTCCAGGGTCCGCACCGCGCGGTCCGCGGCCACCCACACCAGCACCTTGGAGTGCACGAAGTGCCGGCGGCCGCCGCGGACCTCCCACAGGCCCTCGTCCGGCTGCCGCCAGGCCTTCTCCAGGAACTTCATCAGCGCGCACTGGATGGCCCACATGTGCGGCCTGGTGGGCAGCCCGGCGGTGCGGGCCAGCGACAGCGAGTCCATGACCTCGCCGTACACGTCCAGCTGGAGCTGGTCGACGGCGTCGTTGCCGACGCGTACCGGACTGGAGCCGGCGAAGCCGGGCAGCCAGGGCAGTTCGAACTCGGGCAGCCGGCGCTCGCCCGCGAGGCCGTACATGATCTGCAGGTCCGCCGGGTCGCCGGCGACCGCCCGGACCAGCCAGTCGCGCCAGCGCTCGGCCTCCTTGTGGTAGCCGGCGGCGAGCAGGGCGCCGAGGGTGAGGGTGGAGTCGCGCAGCCAGCAGAAGCGGTAGTCCCAGTTGCGCACCCCGCCCAGCTCCTCGGGGAGCGAGCTGGTGGCCGCGGCGACGATGCCGCCGGTCGGCGCGTAGCTGAGCGCCTTGAGGGTGATCAGGGAGCGCACGACCGTGTCCCGGTGGGGGCCGGTGTAGGTGCAGCGGGCGGTCCAGCGGCGCCAGTCGGTGACGCTGGCGCGCAGCGCCTCGTACGGGTCCACGAGCGGCGGGCGCGGCTCGTGCGAGGGGTGCCAGGTCAGCACGAACGCGACCCGCTCGCCCTCGGCGACGGTGAACTCCGAGTGGGTGCCGAAGTCCTCGCCCCAGGTGCGCACGGACGGATCGCTGCGCAGCCATACCGAATCGGGACCGGCGACGGCGACGCGGTGCCCGCCGGAGCGGCGCATCCACGGGATGACCGAGCCGTAGTCGAAGCGGAGCCGGAGCGTGCTGTGCACGGTGACGCGGCCGCTGACGCCCTCGACGATGCGTACGACGTCGGGCGCGCGGTCGCGCTGGGGCATCAGGTCGGTGACGCGGACCGTGCCCCCGTCGGTCTCCCACTCGGTGTCCAGAACCAGGGTGTCGGGCCGGTAGCCGCGCCGGGTACAGGTTGTAGCGCCCTGCGGGGCGATCCGCCAGTGGCCGTGGTCCTCGTCGCCCAGGAGCCTGGCGAAACAGGCCGCCGAGTCGAAGCGGGGCAGGCACAGCCAGTCGATGGAGCCGTCTCGGCCGACCAGAGCCGCGGTCTGCTCGTCGCCGATGAGCGCGTAGTCCTCGATGCGTCGGTCCACGGGACCCGGTTTCCCGTCCGGCCGGGGCGCGAACCAGGGGGTGGGCCGGGGGAGTGACGCGGCACGGCGCTCAGACGGCGGCCGGTTCCGCTTCCTCGGCCGTCTCCTGCTCCGCCGCCTCCGCACGCGTGCGTGCCTCACGGCGCACCAGCACGAAGAAGCCGTAGGGGACGCCCGCGGCGAACAGCCACCACTGGATCATGTACGCGTAGTTCAGCGGGGCGTCTTCCTTGCCCGGATCGGAGATCTGTTCCGGGGTGTCGCCCTTGGGCTGCGGCGCCGTCTGCTCGACGTAGCCGCCGAGGACCTGCTTGCCGAGCCGGCGCGCCTGCTCCTCGCTGTTGATCAGCATGATCTGCCGGTCGGGCAGGCCCTTGAGGTCCTTGATGCCGCTGGCCGCGGTGGTCTCGTCGGGCATCAGCCGACCCTGGATGGTGACCTTGCCGGCCGGCGGCGCGGGGATCTTCGGGAAGGCGGTCTGGCTGGGGCCGTCCGACGGGATCCAGCCCCGGTTGACCAGCAGCACCTTGCCGTCGGTCAGCACGAAGGGGGTCAGGACGTGGTAGCCGACCTCGTCGTCGGAGTTGGTACGGCGGCGGACGACGACCTCGTCGGCGGTGTCGAAGGTGCCGGTCGCGGAGACGGTGTGGTACCGCTCCTTGCGGGTCACGGCGTGCCCCGGCTCGGTCACCCGCTCGACCGGCACCGGCTTGGCGCCGAGCGCCTCGGCGACCAGCTGGTTGCGGGCGCTGCGCTCCTCGTACCGGTGCTTCTGCCAGAACCCCAGCCGGATCATCGTGGGGATGAGAAGCAGCGAGATGAGGGTGAGGATCACCCACTGCCGGGTCAACAGGAAGCGGTACACCCCACGACCGTACAACTCGGTCGTGGGGCGCGATCGGGCGGGTACCGGGTCACACGCGGTCGACGATGCCCGCCTTCCCCGCCTCCCGGGCGCAGTGGGCGCCGCAGTACCACTGGTTCTCGGCCTCGACGCCCTGCCCGATGATCGAGACCTTGCAGTGCTCGCAGAGCGGGGCCATGCGGTGGATCGCGCAGGAGAAGCAGTCGAAGACATGGACCGCGCCCTGCGCGTGCACCTCGAAGGTCATTCCGTAGTCATTGCCGCAGACTTCACATTTCGCCATGCGCCACAGGGTGGGCGGTCGCCCGCGCGGGGGCGAGCGGGCGCCGGGCGAGTCGTACGGCAATCACCCGTCCGTACGGCCCGTGCGGACGGGTGTACGGCCCGCCGCCGGGGTCACTTCTCCGCCGCCGCGGTCACTTCTCCTCCGTCGCCGGCGCCACGTCCCGCAGCAGCTGCCCGAAGGCCGCCTCGTCGACGACCGGCGTCCCGAACTGACGGGCCTTGAGGACCTTCGACGTGCCCGAGTCGGGGTCGTTGGTGACGAGCAGGCTCGTGAGCCGCGAGATGCTCGTGGAGACGTGCAGACCGGCCTCGGCGGCCCGGTCCTCCAGCAGCTCCCGGTCGATCGAGGTGTCCCCGGAGAACGCCACCCGCATGCCCTGCATCAGCGGCTTGCCGTCCTCGTACCGTCCCGGGTTCGGGTAGGGGCACGCCGGCCGCCTGCGGGACGGCCGCCAGCTGGTCGGCCGGTAGCCGCCGTGGCCCCCGCTCGCCTGCTGCCCGATGCGGGGCGTGTCCGACCACTCCGTCAGCGGCCGGCACTCCAGGAGCGGCAGCCGTACGTTGCCCGCCGCCGCGGCCCGCAGACTGGGCCGGAACGCCTCCGCGAGCACCCGCGCGTCGTCCAGCGCGTGGTGCGCCCGCCGCTGTACGACACCGAAGTGCGCGGCCAGGGTCTCCAGTTTGTGGTTGGGCAGCGGCAGGCCCAGCTCCTTGGAGAGCGCGATCGTGCACAGCCGCTGCCGCACCGGGGCCTCGGCCTTCGCCCGCGCGTACTCCCGCGCGATCATCTGCCAGTCGAAGACCGCGTTGTGCGCGACCAGCACCCGGCCGTCCAGCCGGGCCGAGAACTCCTCGGCGATGTCGCCGAAGAGCGGCGCGCCTTCGAGCACCTCGCTCGTCAGTCCGTGGATCCACACGGGACCCGGATCACGCTCGGGGTTGACCAGCGTGTACCAGTGGTCCTCGACCTCGCCGCGCTCGTCCAGCCGGTAGACGGCCGCGCTGATTATCCGGTCGTCCCGGGCCAGTCCGGTGGTCTCCACGTCGACGACGGCGTACCCCTTGGGGTATGCGGCGGGCCACGGGGTGCCGGGGGACACTGTGGTCGTACGGTCTTCGAGCATGGTCATTGAGGATATCGGTCCGGACCGACAGCCCTGTCCGTCAGGTCGCCTGCCGCAGCCGCCCGTTCGAATGTCCTGATTGCTCGTCCGCCGCGACCGCCCGTCCGACCTGATTGCCCTTCGCGTGGCTATGGACCTTTTCGTCGCCCGGTGCAAGCGTGCACCCCGCCCGGCGCGCAGACGCGACGACTCCGTGACGACTCCGCGCCGACGCGACGAGCCGGTGGTCGACGGAAGGGCGGTACGGCGGATGGCACGCGTACGGTACGGCGCTCGGACCGAGGCGGAGATCGCGGCCGGGCGCACCGCGAAGCTCCCGGACATCTGGTCCACCGGGGTGGTGGCCGTCTGGGAGACCGACCCGGACGCGGTCGCGGCCGTCCTGCCGCCACCGCTGAAGCCGGCCGGCCGGCCCCTGGCCCGCGTCAACATCAGCAAGGTCGAACTGCCCGGATACCCACTCGGCGCGGGCTCGTTCGCGGTCGCCGCCGCGCACGGCGCGGTCGAGGGCTGGTACCCGCTGGTCATGCCGATGACCCACGAGCGTGCCCTCACCGGCGGCCGCGAGGTCTTCGGCGAGCCCAAGAAGCTGGGCGAGGTCACCGTCGAGCGCGAGGGTTCCGCCGTCCGTGCGGCCCTCGCCCGGCACGGGGTCGCCTTCGTCGAGGTGCGCGGCACGGTCGACGGCCCGCTGCCGCTGCCCGCGCCCGCCCCGAAGACCGACTTCTACTTCAAGTTCCTCCCGGCGGTGGACGGTTCGGGCTTCGACGGCGACCCGCTGCTGGTGCACTGCGTCCGCGAGGAGAGGGTCCGCCGCCTGGAGCGCGTCACCGGGGAGGTGATCCTCCGCGAGTCGGCGTACGACCCGGTCGCCGACCTGCCGGTGCTGCGCCTGCTGGACCTCACCCTGGGCGAGAAGACCAGCGACCAGCGCGGCCGGGTCGCCGAACGGGTCGACGCCCAGGCCTTGTTGCCGTACGTCCACCAGCGCTACGACGACCCGCGCCAGATCCACGACGCGCCCCCGGAGGACAGCGGCGAAGGGAGCGGGGTCTGATGGAACTGCACGAAGGACAGGTCGCCGTCGTCACCGGCGCGGCGAGCGGGATCGGGCTCGCGATGGCCCGGCGGTTCGCCGCCGAGGGGCTGAAGGTCGTCCTCGCCGACGTGGAGCCGGCCGCCCTGGAGAAGGCCGCCGACGGGCTGCGCGCCGAGGGCGCCGACGTGCACGCGCGCGTGGTCGACGTCGGCGTGCGCGAACAGGTCCTGGAACTGGCCGAGTCGGCCTACGACTCCTACGGCGCGGTGCACGTCCTGTGCAACAACGCCGGGGTCGGCTCCGGCGCCGAGGGCCGGATGTGGGAGCACGAACCGAACGACTGGACATGGGCGTTCGAGGTCAATGTGTGGGGCGTCTTCCACGGCGTCCAGGCTTTCCTGCCGAGGATGATCAAGTCGGGTCAACCCGGTCATGTGGTCAATACATCCTCCGGTGACGGCGGTATCGCACCGCTGCCGACGGCTTCCGTGTACGCGGTCACGAAAGCGGCCGTCGTCACGCTCACCGAGTCCCTGTACGCCCATCTGAAGGCGGAGCACGCGCGCGTGGGCGCCTCGGTGCTCTTCCCGGGGCCGCACATGCTGCGCACGGGCCTGTGGGAGTCGCACCGCAACCGCCCCGACCGCCATGCCAAGGAACGGCCCCGCAGGACGCCGTACCGCAGCCTCGACCAGTGGGAGGCGGCGATGCGAGCGGCGGGCAAGGAGGTCGCCTTCACGCCCGTCGAGGAGGTCGCCGACTTCGTCGTGGCGGGAATCCGCGCGGACCGCTTCTGGCTGCTGCCGCCCAGCGAGCACAGCGACGCCCAGATCAGGGCGCGGGCCCGCTCGATGCTGGACCGGACGAACCCGTCGTACCTCGAAAGCTTCATCCTGGACTGAACAGGGGGCAGTGGTGACCGCGTACGACGACCCATACCTGATCATCTCCTCCGACTGCCACGCCGGGCTGCCCACCGAGGAGTACCGGCCCTATCTGGACGCCCGGTTCCACCGGGACTTCGACGAGTTCCTCGCCGGGCGCGACCGCCGCCGGGAGGAGATGACCCGGCTCGGCATCCGCAACGAGGCGTTCGCGGCCAAGTGGTTCCAGGACAACGAGGAGGGGCTGCGCGGCGGCTGGGACAGCGCGCAGCGCCTGAAGGAGCTGGACGGCGACGGGGTGGCCGCCGAGGTGGTCTTCCCGGACGCCGACGCGGTCGACAGCCGGACCGCGGCACCCTTCGGGGTGGGTCTCGGCCTGTCCGGGGACCAGGACCCGGAGCTGGGCATGGCGGGGGCGCAGGCCCACAACCGCTGGCTGGCCGGTTTCGTCTCCGAGAACCCCGAACGGCACTGCGGGGTGGCCCTGTTGCCGGTCACGGCCCCGACGGACCGCGTCGTCGCCGAGGTGTACCGCGCGAAGGAGTCCGGCCTCGGCGCCCTGATGATCCCGTCCATGTGGGTCGACAAGGAGCCCTACCACGACCGCCGTTACGACCCCGTCTGGGCGGCTGCCGCCGACTGCGGGATGCCGGTCCTCACCCACTCCGGCGCGGCCCCGCGCCACGAGTACGGCGACCATCTCGGCATCTACGTCAGCGAGGTGACGTGGTGGCCGGCCCGCCCGCTGTGGTTCCTGCTCTGGTCCGGCGTCTTCGAACGCCATCCCGGACTGCGCTTCGGCGTCGCCGAGTCGGGCTGCTGGTGGCTGCCGAACCTGCTGTGGTTCATGGACCGCCTCTACCTCGGCGCGCACGGCGGCAAGAAACTCTCCCCGTTCGAGGAGCTGCGACGCCCGCCGCACGAGTACCTGGACCGCCAGGTGTTCGTCTGCGCCACCAACACCAAGCGCCGGGAACTCGCCCAGCGCTACGAGATCGGCGTCGACAACATCCTCTGGGGCAGCGACTTCCCGCACCCCGAGGGCACCTGGCCCGACACGCGCGCGTGGCTGCGCAGCACCTTCCACGACATCCCGGTGGCCGAGACCCGCCGGATGCTGGGATTCGCGGCGGCCGAGGTCTTCGGCTTCGACGTGGACCGCCTGACCCCGCTGGCCCACCGCATCGGCCCCACCCCCGCCGACCTCGGCCAGCAGGCCGACCAGGCGGCCGTGGAGGCCTCCTGGGCCCGCTCGCGCGAGGTGGGCCGCCACTGGCTGACGGACAACGACTTCCCTGTGCTGGGAGCGGATCGATGAACGGACAGGACCGCTACACGGTGATCTCGGCCGACTGTCACGCGGGCGCGGACCTCCTCGACTACCGCCCCTACCTGGAGAAGCGCCACCACGACGACTTCGACGTGTGGGCGGCGACGTACGTCAACCCGTACGAGGACCTGCTCGCCGACTCGGCGGACCGGAACTGGAACTCCGCGCGGCGGCTCGCGGAGCTGGAGGAGGACGGGATCGTCGCGGAGGTGATCTTCCCGAACACCATCCCGCCGTTCTTCCCGTCCGGCTCGCTCATGGCCCCCGCGCCGACGGCGGCGGAGTCCGAGCTTCGCTGGGCGGGCCTGCGCGCCCACAACCGCTGGCTGGCCGACTTCTGCGCCGCCGCACCTGGCCGCAGGGCGGGCGTCTTCCAGATCCTCCTCAACGACGTCGAGGAGGCCGTGAAGGAGATCCGGTGGGCGGCCGGGGCGGGCCTGAAAGGCGGCCTGATGCTCCCCGGCACCCCGCCGGGCTCGGGCCTGCCCGAACTGCACGCGCGCGTGTACGACCCGATCTGGGCCGTCTGCGCGGAACTCGGCGTCCCCGTCAACCACCACGCGGGCTCCGCGTCTCCGCCGCTCGGCGACGAACCGGCCGCCCGCGCGGTCTTCATGGTCGAGACGACCTGGTTCTCGCACCGCGCGCTGTGGCACCTGGTCTTCGGCGGTGCCTTCCGCCGCCACCCGGAGCTGAGACTGGTCCTGACCGAACAGGGTTCCGGCTGGATCCCCGGGGTGCTGGCCATGCTGGACTACTACCACGGCCGCATGCTGGCGGCGGCCACGAAGGCGACGACCGCCGAGTCGAAGTTCGGAGTCGGCCTGGCGGAGGCGATGGGCGAACCGCCGTCCTCGGTCTGGCACGAGAACTGCTTCGTCGGCGCCAGCTTCATGCGCCCGCACGAAGTACCGCTGCGCGACCGCATCGGCGTGGACAAGATCATGTGGGGCAGCGACTACCCGCACGACGAGGGGACCTACCCGTACACCAGGGAGGGCCTGCGCTTCGCCTTCGCCGGCGTCCCGCGCGAGGAACTCGCCGAGATGCTGGGCGGCAACGCGGCCCGCGTGTACGGCTTCGACCTGGACCTTCTGGACCCGATCGCGGCGAAGGTGGGACCCACGGTCGCGGAGATCGCCGAGCCCCTGCCGGAGCCGCCGGCCGACGCGACGAGCCCGGTGTTCGCACGCGGGGCCTCGGTACGGGTCTGGTGACGTCGGTACGGGTCCGGTGAAGTCAGTACGGCGTGTACCGGCCCCGGGGTGCGATCCTCCCTGCTGTGACCGAACCAACGCACGACAACGAGGCCCACGGGGGAGCCCTCGGCTCCCGGCTGAACTGGCTGCGGGCGGCCGTACTGGGCGCGAACGACGGCATCGTGTCGACGGCGGGCATCGTCGTCGGCGTCGCGGGCGCCACCGCCGACCGGGGCGCCCTGCTGACGGCGGGCTTGGCGGGGCTGCTCGCCGGGTCGATGTCGATGGCGGCGGGGGAGTACGTGTCGGTCTCCACCCAGCGCGACTCGGAACTGGCCGCGCTGGCACAGGAGAAACGGGAGCTGAAGGAGCAGCCCGAGGCCGAGCTGGAGGAGCTGACCGAGCTGCTGGAGCGGCGCGGCCTGTCACGGGACGTGGCTCGTGAGGCGGCCGTCCAGCTGACGGAGCGGGACGCGCTGAAGGCCCACGCCAGCGTCGAGCTGGGCATCGACCCGGACGAGCTGACCAACCCGTGGAACGCGGCCCTCGCCAGCTTCCTGGCGTTCACGGTCGGGGCGCTGCTGCCGCTGCTCGCGATGGTCCTGCCGCCGGCCGGCTGGCGGCTTCCGGTGACGGTGGGCTCGGTGCTGGCGGCGCTGGTCCTGACCGGCTGGGCCAGCGCACGCCTGGGAGCGGCCGCGGTGGGTCCGGCGGTGCTGCGCAACGTCGTGGGCGGGGCGCTGGCCATGGGGGTCACCTATGCGGCGGGGACCCTGCTGGGGGCCGCCGGGGTCTAGCTCATTGGCGGAGATCGCCAACAGGCAAGCGCGTACCGCCGCCAATACTTGTGGGTAACAACGTCTAGCCGCGGCCGACCGGCGGTTCTACGGTGCCCCCATGCCGAACCTGCCCGATGTCGTGCTGTGGTCGATACCCGCCTTCGTGCTGCTCACCGTGATCGAGGTGATCAGCTACCGCATCCATCCCGACGACGATGCCGCCGGGTACCAGGCCAAGGACGCGGCCACGAGCATCGGCATGGGGCTCGGGTCGCTCGTCTTCGACTTCGTGTGGAAGATCCCGATCGTCGCGATCTACACGGCGGTGTACGAACTGACCCCGCTGCGCGTTCCCGTCCTGTGGTGGACGGTCCCGCTGATGCTGCTCGCGCAGGACTTCTTCTACTACTGGTCGCACCGCGGCCACCACGTCATCCGCATCCTGTGGGCCTGCCACGTCGTGCACCACTCCAGCAAGAAGTTCAACCTCTCCACCGCGCTGCGCCAACCCTGGACCTCGCTGACCGTCTGGCCGTTCTACGTCCCGCTCGTGGCCGTGGGGGTGCACCCGGCCGCGCTGGCCTTCTGCTCCTCCGCCAACCTCGTCTACCAGTTCTGGATCCACACCGAACGCATCGACAAGATGCCCCGCTGGTTCGAGTTCGTCTTCAACACGCCGTCCCACCACCGGGTGCACCACGCCTCCCAGGGCGGCTACCTGGACCGCAACTTCGGCGGGATCCTGATCGTCTGGGACCGGCTGTTCGGGTCCTGGGTGCCGGAGACCGAGCGGCCCGTGTACGGGTTGACCAAGAACATCAACACGTTCAACCCCGTCAAGGTGGCCACCCACGAGTACGCGGCCATCGCCAAGGACATCAGGGCCGCGCGCAGCTGGCGGGAGCGGGCCGGGCGGGTGTTCCGGGGACCGGGCTGGGCGCCGGCGCCCGCCGTGGAGCAGGCCGAGGAGTCCGTGGCCGCGTGAGAGCGTCCCGGGAACTGCTCGCCGCCTTCGCCCTCGCCGTCGTCCTCGACCTCGCCTGCCTGGCCGTCGGCTTCCGCACCGGGCATGCCGTCGCCAAGGTGCTCCTGATGCCCCTGCTGGCCGCGTCCGCCGCCCGCGCGGGTGCCCCGCGGCTCCTCGTCGCCGCCCTGCTGTGCGGCTGGGGCGGCGACGTCCTGCTCCTCTCCGACGCCGACCCCGCCTTCATGGCGGGCATGGCGTCCTTCGCCGCCGGCCACGTCTGCTACCTCGTCCTCTTCCGCCGCCAGGGCCCGCCACACGCGCGTGCCCGCCTCCTCGCCCCCGCCTACGCGGCCGCCCTCGTCATCCTGGTCGTCCTGCTGTGGCCGGACCTGCCCGCCGGCCTGCGCGTCCCGGTGGCCGGCTACAGCACCCTGCTCACCGCCATGGCGTACACCGCCGCCACCCGGCTCGGCCCTCTCGCCGGGCTCGGCGGCGCGCTCTTCATGCTCTCCGACACGCTGATCGCGACCGGCGTCGCCGACTGGCCGCAGCTGCCGCGCCCCGACCTCTGGATCATGCTCACCTACGCGGTGGCACAGTTCCTGCTGGTCCGGGGCACCCTCGACGCGCGGTCCGCATCGGCCACGGCGTACCGTGAAGTGCGCTCGACCACCCCCTGAGCGCATCCACGACACCGCACGAGAAGGACCCTCGCCATGCGTGCCACCACCATCCACGCCCCGTTCGACATGCGCGTGGAGGACGTGCCCGAGCCCGTGGTGCAGCTGCCCACCGACGCCGTCGTACGGGTGCTGCGCGCCTGCATCTGCGGCAGCGACCTGTGGGCGTACCGGGGCGAGTCGGCCCGGCAGCCGGGGCAGCGCATCGGGCACGAGTTCCTCGGCGTGGTCGAGGAGACCGGCTCCGAGGTGGGCACCGTGCGGCGCGGCGACCTCGTGGTCGCCCCCTTCATGTGGTCCGACGGCGTCTGCGACTACTGCCGCGAGGGCCTGACCACGTCCTGCGAGCACGGCGGCTTCTGGGGCGCCGTGGGGTACGACGGCGGCCAGGGCGAGGCCGTGCGCGTCCCGTTCGCCGACGGCACCCTGGTCCGGCTGCCCAAGGACGCCGCCTCCGACGACCACCTGCTGTCCGCCCTGCTCACCCTCTCCGACGTGCTCGGCACCGGCCACCACGCGGCCCTCGGCGCGGGCGCCCGGCCCGGTGCCACGGTCGCCGTCGTCGGCGACGGCGCGGTCGGCCTGTGCGCCGTGCTGGCCGCCAAGCGGCTGGGCGCCGAGCGGATCATCGCGCTGGGCCGGCACGAGGTCCGCACCGACATCGCGCGCCGCTTCGGCGCCACCGACGTCGTCGCCGAACGCGGGGAAGCGGCCGTGGCGGCCGTACGCGAACTCACCCGGGGCCAGGGCGCGCACTCCGTCGTCGAGGCCGTCGGCACCGAGCAGTCCATGCGGACGGCCGTCGAGATCACCCGCGACGGCGGCGCGATCGGCTTCGTCGGCGTCCCGCACGGCAGCGGCACCGGCCTGGACCTCGGCGTCATGTTCGACCGGAACATCGCCCTGCGCGGCGGCGTCGCCCCGGTCCGCGCCTACATCCCCGACCTGCTGCCCGACGTCCTGGACGGCACGATCGACCCGTCGCCGGTCTTCGACCTGACCGTCGGCATCGAGGGCGTGCCCGACGGCTACAAGGCGATGGACGAGCGCACCGCCCTGAAGGTGCTCGTCACCAACGGCTGAATCAACGCCCCGATCAACACTTGATCGAGCCGACCATCGATCAAGTCCGCCTGATCGGCAACGGCAGCATCGATCAAGTCCATCTGATCGGCAGCGGCAGCGCCGTCAGCACCCCCGACACCGCGACCACCACCCCCAGCACGGCCACCTCGGCCCGCGCGGGCACGTACGCGGTCAGCGGGTCGGCCGCCCGGCGCAGCCGGAACCGCGCCCACAGCGCGAGCACGGCGACGGCGGCGACGAGGATCACCTTGGCCAGCAGGGTGCGCCCGTACGCCGTCGTCGTCAGCTGGTCCAGGACCGTGCCCGCGGGCATCCGCCGCAGCGAACTCCACACGCCCGTCGCGACGATGGCCGCGAGCAGTACGGCCGCCACGCGCGCGTAGAGCCCGAGCAGCGCCGCCCCGGCCGCCCGGCCGCGCCACCGGCGCAGCATGCGCAGCGCGTGCAGCAGACCGCCCACCCACAGCGTCGCGCACGTCAGATGCACCAGGGTCAGCGCGGAGCCGAGCAACGGGCTGTGCTCGGGCGCGGGATGGGCGCGCAGCGCCTCGGCGACGGCCACCGCCGCCAGCGGCCACACCTGGGCCGCCGGGCGGCGCGAGCGGGCGCACAGACCGGCCAGCAGAAAGGCGTTGACCTCGATCAGCGCCAACTTGCCGTCACGCGACTGGTACAGGCCGCCCACGTCGACGTCGGCGAGCGAGCGCGGCACCAGGTTGCCCGTCGACACGACCGACGCGAGCCCCAGTGCGGCGACGAAACCGGCGACGGCCGCGAACACCGCCCAACTGGGCGGCCGTTCGGGCGGCGCGTCCGGCAGCCGGCGGACCAGCCGGGCCACGAACAGCTCGCCCGACGGCACGCACAGGGCGGCGAACAGCACCCCGCGCAGCAGGGCGATGCCGCCCACCCCGGGTGCCGCGGCCTCCCCGGTGTCCCGCAGCGCCATGGACGGCCCGAGCAGCGGCACCAGCGCGGCCGCCGCCACCAGGACCAGGACGGCGACGGCCCGCCAGGTCCCCGGGCGTCTCGCGGGGCCGCTCGCGGCCACCTCGGCGGTCGGTCGTGTCAACGGCCCCCCTGATCTCCACCAGCCATCACAGAAGCGGGCAAGTACAGGAAAACAGCTGGCGGAACGGCATACCACCTATTCGTCCGTTTCCGGCCATCCGGTGCGTACTTCATACCCAGCGGGCCGGAACCGACCCCCAGGGCACCGGAGGCCGGGCCCAGTCGGCCGGTCCGCCCGCGAAGGACACCGGCGGCCGCGCGTACCGCAGCCGCCCCAGCGCGCTGTCCGTCTCCGCGAGCCAGGCGTCCGGCCCGTCGTACGGCTCACCGGTCCCGGAACCCGGCTCCAGCTCCTCCATCAGCCACCGCGCGGTCCGCGCCAGAGCCAGCCGTACGAACCTGCTGCCGCCGTCGTAGGACTGCTCGGTCAGCGCCCGCAGCACGCCGGCCGCCAGCAGATAGCCGGTGCCGTGGTCCAGCGCCTGCGCGGGCAGCGCGCCCGGCCGGTCCGCCGAGCCCTCGATCTCCGCGATGCCCGTGGCGACCTGGACCAGGCTGTCGAAGCCGCGCCGGCCGCCCCACGGCCCGTACGCGCCCCACGCCGACACCTGGGCCACGACCAGCCCGGGCCGCCGTTCGGCCAGCGCCTCGGGGGAGAGCCCGAACCGGTCCAGGGCGCCCGGCCGGTAGCCGGTGACCACGACGTCCGCCGCGGCCAGCAGCTCCTCGAAGGCAGCCCGGTCCGTCGTCAGGTCGAGCGTCGCCGAGCGCTTCCCGAAGCCCGTGTCGGCGTGCTGGTATGGGAGTTCGGGCAGCCATGGCGCGTCCAGCCGCAGGACGTCGGCGCCCAGCAGCCCGAGGGTGCGGGTGGCGACCGGGCCGGCCAGGACCCGGGTCAGGTCCAGGACGCGCAGGCCGGCGGCGGGCAGCAGGGGAGCGGCGCCGACGTCGAGCGGTGGGAGCACGCGCGCGTGCGCCGCGTCCAGGCGGCCCCGCTCGACCAGGGGCCGCGCGGCCACCTCGGCGGCCTGCTCGTGCGCGGCCCACTCCTCGGGCGAGCGCAGCGCCACGGCGAGCCCGCCGGTGGCGTAGACCGCGTTCTCCACATCCCGGGCGGGCCGCTCGGCGATCCGGGCCGCCACGTCCGCCACCGAGGCGCCCTCCGCCAGCCCCAGCGCGTCCAGCAGCCGGGCCCTGTGGTGCGGGTAGTTGGCGTGGGTGCGCACCCAGCCGTCAGCGGTGCGCCAGAACCGGGACAGCGGGGCGAACTGCACGGGCGCCCGCCCGTCGACCAGCAGGTGCCGCTCACTGGTGAAGGCCGTCGCCACGGCCCCGTCGTCCACCCGGACCCCGGGCACCTCCGCGGCCCCGGTCCGCCGTGCTCCCAGCTCGGCGGCGGCCAGTGCGCACACGCCGACGCAGGCGCGGGCCAGTCGGCGTACCGGAAGGTGTGCCGGAAGCGTGCCCGCGCGCGTCACGGTCGTGACCCGCGCGGGCAGCGACGGATCGCCGCCCAGCGCGGACCACGCGTACTTGATTCCAGTCATGACTGCACTATGCATTATTGACTGGATCAATATATGTACCTACCTGGTCACCGCCGCCAGTGCGTCGGCGGTGCCCCAGCCGTAGAAGCCGTTGCGGTTCCTGGAGCCCTCGCACACCGCGTCGATCTTGCCGTCGCCGTTGATGTCGTACGGGTCGGTGCACGGCGTCGCGGTCGCCTCGGCGTACAGCAGGGCCTTCACCAGCGCGGCGGAGGCGTGCGGATGGGTTGACTTGATCAATGCGGCGACACCGACGACATGCGGGGTCGCCATCGACGTGCCCGCCATGTAGCCCCACCGGCCGCCCGGCAGCGGGCCCAGGATCAGGCCGCTGGTGGCCGGGGGCTCCGGCGTCTGGTAGGCCGTCGCGTCGCCGCCGGGCGCGGCGATGTCGATGACGCCGAGACCGTAGTTGGAGAACGACGACTTGAGGCCCCTCGCACCGGTCGCCGCGACCGTGACGACGCCCGGCAGCTGGGTCGGTATGTCGAAGCACGTGTGCGGGTCGATCACCCGGTCGCTGGGGGTGGCGTCGTTCGGCGAGACCGGGTCGGTGATGGAGTGGGAGGCCAGGTCGTAGCTCTCGTTGCCGGCCGCCGCGACGTTGACCGTGCCCTTGCGCTCCGCGAACTGCGAGGCCCGGGTGATGGCGTCGACGAGCGCCTTCTGGTCCGGGTCGTCCGTGCAGTTGAAGTACCAGGGGTCGGTGTAATAGCTGTTGTTGGTGACGTCGATGTGGTGCTCGGCCGCCCACACGAAGCCGCAGACCACGGCCTCCGTGTAGAAGTAACCGGCGGTGGTGGCGACCTTGATGCCGGCCACCTTGACGCCCGGTGCCACACCGGTGATGCCGATCCCGTTCTTGGCGCCCGCGATCTCGCCCGCCACGTGCGTCCCGTGCGGGCTCTCCGCCGCGGTGGGCCGCCAGGCGCCGTACGTCGTGTCCGGCTTGCCCGTGACGCAGTTGGTGGACTGCGAGGCGGAGAAGTTGGGGGCGATGTCCGGGTGGGTGTCGTCGACGCCGGTGTCGATGACGGCGACGGTGACCTTCGAGCTGCCCAGGGTCTTCTCGTGCGCCTTGTCCGCCTTGATGGCCGGCAGGTCCCACTGCAGCGGCTCCAGCGGGTCCTGCCCGTCGGTCGCCTGCGCGTCCGCCGCCGAGACCTGCTCGGAGCTCAGCACCTCGGGCGTGCCGACGTCGGTGGTCGACTGGGCGGGCAGCGGCGCGTTGCGGGTGTTCCCGGCGGAGTCCACGCCGGGCACCTTGCGGATGATCTTGGCGAAGTCGGCGTTCGACGAGTGGACGACGATCACACCGATCTCGTCGTACGCGATCACCACCGAGCCGCCGGCCCGCTCGATCGCCTTCTGGACCCGCGCGGAAGTGCCGTGTCCGGGGCGGACGTTGACGACGTAGCTGAGGGATGTCGTGCCGTCGGTTGCGGCCGCGGACGCAGCCGCGCCGGTGTCGGCGGCGGACGCCGAGACGTTGGGCAGGAAGGCGAGGGCCGTGGCCATGGCCATACCGAGCGGGAGGGCGAGGACGCGACGGTAGCGCGGCTTGGGCGCGGTCATCTGAGGTCTCCAGTTCGTTCGCGGAACGGGCATGCCGTGCGGGAAGTCCTGCTCTGCGGTGACTACTTGACGGCGCGCAGCGCGTCGACGACACCGGAGCCGTAGAAGCCGTTGACGTGCTTGCCGCCCACGCAGGTGGCGTCGACGACGCCGTCGCCGTCCCCGTCGTACGGGCCGGACGGGCAGCCCGGGTTGTCCGCCTCGGCTTTGAGGAGGGCCTGCAGCTGGGCCGGAGTGGCGTGCGGGTGGGTCGACTTCAGCAGCGCGGCCACGGCGGCCACGTGCGGGGACGCCATCGAGGTGCCCTGGAGGAAGCCGTACTGGTCGTTCGGCAGGGTGGACAGGATGCGGCCGTTCTTCGACGGCGTGTCCGGGATCTGGTACTTGTCGCCGCCCGGGCCCGCCACGTCGATGACGCCCTGGCCGTAGCTGGAGTAGTACGACTTCGTGTTGTTGACGCCGACCGCGCTCACGGTGACCACACCGGGCAGCTGGGTCGGCACGTCGAAGCACTCGTGCGGGTCGACCGTCCGGGTGGTCGCCGTCGAGTCGTCCGGGCTGGAGTCGTCCGTGAGGGCGTGCGAGTCGAGGTCGTCGTTCGAGTTGCCCGCCGAGGCCACATTGAGCGTGCCCTTGCGTTGGGCGTACAGCTGGGCCCTGTTGACCGCGTCAACGATGGCACGTTGATCGGGGTCGTCCATGCAGTTGTACAGCCATGGATCGACGTAGTAGCTGTTGTTGGTGATCTCGATGCCGTGGTCGGCGGCGAAGACGAAGGCGCAGACGACGCTCTCCGGGTAGAACAGCTGCGTCGAGTCGGGCTGGGCCACGGTGATGCTCGCGACCTTCACGCCCGGTGCCACGCCGGCCACGCCGATCCCGTTGCGGGCCGCGGCTATCTCACCGGCGACATGGGTGCCGTGGTAGTGGTCGGCGTCCACCGGCCGCCAGGCGCCGTACGTCGTGTCCGCCTTGCCGCTCACGCAGTTGGCGGACTGCGAGGCGGAGAAGTTCGGGGCGATGTCCGGGTGGGTGTCGTCGACGCCGGTGTCGATGATGCCGACCGTCACCGAGCGGCTCCCCGGGTTGATCGCGGCGGCCTTGTCGGCGCCGATGGCCCGCAGGTCCCACTGGTCGGCCTCGAGAGGCTCCTGGCCCGCCGTCGCCCGCTGCTCGGCCTTCGCGGCCGCCGCCTTCGACAGGACCTGCACGGCGCCCTCGTCCGTGGTTCCCGCCGCGCTCAGCGGAGCGGTCCGGGTGGCGCCCGCCGACTGCACTCCGCGCACCGCGCGCATGGCCGCGCCGAAGTCCGGGTTCGCCGAGTGCACGACGATCACGCCGATCCTGTCGTACGTCGCGATGATCGTGCCGCCGTTGCGGACGACTGCCCGCTGCACCGAGTCGATCGTGCGATGGTCTGTCCTGGTGTTGACGACATAAGCCAGGTTCGGCCCGTCCTCCGACTGTGCGGCCCGGGCGGTCAGCGGGGCCGCGGAGGCCGCCGCCGGCACGAGGCCGAGCGAGGCGGTCAGCGACAGGACGACCGGGACGGCGAGCGCCAGCCCGCGTCTGGAACGCAGATGAGCCATGGGGTCTCCACATCATCCGGAACATCGGCCGAAAACATCGGCCGAAAACGGGACCGCCCAAGACGCGAGTGGCGCTTGGGCAGGTACATGACGGGTGGTGCACGGCCGAAGCTATCTCCCGCAGTCACCGGCCAGCAATGACCGGAGGTCACTTGCGCCGACGACTTCCGAAAGAAGCCGGGCGAGTTGAACCTGTCCACGCGTGGCGCCGTGACCTCGGGGAGGGAGCCGCAGCAGGATCGAGGCCCCCCGTCGGATTCACTCACCGGAGTCGCTTCGTCACTACGGGTGGGTGATCCACATGTCTGTGAGGTCAGAATCCGCATGTCCGTATCGCGAGGAGACTCCGTGGCCACCGAGACACCACCGCCCTCGAACACACAGACCCGGCTCCCCTCCGGCGAGGAGTTCGCCGAGGTGCAGCAGAGTCCGGAGTTCGCCGAACTGCGGCACTCCTACCGCTCCTTCGCCTTCCCGCTGACCGTCGCCTTCATCGCCTGGTACCTGCTGTACGTCCTGCTCTCCAGCTACGCGGACGGCTTCATGGGCACCAAGGTCGTCGGCAACATCAACGTGGCCCTGGTCCTCGGCCTCGCCCAGTTCCTCACCACGTTCCTCATCGCCTGGTGGTACGCCCGGCACGCCGCCGCCAAGCTCGACCCCAAGGCCGAGGCCATCAAGTCCCGGATGGAGGGCGGCGCATGAGCCCCGCGATCACGCTGGCGGCCGGTGAGGCCAGCGAGCACCGGACCCTGATCATCACCCTGTTCGCGGTGTTCGTCGCCGCGACCCTCGTCATCACCGTCTGGGCGGGCCGCCAGACCAAGGACGCCGCCGACTTCTACGCGGGCGGCCGCCAGTTCACCGGTTTCCAGAACGGCCTCGCCGTCTCCGGCGACTACATGTCCGCCGCGTCCTTCCTGGGCATCGCCGGCGCCATCGCCCTCTTCGGCTACGACGGCTTCCTGTACTCCATCGGCTTCCTGGTCGCCTGGCTGGTCGCCCTCCTCCTGGTCGCCGAGCCGCTGCGCAACTCCGGCCGCTACACCATGGGCGACGTGCTGGCCTACCGCATGCGCCAGCGCCCCGTCCGGACCGCCGCCGGCACCTCCACCATCGTCGTCTCGATCTTCTACCTGCTGGCCCAGATGGCGGGAGCGGGCGTCCTCGTCTCCCTCCTCCTCGGCATCACCAGCGACGGCGGCAAGATCGGCATCGTCGCCCTGGTCGGCGTCCTGATGATCGTCTACGTCACCATCGGCGGCATGAAGGGCACCACGTGGGTCCAGATGGTCAAGGCCGTGCTGCTCATCGCGGGCGCCCTGCTGCTGACCCTCATGGTCCTGGCCAAGTTCAACTTCAACGTCTCCGACCTGCTCGGCAAGGCCGCCGACAACAGCGGCAAGGGCGCCGCCTTCCTGGAGCCCGGCCTGAAGTACGGCGCCACCGGCACCAGCAAGCTGGACTTCCTCTCCCTCGGCATCGCCCTGGTCCTCGGCACCGCCGGCCTGCCGCACATCCTGATCCGCTTCTACACCGTGCCCACCGCCAAGGCGGCCCGGAAGTCGGTCCTCTGGGCGATCGGCCTGATCGGCACCTTCTACCTGATGACCCTCGCCCTCGGCTTCGGCGCCGCCGCGCTGATCAAACCGGACGAGATCATCGCGTCCAACAAGTCCGGCAACACCGCGGCCCCCCTCCTCGCCCTCCACCTCGGCGGCGTCGACTCCAACTGGGGCGCGATCCTGCTGGCCACCATCTCGGCGGTGGCCTTCGCGACGATCCTCGCGGTGGTCGCGGGCCTCACCCTGGCGTCCTCGTCGTCCTTCGCGCACGACATCTACGCCAACGTCATCAAGAAGGGCCAGGCCACCGAGAAGCAGGAGATCAACGCGGCCCGCTACGCCACGGTCGGCATCGGCGCCGTCTCCATCCTGCTCGGCGCCCTCGCCCGCGACCTGAACGTCGCCGGCCTGGTCGCCCTCGCCTTCGCGGTCGCCGCCTCCGCCAACCTGCCGACCATCCTCTACAGCCTCTTCTGGAAGCGGTTCACCACCGCCGGAGCCCTCTGGTCGATCTACGGCGGTCTGGTCACCGCGGTCGGCCTCGTGCTGTTCTCGCCGGTGGTCTCCGGCAAGGAGACGTCGATGTTCCCGAGCGTCGACTTCCACTGGTTCCCGCTGGAGAACCCGGGCATCATCTCGATCCCGGTCGGATTCCTCCTCGGCGTCGTGGGCACCCCGCTGTCCAAGGAGGCACCGGACACCCAGAAGTACGCGGAGCTGGAGGTGCGGTCCCTGACAGGTACCGGAGCACACTGAGCTTCGTACGACTGGCCGCGTCGACGGGATCGTAGAGTCCTACGACGCGGCCGCGTCGTACCTCGTGGCATCGGGCCCCTCGCGATGTCGGTGGTGTCACGTAGGCTCGCAGGTGACGGGAAAGAACTGGTCCGGACGCGGGAGGGGGCCCACGTGCTCATCGACACCTATGGCCGGGTGGCCACCGATCTGAGGGTCTCGCTGACCGACCGGTGCAATCTGCGCTGTACGTACTGCATGCCCGAGGAGGGGCTGCAGTGGCTGGCCAAGCCCGACCTGCTCACGGACGACGAGATCGTCCGGCTGATCGACATCGCCGTCCGTCTGCTGGGCGTCGAGGAGGTCCGCTTCACCGGCGGCGAGCCGCTGCTCCGTCCCGGCCTGGTCGGCATCGTGGAGCGGGTGGCGGCCCTGGCCCCCCGCCCCCGGATGTCCCTGACGACCAACGGCATAGGCCTGCGCCGCACCGCGACGGCTCTGAAGGCGGCCGGCCTGGACCGGGTCAACGTCTCCCTGGACACCCTCCGCCCCGACGTCTTCAAGACCCTCACCCGCCGTGACCGCCACCAGGACGTCCTGGACGGCCTCCGGGCCGCCCACGACGCCGGCCTCACCCCGGTCAAGGTGAACACGGTCCTGATGCCGGGACTGAACGAGGACGAGGCCCCCGACCTGCTCGCCTGGGCGGTGGCCCACGGCTACGAACTGCGCTTCATCGAGCAGATGCCCCTGGACGCCCAGCACGGCTGGAAGCGCGACAGCATGGTGACGGCCGGGGACATCCTCGCCTCGCTGCGCACCCGCTTCGACCTCACCCCCGAGGGCGCGGACGACCGCGGCTCGGCCCCGGCGGAGCGCTGGCTGGTCGACGGCGGCCCGCACCGCGTCGGCGTCATCGCCTCCGTCACCCGCCCGTTCTGCGCGGCCTGCGACCGCACCCGCCTCACGGCCGACGGCCAGATACGGACCTGCCTGTTCGCGCGGGAGGAGACGGACCTGCGCGGCGCGCTCCGCTCGGGCGC
This sequence comes from Streptomyces sp. NPDC058464, assembly GCF_042721035.1. Lineage (NCBI taxonomy): Bacteria > Bacillati > Actinomycetota > Actinomycetes > Kitasatosporales > Streptomycetaceae > Streptomyces > Streptomyces sp. NPDC058464. The sequence goes on from NZ_JBHXMA010000003.1 coordinate 389,348, forward strand.
GCCGGACGAGGAGATCGCCCGCAGATGGCGGCTGGCGATGTGGGGGAAGAAGGCAGGGGCGGGACTGGACGATCCGACGTTCGTGCAGCCGGACCGCCCGATGTCCGCGATCGGCGGCTAGCCCGGCCTACTCGGCCCGCCCGGGCGAATCCGCCTCCGACTCCGACTCCCACTCCCGCAACAGCACCACGTCCTTCAGGAACCCTCGCACCCCCAGGAACTGCGAGAGATGCTCCCGGTGCTCCTCACAGGCGAGCCAGGTCTTGCGCCGCTCCGGCGTGTGGATCTTCGGGTTGTTCCACGCCAGCACCCACACGGCGGCGGCGCGACAGCCCTTCGCTGAGCAAATAACGTCACTCACTGCTTCGTCTCGCACTGCTTCGTCTCGCAAAAAAGCCCCGCAAACAAGGCGACGCCGAGCAGCCACGGGGGGAGCTGCCCGGCGTCGGTCCGTCGCTCCGACGGGGGATGCGGAGCGCGTACGCAGTATGTCACGGGTCACCCTTGGCCCGGCACTGGAACAGCACGATAGATCTGAGCATTTCTTGAGCTTCGAGCCGGGTCGCCGCCTGTCCGCGACACGTCCCGATCGTCAGGCCGAATCCGGACGCTCGCCCCTCACCGCCCCCGCCGCCGGGTCCGCCACCACGTCCTCCGGGACGGATTCCGCATGCGGCGCCTCCGCCCGCGGCGGCGTGATCATCAGCCGGGTCGGCGCGACCCCGAAGGTCGACGGAAGCGACGGCGGCCGTTCCCGTCCGGCGTTGGCGATCACGACGGCGACATAGGGGAGCAGCGCCCCGAGCACCAAAGCCACGACGGCCACGTACCGTTCGACGTTCCACAACGTCACCGCGAGGATCACCGACATGGTCCGCACGGTCATCGAGATGATGTACCGCCGCTGCCGGCCGCGTACGTCCTCCGCCAGGCCGGTGCGGGCTCCGGTGATCCGGAACACCTGGACGTTGCCGTCGCCGCGCTGCTTCCGCATCACATTCCACCATTCGCCCGCATCGGACTCCCACCGGCCCGTACCCGGTCCGCACCCGCTCGGGGAACCGGGCCAGGACGCTTTCCACGTTACGCCGCGCCTGCGCCGCCTTCGAGACCGGGTCGCCCTCCCGCCTGCGTGAACGCCCTGCGCCGTAGCGCGTACGGCCCTACCGACATGCGCCGTACGGCGTACGGACCCAGACTTGGCGTAATGCTCACGTCGAGCCGTACGAGGAGGCAGTCATGGGCTGGTTGTGGGCGATCATCGTGGGTTTCGTGCTGGGTCTGATCGCGAAGGCGGTCATCCCGGGCAAGCAGCACAGTCCACTCTGGCTGACGACCATCTTCGGCATCCTGGGCGCCGTCGCCGGCAACGCGATCGCCCGCGCGGTGGGCGTGGCGGAGACGAAGGGCATCGACTGGACCCGTCACCTGTTCCAGCTGGTGGCGGCGATCATCATCGTCTTCCTGGGCGACATGGCGTACACGGCGACACTGGGGAAGCGGAAACAGCACGCCCCGTAAGGGGCGCGGGGCTGTGCCAATGTGCGGCTCCGCCGCGTGGGCGAACTCAGCCACATCGAACCCGCGGCCGCCAACGCACCCCGCACCCCTACGAACCGACGACCTCCACGGCCGCCAGGTTCTTCTTCCCCCGCCGCAGCACCAGCCACCGCCCGTGCAGCAGCTCGTCGGCGGCGGGTACCGCGTCCTCGGCGGTCACCTTCACGTTGTTCACGTAGGCCCCGCCCTCCTTCACGGTCCGCCGCGCGGCGGACTTGCTGGCCACCAGCCCGACCTCGGCGAACAGGTCGACCACCGGACCCAGCTCGGCGACCCGGACATGCGGCACCTCGGACAGCGCGGCGGCCAGCGTCGGACCGTCCAGCTCCGCCAGCTCGCCCTGCCCGAAGAGGGCACGGGAGGCGGCCATCACGGCAGCCGTCTGGTCGGCGCCGTGCACCAGCGTCGTCAGCTCCTCGGCCAGCGCGCGCTGGGCCGCCCGCGCCTGCGGACGCTCCTCGGTCTGCTGCTCCAGCTCCTCGATCTCCTCGTGGGACCTGAAGCTGAAGATCCGCAGGAACTTGGAGACGTCCCGGTCGTCCGCGTTCAGCCAGAACTGGTAGAAGGCGTACGGCGTGGTCATCTCCGGGTCGAGCCAGACCGTGCCGGACTCCGTCTTGCCGAACTTGGTGCCGTCGGCCTTGGTGATCAACGGCGTGCCCAGTGCGTGCACCACGGCGTCGGGCTCGACCTTGTGGATCAGGTCGGTGCCCGAGGTGAGGTTGCCCCACTGGTCGCTGCCGCCGGTCTGCAACGTGCAGCCGTACCGCCGGTACAGCTGCAGGAAGTCCATGCCCTGCAGGATCTGGTAGCTGAACTCCGTGTAGCTGATGCCCTCCTGGGACTCCAGGCGCCGGGCCACGGCCTCCTTCGCGATCATCTTGTTCACGCGGAAGTGCTTGCCGATGTCCCGCAGGAACTCGATGGCCGACAGGCCCTGCGTCCAGTCCAGGTTGTTGACCATGACCGCCGCGTTCGGACCCTCGAAGTCCAGCAGCGGAGCGATCTGGGCGCGCAGTCGCTCCACCCACTGGGCGACGACCTCGGGGTCGTTGAGCGTGCGCTCGGAGTTCGGCTTCGGGTCACCGATCAGGCCGGTGGCACCCCCGACCAGGCCCAGCGGGCGGTGGCCCGCCTGCTGGATCCGGCGCATCGTGAGGATCTGCACGAGGTTGCCGAGGTGCAGGCTGGGCGCGGTCGGGTCGAAGCCGCAATAGAACGTGACGGGACCGTCCGCGAACGCCTTGCGCAATGCGTCCTCGTCCGTGGAGAGGGCGATGAGCCCCCGCCACTTCAGTTCGTCGACGATGTCCGTCACGGTTCTCGTATCTCCTTGAACGATCTTCGGCAGATCTCTGGATGATCTTCGGGTAGTCGTGCGACCACCGGCTACGAGGTTATACGCCCTGACTGACAGAGCTCATATTGAAGTCGGGCACGCGCAGCGCGGGCATCGCAGCCCTAGTGAACCAGTCGCTCCACTCCCTCGGCAGCGTCTTTTCCGTGCGCCCGGCCTCGGTCGCCCGCCCCAGCAGGTCCACCGGCGACTCGTTGAACCGGAAGTTGTTCACCTGCCCGGTGACCTGCCCGTTCTCCACCAGGTAGACGCCGTCCCGGGTCAGGCCCGTGAGCAGCAGCGTCGCCGGGTCGACCTCGCGGATGTACCAGAGGCAGGTCAGCAAGAGCCCGCGTTCGGTCGACGCGACCATGTCCTCCAGGGAGCGGTCCTGGCCGCCGTCGAGGATCAGGTTGCCGCCCGCCGGGGCGACCGGCAGCCCGGTGAGGCCCGCGCTGTGCCGGGTGGTCGTCAGGTTCTTCAGCTCACCGCGCGCGACCCACTCGGTGGGGGCGACGGGCAGCCCGTTGTCGAAGACCGACTGGTCCCCGCCGGAGGAGTGCGCGAGGACGAAGGGCGCGGACTCCAGACCCGGCTCGTTCGGGTCGCTGCGCAGGGTCAGCGGCAGGTCGGTCAGTTTCTCGCCGACCCGGGTGCCGCCGCCCGGCTTGGAGAAGACGGTCCGTCCTTCGGCCGCGTCCCGGCCCGACGCCGACCACAGCTGGTAGATCAGCAGGTCGGCGACGGCGGTCGGCGGCAGCAGCGTCTCGTACCGGCCGGCCGGGAGGTCCACGCGCCGCTCGGCCCAGCCCAGCCGTACGGCGAGCTCGGCGTCGAGCGTGCCGGGGTCGACGTCCTTGAAGTCCCGCGTGGACCGCCCGGCCCACGCGGAGCGCGTACGGTCCGGCGACTTGGCGTTCAGCTCCAGCGTGCCGGTGGGCTGGTCGTGCCGCAGCCGCAGCCCGGTCGAGGTGCCCACGTACGTCGACACCAGCTCGTGGTTGGCGAAGCCGTACAGCTCGCGACCGCCGGCACGCGCGCGTGCGAAGGCCTCGCCGAGCGCCGGGGCGAAGTCGGAGAACACAGCGGAGGAGGTCTCGGCGGGCGCGTCCGCGAAGTCCGGGGCCTCCGGTACGCCGGTGACCAGCGGCTGGGCGTCCTCGGCGGGCCCGGCACCGCGGGCGGCGGCCTCGGCGGCCCGCACCAGCGGCTCCAGGTCGTCCGCGGTCACGGCCGACCGGGACACCACGCCCGAGGCGGTGCCCTCCTTGCCGTCGACGGTGGCGATGACGGTGAGCGAGCGGCCGCGCGTGACGCCGTTGGTGGTGAGCGCGTTGCCGGCCCAGCGCAGGTTGGCGGTGGAGTGCTCGTCGGCGATGACCACACAGCCGTCGGCCCGCGACAGTTCCAGCGCACGCTCGACGATCTCGTGCGGCTTGTTGGTACGGGCGCTCATCGACCGGCCTCCTGCGTGGTGTTGAGACTGTGCTTACCCGAGGGGCAACCCCCGGACCCCCGGCCGAGTCCTGCACTGACGTTCATCGACCGGCCTCCTGCGTGGTGTTGAGGATGTTGACGCCCTTGAAGAGGGCCGACGGGCAGCCGTGCGACACGGCGGCGACCTGTCCCGGCTGGGCCTTGCCGCAGTTGAAGGCGCCGCCGAGGACGTACGTCTGGGGGCCGCCGACGGCCGCCATGGAGCCCCAGAAGTCGGTGGTCGTCGCCTGGTAGGCGACATCGCGCAGCTGCCCGGTGATCCGGCCGTTCTCGATCCTGAAGAACCGCTGGCCGGTGAACTGGAAGTTGTAGCGCTGCATGTCGATGGACCAGGAGCGGTCGCCGACCACGTAGATCCCGCGGTCGACCCCGCCGATCAGGTCCTCCGTCGCCAGCCCGGCCGGGTCCGGCTGCAGGGACACGTTGGCCATGCGCTGCACGGGGACGTGCCCGGGGGAGTCGGCGTACGCGCACCCGTTGGAGCGGTCGAAGCCGGTCAGCTTCGCGATCCTGCGGTCCAGCTGGTAGCCGACGAGCGTGCCGTCCTTCACCAGGTCCCAGGACTGGCCCGCGACGCCCTCGTCGTCGTAGCCGATGGTCGCGAGGCCGTGCTCGGCGGTGCGGTCGCCGGTGACGTTCATCAGCTCGGAGCCGTACTTCAACTTGCCGAGCTGGTCGAACGTGGCGAAGGAGGTGCCGGCGTAGGCGGCCTCGTAGCCGAGCGCGCGGTCCAGTTCGGTGGCGTGGCCGATGGACTCGTGGATGGTCAGCCACAGGTTGGAGGGGTCGACCACCAGGTCGTACAGACCCGCCTCGACGCTCGGCGCCCGCATCTTCTCGGCCAGCAGCTCCGGAATCTGCTCCAGCTCGGTGTCCCAGTCCCAGCCGGTGCCGGTGAGGTACTCCCAGCCGCGGCCGACCGGCGGTGCGATGGTCCGCATCGAGTCGAACTCGCCGCTGGACTCGTCGACCGACACCGCCGTCAGCTGCGGATGCAGCCGCACCCGCTGCTGGGTCGTCACGGTCCCGGCCGTGTCCGCATAGAACTTGTTCTCGTGCACGGTGAGCAGCGAGGCGTCGACGTGGTTGACGCCGTTCGCCGCCAGCAGCCGCGCGCTCCACTCCGCGAGCAGCGCCGCCTTCTCCTCGTCCGGCACGGAGAACGGATCGATCTCGTACGACGAGACCCACGTCTTCTCCGCGTGCACCGGCTCGTCGGCCAGCTGCACCCGCTCGTCGGACCCTGCGGCCTTGATGACCTGCGCCGAGAGCTTCGCCATCGCCACCGCCTGCGAGGCGACCTTGGCGGCCGCGTCGAGGCTCAGGTCCACCCCCGACGCGAAGCCCCACGTGCCGCCGTGCACGACCCGGACCGCGTACCCGAGGTCGGTGGTGTCCGACGATCCGGCGGGCTTGGCGTCCCTCAGCCGCCAGGACGCGCTGCGCACCCGCTCGAACCGGAAGTCCGCGTGCTCGGCCCCCAGCGCACGCGCGCGTGCCAGCGCGGCGTCGGCCAGAGCCCGTAGCGGAAGCGCCGTGAAGGCTTCGTCGATGGTATGAGGCATCTGCGTCTCTTCCTGCCGGCGTGACGACGAGTGGTGGTCACCCTGATCATGTCGCGCCCGACCACCACCGGCCAAAGGTTTGCGCCAGGCCGCGTCCCCGTCGGATGACGCAAGTACCTCACGCGTTGTCAGAGGGGCGTGACAATATCTGGGCATGGAGGGGTGGGGACGCCAGTTCCGTGCCTGGTTGTCGTCGCTCGACGATGTCCGGATGCGGCGATTGTTGATACGCCATGTGTGCCTGCGGCGGCGCCGATGCGTCTGCCGCTACCCGAAGGAATCCCGAGCGGCCCAGGGCGTGACACGCCAGGAGGTACAGGCCGCGCGGGTCTGGTTCGCCCGGGCGAAAGAGGCCCAGTTGGCCGACGCGGCGGTCTGTGCCGTGGCCAGGGCGGCCAGGATGCTGCGTGACGAGTACGGCTTTCCGGGCCACGTGGTCGCTGAGCCGACCGCCGGACAACTCGTCACCCTGCTGGAGGTGCTCGACCCCGAGTTCGCGCGATGCGTGGTTCACGGCCTTCTTCATCCGCGCTCGGCCCAACTGCCCGTCGCGGAACTGGTCGAGGAGCAGCCGGAGAGGTACTTTCACGCCGCCGACTGCGAACCGCCGCCCCACGCACATGACATCGGCCCGTCGTTGAACGCCCTCACCACCGCCGTACCTCACGAGAAACCGGAAGCCGCCACGATGACGTCCCCCGAGTCCCAGGCCAACACCACCGCCGAGACGGCACCCGTACAGCGTTCTGCGACCGCGGACCTGCGGCATCGGGCGGACGGGCTGGCACGGGCACTGCGTGAGACGGCCGACCGGCTGGCGGAGGGCCGGTCCGTGGCGGAGCCGGGCTGGACGCGGGACGACATCACCGACTGGCAGCGACAGCGCTCCCTCCTCGCCGAGAGTGTGACAGCCGCCGGTGGGAGCTGGGACGCGGACGCGGGCTTCCGCGAACTGGAAGCGGAGCTGGACCTCCTGGATGCTCGGGCGGCCGAGGAACGCGAACGCAGACTTGACGGGCTGCGTCGGCAGGCGGAGCAGCTCAAGCAGATGATCGCCGAGGCGGAGGACGCCGTCGCCGCGCATCTGGAGCAGGCGCTGGAAAGGCTGACGGGGCAGATCTCCGAGCTCGAGTCGGCCCCGGGGACCGAAGCGGTGAGCGGCAGCACCCCCGGAGCCGCGGACGACGAGCTCTCCCGGCCCGCCGACGGGACACCGCGGCCGGAACAGGCCGAGGCGGTCGATCCCGAGCGGACGGACGCCGCCGACCTCGCGGCGTCGGGCGGAGCGGCCGCCTCCGACACCCGTGAGCGCCCGCCCGCCCGGCTCGAACGCGACGCCCCGGAACTGCCGAGGGGGCCTGACTTCTCCGCTGCCGAAACCGCACCGATCCCGGCCGAGCCCACTGCGGCTTCGGTCGAGCCCGCCGCGGCTTCGGCCGAGCCCGCCGCGCCTGAGGTCATGCCCGCCGCGTCCGAGGTCGTGCCCGCCGTGCCGACCGAGGTCGTGCCCGTGCCGACCGAGGTCGTGCCCGTGCCGAGCGCGGTCGTGCCCGCGCCGACCGATCCCGTCATCGTGCCCGAGTCCGTGATGGTCGCGCACCCCGTGGATGACGCCACTGCGGTCGAGACCGTCGAGTACCCGGACGACACCCCTTGGCCCTCGGGCATGGAGTTCGCGGACTGGGACCCGGCCGAACCCTGGGAGACGGGACAGCGCTCGCCCGTGGCTCAGCTGGTCGCCGAGGGACGGCTGCCGCAGGCGTACTGGATGACGGCCGCCGCCTCGCGAGAGCCCGAGACGCGTGTGCAGGCGCTTGCCTTCGCCACAGCAGCCTTCGGTTGCGTGGGAAGCGACGAGGCGACTCAGGTACAGATCGACCACGACGTCGCCCCCGTGACCCTCGCGGACGACCGGGAGGCACTTCTCGTCGCCACGGTCGCGGCGCTGCGGGCAGGCCTGAGTGCAGGCTGGCCGCACGTGCTGGTCAGCGACTTCGCCTCGCCGTCGGGCCTGCCCACCCCCTGGCAGCAGCTGCTCACCGTGCTGGTCTCCGCCGTACGGGACTGCAAGACGTTCGTACCCGGAGCCATCGAGGACCTCGCCGACCCGGGAGACACCCTCACCCTGCGCGACCTCGGCGAGGACGCGCGCGTCCTCCTCGAGGACCTGCCCCGGCGGAAGATCAAGTACCAGCGAGCCTCTCGGGTACTGCAGTACCTCGCCGGACCGTCGGGCGCCCTCCACCAGGCGCTCAAGGCCGTGGTGGACTGGGCGCACGGCGGCGATCCCGCGCAGGTGGCACGGCTGAGCGAGCATTTCAGACGGCCGGAGCACACCGACCGGCTCATCGAGGAGGCCGACAGCCGGTTCCGTACCCCCAAGCAGGCGAAGGAACCCATTCACTCCGGCGCACTGCGCCAGCTGCACGCGGCGGTGCGGTCGGTGGGCGAAGTGCTGGCCAAGGCTGACGCGGTCGCCGGGGTCATCCGCAGCCGCGGCGCGACGAAGGGCGGCGAACTGCCGGCCCTCGGCGCGGTCGTCAGCGAACTGGAGACGTACGAGGTCCCGCCGGGCGTCGGCGGGGCCGCCCTGGGTCTGCTCCGGGACTGGCTCGTCGGCCACTACGTCGCCGACACCAGCGCGCTCACCTCCGCGGAACAACGACCTTTCGCCGCGCCGCCGTCCGCCGACTTCCTGCTGCTCAGTCCCGGTCTGCCCAGGGACACCGACGGGCAGCCTGATCTGAACGACCCCCGTACCCCGCGCGCGATGGCCGCGTTCCTGGCCCCCGTGTCTCCCGATGACGCCCTGACCGCCTACCTCGGCACCGGGGACCTGCACCTCGCCCGCGCCCTGATCGCGTGGACCGAGCGCAATCCGGTACACGCGGTAGGCGTGTCGGAGGACTGGGCCGACACGGCCAGCCGGCGTATCCGCGAGGCGGAGAAGGACTGGCGCAACCGCACGACCGAACGGCACCGTGAGGCGGCCGGGCTCCTCGCCCAGATCCGTACCCTCAACCTGATGGCACCCGACGAGGAGCGGGACTTCACCGGCCGGCTGGAGGAGTTCGCCGACGGCGACGAGGCGGGCCGCTACCGGCACGCGCTCACCCGACTCGCCCAGCTCGTCCAGGAGCTGCGGGTCACCGTCGAGAACTCCACCGACCGGCTCCGGCAGGACCTGGACAACCTCCGGTTGGACCCCGAGCGCCCGCTCGCCCAGAGCGACCACGACCGTATCTGGGACCTCATAGAGGAGGGCGACACCGTCACCGCCCAGGAGTTCCTGGCCTTGGCGGGCGGCGGGAACCAGCTTCCCGAGCGGCCGGAGGACGACGGATCGGAGCTCGTCGAGTTCGTCGCGGGACTCACCGGCGCGGGTGTGCCCCAGCCCGGCGGGGAGGGCGTCCACGCCTCGTGGTGGGTCCGGCGCTACGGCTCGGACGCCCGGCTCACCTCCGCCGCGGAGCAGGCGCTCGAATCCTGGCAGGCGCTGTGTTCGAAGAAGGGGCGCAGCAGCGAGTGGCAGCAGCACATCCCGCGCGTGCTGCGCCTGCTCGGTCTTGAGCCCGCCACCGCTTCCCTCAACTCCGACAGGCCCGGCCAGGGCATACGCCGGCTCAAGCTCCGCGCCTCCGTCGCGGAGGCCGCCGGCTACGTCGCCGCGCTCGGCTCCCGTGCCACCTCGTACACGATCCTGCTCGTCTGGGAGGAACAGCGTGACGGCGGCGCGCTGGCCCACCTGGAGGACGCGGACGTCGACGCGAACATCGTGCTCTACCTCCACCCGCTCGGCCTCGGCGGACGGAAGGCGCTCGCCGAGGCGGCCTCCGGGCGCGCCCAGCAGGCCTTGGTCGTGGACCCCGCGGTGTTCGGATGGATGGCCGCGCGGGCGCCCCGGTCGTTCCGCGCGCTGCAACGGGTGACGCTGCCCTGGACGTCGTACAACCCGTACACGCCGTTCGTCGCGGGACTGGTGCCTCCGGAGGTGTTCTACGGGCGGGACGACGAACTGCGGGAGGTGATGGACCCCAACGGCGGCCTGTTCCTCTACGGAGGACGTCAGCTGGGCAAGTCCGCCCTGCTGCAGCGGGTGGCCGAACTCTTCCCGAGCCGTTCCGAGTCCAACGTCGCCGTCTACCTCGACCTGCTCAAGGCCGAGATCGGGCAGGCCGAGCCGCCCGAGCAGATCTGGTCGCTGCTGGCCGAGGGACTCAAGCGGCGGCAGGTCTTCAGCGCGAAACTGTCGGACCGGGCCACCCCCGACACGGTGGCCAGACGCATCCGTGACTGGCTGGACGAGGACGACTCGCGCCGGCTGCTGATCCTCGCGGACGAGGCGGACGCCTTCCTGACGGCCGACTCGCGCCGGGTCTTCCGCGCCGGCGGTGAGTCGACCTTCCAGAACGTCAAGCGGTTCCAGCAGCTCATGGAGCAGACCAACCGCCGCCTCAAGATCGTGTTCGCCGGTCTCCACCAGGTGCAGCGCTTCGGTGACCTGTCCAACGTCTCCACGGCGCACGGCGGTCCGGACGTGCTGGTGGGGCCGCTGAAGCCGCATGCAGCGGTGCGGCTGGTCACCGAGCCGATGGCCGCGCTCGGATTCGTCTTCGACCGGCCGGAACTGGTCTGGCGGATCCTCGCCATCACCAACTACCAGGCCAATCTGGTGCAGATCTTCTGCAGTGAACTGGTGCGCACGTTGCAGGGCCGCCCCCGTCCCGAGGCGGAGCACCCCACCAGGATCAAGGAGGAGGACGTCCAGGGCGTCGCGGCCTCCGAGACGGTACGCAGACGGCTGGCGGAGCGGCTGCGGTTCACCATCAACCTGGAGGACCGCTACCGGGTCCTCACCCTGGTGATCGCCCTGCGCAGCCTCGCCGACCGCTACCGCGGCGACTACACGCCCGAACAGCTCCTCGATCTGGCACGCGACGCGTGGTCGGACGGCTTCGACGAGCTGGGGGTCAGACGAGTCGAGATCTACCTCACCGAGATGGTCGGCCTCGGCCTCCTCGTGCAGCTCGGCGACCGCCGCTTCGCGGTGCGCAGCCCGAACGTCGTGAACATGCTCGGCACTCGGGAGGAGCTCGAACTCGAACTCAGGGAGAGCGAGTTCAGCCTTCCGTACGACTACGACCCGCGCGCCGCACGGCGTCTGCTGGGACGCGACAACGGCAACCTGATCCAGCGGTACAGCCCGCTCACCGAGGGCCAGTTGCACGACGCCGCCCAGCCGGGCGTCACACTGATCGGCACCACCGCCCTGTACCAGCCGCCGTTGATGATCCGCGCGGCGGAGGCCTTCGCCGAGGCGCGCGGTGTGGAGGTGCGCAAGGTCAAGGTTCCCGACGACCTGCGCACGGTCCTCTCCGAAGCCACCCGGATGCGCCGCAACTACGTCCTGGTGGCGGATCTGCGCGGTCTGGATCCGGTGGAACTCGCCGTCGCCGTGCAGCAGTGCGTCGACCACGCCGGCCCCGCGGCCGACGAGCGAGTGCGCTCGACCGCGCGCAAGCACACCGGGACCCGGTCCGTGTTCCTCCTGGCCGACGCCGTCGTCGCCGGGGCGCTGCGTGACGCGCGTGCGGACGCGCCGCTGCCCGTGCGTCATCTGCGCCCCGAACGGTGGACCGTGGACAGTCTGCGCGCCTGGCCGGAGTGTCCCTTCGTGTCCGGGGGCGATCGAGGCCGTCTGATCGCGGCCACGGGCGGCTGGGCTCCCTTCGTGGAGCAGGCCATCGCGGAGGTTTCCGTCCGGGGCGCCACCCTGGAGAGCTCACTCGACGCGGTCAGCCGGGCCATCGCGAAGCCGGAGAACCTGGCAGAACACTGGAACCGCTCCGGCCTCGACGCCGAGGACGAGGAACTGCTCGGCATGTGGGGTTCGTACGTCGACGAGGGCCAGGGAGTCCCCCTGGACGACGTGGCCGCGGCGATCGAACGCGATCTGGAGGAGACCCGGCGCTGGCTCGACCGCCTCGACCTGATCGGCGTTCTGGACGCCCTGCCGGCGGGACTGGCCGTGGACCCCGTCACCTTCCGGGCGGCACGTGCCCGCGTCTCCGGGGCGTGAGAGGTGGAACTGAGTCCCAGGGCGCTGTCGGACCTGCCCGGGGTGCGGCGCCAGATCGGTCGCATAGCCGCCGACCTGGCCGCCGGGCTGCACTGCCTGTGGCTGCTTCCGGACGACTTGGTGGCGGCCGGATACGGCGCGGAACTGCACCACACCGCGTTGTACTCCTCGTCCGAGCGTCTGGACCTGCCTGCCTTCGTCGAGGCGGAGGAGGCCGTGTCCCGGTTGCCGGAGCCGATCGGCTGGCCCACGGACGATCTGCCGGTCCTCGAGGACTACGACAACGGGTTCACCATCGATTGGGAACCCGACATTCCGCAGCAGCGCGGCGCGCCGCCCCGGTCCGCCCTGCTGCCCGAACCCGTGGGGTCCGACCTGCTGGGCAGGCTTGCCAAGGAGCTCTCCGTCACCCCGGCCACGGTGATCGACTCCCTCACCGAGCCCGGTCGACCCTGGCGGCCGGTCATCGGCATCCGTGCCTGGGAGGAGCCCGAGCCGGCAGGCGGGCCGAGCGAACCCGAGGGGGAGCGCGGGCGGGAGATCGCCCGGTTGATCCGCTCGCTCAGCGCCGCCGTCAAGCAGGCCGGGCTGGTCCCGGAGGACAGGCCCCGGCTGCTGGTGACCGCGCGGGTCGGCGACCTCCCGCCGCAGCTGCCCGACGAACTGGAGCTCAACCTCGCCTCCTCGGCCGTGCACTGGTGGTGGGGCACTCTCGACAGGCTGGACAGCGCCACCGTGGTGGCATCCGTGGCCATGACGTCGGGCCATGACGTGCACCGGTACGGGGAACGACTGCGCGACCGCATCCTGCGATCCGTGCGCGACGAGGTCGTGAGCGAGGTCTGTGGACCTGATCCGGTGCTCGGCTGGCGGCTGTCGCGCTGCTGGGACGGCAACGTGCGTACGCTTGAGGACAGCCTGCGGGCCTGCCTCGTCGGCCGCCTCCCCGATGCGCAGGGGCTCACCGTCGTCCATCCGGGCCTCGGCTCGGGGTACCGGCCCTCCGTCCGGCTGCGAGCGGCCTGGGCGCGAGGACTGCTGCAGTCCTGGGACGGCCGGGCCCGCGCGCACCCGGCGGTCTGGTGCGCGGAGGTGAGGGACCCGGAAGAGCTGGGCGTGCTGGTGAGCCAGGCCCAGGCGCGCATTCTGCTGCCCTGGATCGAGGACGTCCGGCGCCGCTTGGCACTGCGCGCGCTGGCAGGCCGGACCGGGCCTGTCGCGGACCTCGTCGCCCGCTATGTGGAGCGTGTTCCGGCCGAGTACCGGACACGTCCGGAGGAAGCCTTTCAGCGCATAGAGGTGGGACCGATGCTCAGCGCCTGCCGACAGGGACACCTCAACCTGCCGAGGGAAGACCGTCAGCTGCTGGAGCGGCTGGTTCTGGCCCGCAACGTGCTGTCCCACAGAGGGGTGCTGTTCGACCGAACGCTGCGCACCCTGTGCGACGAACTCGCCGGGTTCGACGAGCGCTGGTCCGACGAGAACTGAGGCCGGGCGGGCGGGACGACCTTCCGGCACGGCAACGCGCGTGATGCGGCGAGCTGTAGGAACTCCACAGGAGCGTCCGCCTTCCGCTGTTGGTGCCCCAATGCCCGCGGCCGTGAGGGGACCGGTAGGTTTCTGACGAAGCCGCCTGTCGTGTCAGCTGTTCGGGCGGGTGGTCAGACCGAACGAAAGGGTGATCCGTTGAGCCGCTCGGTTCTCGTCACTGGAGGCAACCGGGGCATCGGCCTCGCCATCGCCCGTGCTTTCGCCGACAACGGCGACAAGGTTGCCGTCACGTACCGCTCCGGTGAGCCGCCGGCCGTCCTCAAGGAACTGGGCGTCCTGGCCGTCAAGTGCGACATCACCGACTCCGAGCAGGTGGAGCAGGCCTACAAGGAGATCGAGGACGCGCACGGCCCGGTCGAGGTCCTGATCGCCAACGCCGGCATCACCAAGGACACGCTCCTGATGCGCATGTCCGAGGAGGACTTCACCTCGGTCCTCGACACCAACCTCACCGGCACCTTCCGGGTCGTCAAGCGCGCCAACCGCGGCATGTTGCGTGCCAAGAAGGGCCGCGTCGTTCTCATCTCCTCGGTCGTCGGCCTCTACGGCGGTCCCGGCCAGGCCAACTACGCCGCCTCCAAGGCCGCCCTGGTCGGCTTCGCGCGGTCCCTCGCCCGGGAGCTGGGCTCGCGCAACATCACCTTCAACGTCGTCGCGCCCGGCTTCGTCGACACCGACATGACCAAGGTGCTCACCGACGAGCAGCGCGCCACCATCGTGTCGCAGGTGCCGCTCGGCCGGTACGCGGAGCCCGAGGAGGTCGCCGCGACGGTGCGGTTCCTCGCCTCGGACGACGCCTCGTACATCACTGGAGCCGTCATCCCCGTTGACGGCGGACTGGGAATGGGTCACTGATCACCATGAGTGGAATCCTCGAGGGCAAGCGCATCCTGATCACGGGTGTGCTGATGGAGTCCTCCATCGCCTTCCACGCGGCCAAGCTGGCCCAGGAGCAGGGTGCCGAGATCATCCTCACCGCCTTCCCGCGGCCCACGTTGACCGAGCGCATCGCCAAGAAGCTGCCGAAGCCCACCAAGGTCATCGAGCTCGACGTGACGAACGACGAGCACCTCGGCCGCCTTGCCGACCTCGTCGGCGAGGAACTCGGCGGCCTCGACGGCGTCGTCCACTCCATCGGCTTCGCCCCGCAGGACGCGCTCGGCGGCAACTTCCTCAACACGCCGTTCGAGTCCGTCGCCACCGCCATGCACGTCTCCGCGTACTCCCTGAAGTCGCTGACCATGGCCTGCCTGCCGCTGATGCAGAACGGCGGCTCGGTCGTCGGCCTCACCTTCGACGCCCAGTACGCCTGGCCGCAGTACGACTGGATGGGCCCGGCCAAGGCCGCCCTGGAGGCCACCAGCCGCTACCTCGCGCGCGACCTGGGCAAGCAGAACATCCGCTGCAACCTCATCTCCGCCGGCCCGATCGGCTCCATGGCCGCCAAGTCCATCCCGGGCTTCAGCGACCTGGCCGCCGTCTGGGACCACCGCTCCCCGCTGGAGTGGGACCTCAAGGACCCGGAGCCGGCCGGCAAGGGCATCGTCGCCCTGCTGAGCGACTGGTTCCCGAAGACCACCGGCGAGATCATCCACGTGGACGGCGGTCTGCACGCCATCGGCGCCTGACCCGCACGGACCCCCGAGGCCCGCATCCCGTGAGGGTGCGGGCCTCACCCGTTCGGCCCACCGGCCGGGCCGTCGTCGCTGCGGCGGCGCACCCTGGATTACGCGTGGAGCGAGCGTTCACCGCGCGACGTCCCTCCCCAGCCCGGCCGAGGAGGTCCCCTTGTGCGCCTGTCCCGCAGCCTGGCCCCGGTGACCCTGGCCCTCGCCCTGGTGCTGACGCTGCCCTGCGACGCGGAGTCCCACACGCGCGTGCCGAGCGGGCACGAACCGGCCCCGGAGCTGTTCGGTGCGTCGTGCCGGACCACCGTCCGCGGCTCCCATGTGGTGGCCTACTGCCACAACCCCTATGTCGACACCGACCGGGTCCGGCTGCACATCGAGTGCGCCCAGTGGTGGGACATCGACACCGACGGCTCCCCGGTCGACGCCGGCCCGGCGCTCACCGTACGGCTCTCCGGCCGCTGCTGGAAGGAGGTCCGCGCGGTGTGGATCAGCCACCAGAAGGTGAGCTGAACCGGTCCGGACGGCACAGGAACGGGTAGCTCGCCGCCTCCTTCGCCGCCGCGTCCGCGTCGCCCGCGCGGATCGCCTCCACCAGCCGGGCGTGGTCCATGTACGACTGCGGCGTCAGCTCGGCGCCGACGTCCGCGCGCAGCCAGTCCCGCAGCACCTCGCCCAGGTCGGCGTACATCGCCGTCAGCACGTCGTTGTGCGAGGCGGCCACCACGGCCAGGTGCAGGGTCGCGTCCGCCGTCACGAAGGCCTCCGCGTCCCCCGACCGCCAGGCCTGCTCGCGGCGCGCCAGCAGGGCGTCGAGCTGCCTGAGATCCTTCTCGGTGCGGCGGGCCGCGGCCAGCCGGGCGGCCGACGACTCCAGGGTGGAACGCAGCTCGGCGATGTGCCGGGGATCGGCCTCGGCGAACCGGCGGTGCATCACACCGGCCAGCTCACTGGTCGCCGCGACATACGTCCCCGAGCCCTGGCGGATGTCCAGCAGGCCGTTGTGCGCCAGCGCCCGGACGGCCTCCCGGACGGTGTTCCGGGCCACCCCGAGCTGCTCGACCAGCTCCGGCTCGGTGGGGATGCGCGAGCCCACCGGCCACTCGCCCGAGGTGATCTGGTTCCGCAGCTCGGCGATGACCTGCTCGGACAGCGCCGAGCGGCGCGGATGGCTCAGAGGCATGACACACCTTCGCACGCGAGGACCCGGCGGGAACGATCGGGCCTGCCCGGGGATGGACAACCAATCATCCCATGATTCTATGATGGGCCTCATGGCAGGCAAGGAAATCGAAGGCGCGACGTCTACGACAGCAGGGACGACTGCAGGGACGACTGCAGGGACGACTGCGGGGACGACTGCATGGTCGACGGCACCCGAAGGGAGCCCCGCGACCGCCACGCGCGCGTGGACGACACGGCTGGTCGTCATCGGCATCGTGCTGTCCGCGGTCAACCTCCGGCCCGCCATCACCAGCCTCGGCGCCCTCCTGGAGGAGGTCCGGGACGGCCTCGGCATGAGCGGCAGCGTGGCCGGACTGCTCACCTCCGTGCCCCCGCTCTGCTTCGCCGTCTTCGGCGTCACGGCTCCCCGTCTCGCCCGCCGCTTCGGCCCGGTGGCCGTGGTCTGCGCCGGGATGGTGGCCGTCACGGCCGGCCTGCTGATACGCCCGTACGCCGGGAGCACGGCCGGGTTCCTGGCCGGCAGCGCGCTCGCGCTCATGGGCATCGCGGTCAGCAACGTGCTGATGCCGGTCATCGTCAAGCGCTGGTTCCCCGACCGGGTCGGCTCCATGACCGGCCTGTACTCGATGGCCCTCGCCGCCGGCACCTCGGTGGCCGCCGCGGTGACCGTGCCCATGACCGACGCGCTGGGCGGCGGCTGGCAGGCCGGGCTGGCCGTGTGGGGCGGGCTCGCGGCGGCTGCGGTGCTGCCGTGGGTTCCACTGGTACGGGACCGGGGAACGGCACCGGTCCCCGAGGCCCGGGCCGGGGCCGCGGCACGCGCGCGTGCGGAGCGGCAGCCGCCCGCCCTGCGGATCACCCGCAGCCGTACCGCCTGGGCGCTCGCCGTGTTCTTCGGGCTGCAGGCCACCGCCGCCTACATCACGATGGGCTGGATGGCGCAGATCTTCCGGGACGCGGGCGTCTCCGCGAGCACGGCGGGGCTGCTGCTGGCCGTCACCATGGCGATGGGCGTACCGCTGGCCTTCGTCATCCCGCGCGTGGCCACCCGGCTGCCGCACCAGGGCCCGATCGTGATCGCGCTCGGCGTCTGCGGCCTCGCCGGATACGCCGGCCTGTACCTCGCGCCCGCCGGCGGCGCCTGGGCCTGGGCCGTGCTGCTCGGCATCTCGAACTGCGCCTTCCCGCTGGCCCTCACCATGGTCGGGATGCGGGCCAGGACCGGTGCGGGCGTCGCCCAGCTCTCCGCGTTCGCCCAGAGCACCGGATACCTGATCTCCATCCCCGGCCCGCTGCTGGTGGGCGTGCTCTACCAGCACGGCGGCGGCTGGGGTCTGCCGATCGCCCTCATGATCGGTCTGATGATCCCGCAGATGGCCGTCGGCGTCCTCGCGGGCCGCGACTGCACGGTGGAGGACGAGGCGGCCGGGGCCGCGTGACGCGGAGCCGGCCGGGGTCGTCCGACGTAGGGCGGGCCGGAGTCGCGTGACGTAGGTCGGGCCGGGAGCGTGTGACGTAGGTCGGGCTGGGAGCGTGTGACGTAGGTCGGGCCGGCACCGCCTCGTCGCACCGGCCCCGGCGGCCTGTGCCGTCCCTCCGGCGGCCTGTGCCGTCCTCGCGGCGGCCCCTGCCGGCCCCCGCCGACCCGTGTCGCGGCCCCCCCGCCCGGTCCGTCCCCTTCCGGGGGTGCCAGACTGGCCCCATGCCAGTGCTCGACCCGAACCCCCAGAACGGTCAGAAGAAGATGCTGATCGTCTTCGGCTCGTTCTTCGCCATCTTCATCGTCATCGCCGTCATCGCGACCCTCGCGTCCCCCTGACCACGCCGGCCACCGCCCCCGCGGCCGATGGTGGGGCTAGCCCCACCATCCCCTAGGGGGTGAGGGTCAGGGTCAAGTGGGTGGATCACCGGATGGGTTGGAGACCGCGGATTCCGTAGTTTCGAGGTGTGGCCGCGAGGACGGCCGACGGACCTCGGAGACCAGCGGAGGCGATCATGCCGGCCCTAACGCACACCCGGCCCCACCCGGCGACCCCGGGCAGCGTCGACATCCGGCTCCCCTGGTGGGCGCTCGCCCTTCCCGCGCTCGCCTTCGTCGCCCTGCTGATGCTCATACTGAACCCGGCGGACGCCCACGCGGCCACCGGCGACCCCGCCGTCACCCACCTCTTCGAGCGCGTACAGCAGCTCGTCACCCGCTAGCCGCCGTACCTCGGCGCCGGCCGCCGGGCAGGGCGAAGTCGCATGTCAACTCCCTGCGCCCGATGGCCTGTTTCATGCGAAGCTGGGTGCCATGAGCGTCGCAGAACCCCGCAGGATCGTCCTCTTCCGCCATGCGAAAGCCGACTGGCCACAGGTGACCGACCACGAGCGACCGCTCGCTGACCGGGGCCGAATGGACGCCGCCGTCGCCGGACGCAAGCTGGCGGACAGCGGTATCACCTTCGACCTGGCCCTGTGTTCCACCTCCCTGCGTACCCGGGAGACCTGGAAGTTCGCCGTCCATGAGCTCGCGCACCGGCCGAAAACCATCTATGAGGAGCGGTTGTACGAGGCCTCGCCGGGCGAGCTGATCGCCGTGCTCAACGAGGTGCCCGACGACGTACAGAACGTGATCCTCATCGGTCACAACCCCGGCGTGCACGGGGTGACCGAGATCCTCGCCGGCACCGCCGAGGCCGACGCCCGCGAGCGGATGAACCGCCGGGGCTTTCCCGCCGCCGCCTTCGCCGTCGTGACGCACGAGGGCTCCTGGAAGGCTCTGGAGCCCGGCGCGGCCACACTCGCGGACTACTGGGCACCCTCCGAATGAGACCACCGCGCCACCACTGACGTGGCACGTCGAGGGCCCGGCACCGCGGAGAACGGTGCCGGGCCCTCGCGTCCCGATCGGGGTGTCCGATCGACGTGTCCGTGCGGGGTGTCCGTGCGGGGTGTCCGGATCGTCGGCCGGACGGGTCAGCTCCCGGCTCAGCCCTCGTCGTGGGTGTCCGCCGCCTCGACCTCTTCGCGGGTGACGCCCAGCAGATACAGGACCGTGTCGAGGAACGGGAAGTTCACCGCGGTGTGCGCGGCCTCGCGGACCACCGGCTTCGCGTTGAAGGCGACACCGAGACCGGCCGCGTTCAGCATGTCCAGGTCGTTGGCCCCGTCACCGATGGCCACCGTCTGTACCAGCGGCACGCCCGCCTCGGCGGCGAACCGGCGCAGCAGCCGCGCCTTGCCCGCCCGGTCCACGATCTCGCCGGTCACCCGGCCGGTCAGCTTCCCGTCGACGATCTCCAGCGTGTTGGCCTGGGCGAAGTCCAGCCCGAGCCGCTCCTTCAGATCGTCGGTGACCTGGGTGAAACCGCCCGAGACGACGCCGACTTGGTAGCCGAGCCGCTTCAGCGTACGGATCAGGGTCCGCGCGCCCGGCGTCAGCCGCACCTCGGCGCGCACCTTCTGCACGACCGACTCGTCCAGCCCCTTCAGCAGCGCCACACGCGCGTGCAGCGACTGCTCGAAGTCCAGCTCGCCGCGCATCGCGGCCGCCGTGACCTCGGCGACCTGGTCCTCGCAGCCGGCGTGCGCGGCGAAGAGCTCGATCACCTCGTCCTGGATGAGCGTCGAGTCCACGTCCATGACGACCAGCCGCTGGGCCCGCCGGTGCAGACCCGCCGCCACGACCGCGATGTCCACGCCGAGCTCGGCCGCGTCGGAGGCCAGGGCGGTGCGCAGCGGCTCGGTCTCCACGCCGGACACCGCGAACTCGACCGCTGTCACCGGGTACTTGGCGAGCCGGAAGATACGGTCGATGTTGCCGCCGGTCTTGGCGATCCGGGCGGCGATGGCGGCCGTCGACTCGGCGGTCAGGGGGTGGCCGAGGACGGTGACCAGGGAACGGCCGAGACCGCGCGGCCGGTTGTCGCCGCGGCCGGAGATGATCTCCGCCTGCATCTTCACCGACTCGGCCCAGCTGTGCACGGTCGCCCGGAGATCGCCCTCCAGCCCCGCCGGGGGCTGGGTCACGAGCGCGCACAGCACCAGGCGGCCTCGCGTGACCACCTGCTCGATGTCGACCACGTCGACCATGTAGGCGGCAAGAGTATCGAAGAGGCCGGCCGTGATGCCCGGCCTGTCCTTGCCGAAAATCTTGACGAGGAGAGTGGGGACCTCGGAGGTCTGCGGATCGCTCATGGTGTAACCACGGTAACCGGCACCCAGTGCCTGCGGCGCAGGTGGTCCGCCTGACGGACACGGAACAATAGGTGTCGGGCCGGTGTCGGACGCTTTGCTTCCGGACAACGGGCGAACGTGCGTGCGATGTCCATGGCCGGGCCGGCCCGGGCCGGACCGGGGAGACACCCGGCCGCGTCCTCACGCATGGTTCGGCACCGGGACACGTGCACGCCTGACGTCACGATCCGTGCGGCCGCCGCTCCCGGCTCCCGCTCCCGGCTCCCGCTCCTCGCTCCCGCTCCCATGCCTGGTCCCGCGCCCGGTCTCAGCGCCGGGGTCGCCCGGGCGGAGGGGGCGGGGGAGGAGGTGGTGGCGGCGGTGGTGGTGGCGGCGGTGGCGGCCCGGCGCTCGGGCCGCCCTGGGAGCCGTCGGGCCGCCGTGCGCCCGGCCGGGGCCGCGAGGAGCGGGGCGGCGGGTCGACCGGCCGGGCCATGGTGGGCGCGCCGTACACGTCGCCCGAGCCGGGCGGCGGTGCGTCGGAGCGGTCCCCGCCGCCACCCGGCCGGCTCTCCTCCGGTGCCCGCCGTGCGTCGGCGCGCCGGCCGTCGTCCGCCGGGGGCGGTGCGTCCGGCGGGGGCGGTGCGTCCGGCGGACGTCGGCCCGGGACGGCGGGACCGCTCGGCGGCGCCGCCCGCCGCGCTCCACCGGACCAGGCTCCCCGGCCGCCCCCTGACTCCCCTGCCCCCCTTGACTCCCCTGAGTCCCGCAGCTCCTCCGGCACCCGGAGATACGGGTTCGTGTTCGGATTCGGCGGACGGTACGGAGTCCCCGGTGCATAGGGTCCCGCCCCGCTCCCGACCCGTTCGGGAGCGTTGCCGCCCCCCGGGCGGGCAGGCCCGGCGCCCGCCCCGCCGTGTCCCACGTCACCCAGTGCCAGCGGTGCCGCACGCGACCCGGCCGCGCCGGTCACCCACGCCAGCAGCGCCCCCGCGGCCCCCGCCGCCGCGCCCCAGACCGCGCCGAGCAGCAACGCCATGCCCAGCTGCCCGTGCAGTTGGATCCCCGCCCCGAACGCGTCGAAGCCCAGCACCGACAGCGAGGCGTCCACCGACACGTCCGCCAGCCAGGCCAGCAACGGCAGCGTGAGCGCGGTGGCGATCCCCAGCCGCACCGCACACCGCCCGGCGAACCCGAGCGCGCCGGAACGCGAGCCCGGCCCACCTGCGCCCCCAGCCCCGGCCGGGCCGCTCGGCCGCCCGGCAGGAGTCCGCCCCACCGAAGTCCGCCCCACCGGCGTCCGGACCGCCGTGAACACCCCGGCCAGCAGCATCAGCAGTGCCGCCGCCACCCCCAGCAGCCACACCCGTCCGTCCAGGTCGGCCAGGTGGCCCAGGGTCACCGACTGGTCGGACTTCGAGTTCAGGAGTTCGTCCAGGGGGTGCGGCAGGAACATGGTCAGGACGCCCGTGGCCCGGCCGTCGAAGGGGACGAAGAGGCCGATCGGGATGCCCAGCCAGACTCCGTTCGGGGCACCGAGGAAGGCCGCGCCCATGATCCGGGCCGGGTGCGGGTCGCCGATCGCCGCGAAGGCAGCCGCCGCCCAGCCGGCCGCCACGGCCACCAGGAGCACCGTCACCAGCGCCGAGGCCGCCGGCCGTACCACCCGGTGCACCGCCTCCCAGCCGCGCGGCAGCGGAGTCCGGCGGGAGGCCAGCAGGGCGATCAGCAGGATGCCCACCGCCCAGCCGAGGCCGCCGAGCAGGGTCGCCGCCGTGTCCACGCTGAAGCCGACCGCCGCGTTCGCGTTCACGAGGTCGCCGAGGCGGTCCGGCAGCAGCCCGCCGATGTCACCGATGCCGGGGATCTTCAGCCCGCCGCCGCTCCCTCCCCCCGGCAGCTTGTCCAGGCCGAGCGCACCGCCGTCGATCGTCACGACGGAGTGCCCCGCCCAGGCCAGTCCGCCCAGTGTCGCCACGAACAGCACGACCACCGAGGCCGCCCGGGCCAGGAGTTCGGCCGGGGCGATCACAACTCCCGCCGTGCGCAGGGACCGTAAGAAGAACCATGACAGGAGCAGCGCGCCGACCAGGCTCACGCCCAATGGCGTGATCTGGATGGCCGTCGTGGCCTCCGCTCCCTTCAGGCCGAAAGCGGACAGATCTCCGTCCGGGGTGACCGAACCACCCGCCCCGAGCGCCACAACGGCCGCGGTCATGGGGCCCAGTGAGCCCGCCGCGTCGGCCCGCAGCAGATGCAGACCCAGCGCCGCCGTACCCGCCATACCGATCAACGCCCAGCTCACGGTGGCGATCGCGGACAACAGGATGTCGGCCCACGGCAGCCGTACGCCGTGCCCCGCGCGCTCGACTCCCGTACCAGACGCACCAGCACTCATGGCAGACCCCCCGATCCGCAGGCACACCGGACCACTCCGTCGCGCTTGTCCCCCTCGCGTGGATTACCACTCTCCGGGCCGGTTTCAACCCCGTCAACGGAAAGAGTTGAAGCGCTCGTCCGAGGCCTCCACAAGGCCCGGCTTTCGGTCAGAGGGCCGAGCCTGAAATAGTTCCCGACGATGTTCGACATCCCTAGACTCCCTGTGATGGGGGTAACTCGGGGGACTACTCATGGGGCTTGGAGTGCCGGAACTCGTACTCGAATCAGACGGACGCACCTGGACGCTCGATCCGTCCAGGTCATACACCCTCGGACGCGATCCGCAGGGGGACATCGTGTTCGACGACGCCAGGGTCTCCTGGCGACACGCCACGATCAGCTTCGACGGCCGCAGTTGGGCCATCGAGGACCACGGCAGTACCAACGGCACCTTCGTGCAGAGCCAGCGGGTCCAGCGGTCGGAGATCGGCCCGGGCTCGGCCGTCCATCTCGGCAACGCCAACGACGGACCGCGCCTGAGCCTGTCGGGCGCCGCATCCGCCGTCGCCCAGCCGCAGCCCCGGCAGCAGCCGCTCGCGGCGCAGGGCGCGGGCGGTCCGGGCTGGTCCCAGCAGGCGGCTCCGCAGCCGTCGGCCGCGCAGCCGCAGGCTCCGCAACAGGGCTGGCAGCAGGCCCCGCCGGCGATCCCGCAGCAGCAGGGCGTCCCGGCCATGGCCGCCGGCGGTGGCGCGGGGGCGCCGCCGGTCTACGGCGACCGCAGCCCGACCACGTTCCACCAGTTCTCCATCGGCCGCGTGATGCGCATCGGCCGTGCCCTGGACAACGAGCTGGTCGTCTCCGACCTGCAGGTCTCGCGGCACCACGCCGAGTTCCACTCCGCGCCCGGCGGCCGCATGGAGATCCGCGACCTCGGCTCGCACAACGGCACGTACGTCAACGGCATGCCGATCGCCAAGGGCGGCAACGCGCTGCTCGACGCGGACGACATCGTGGGCGTCGGCCACTCCACCTTCCGGATCGTCGGCGACCGGCTCGAGGAGTTCGTCGACACCGGTGAGGTCTCCTTCTCCGCGCGCCATCTGACCGTCACGGTCGACGGCGGCAAGCAGATCCTCAAGGACGTCTCCTTCGGCGTCCCGGAGAAGTCGGTGATCGCGGTCATCGGCCCGTCGGGATCCGGCAAGTCGACCCTGCTCAAGGCGCTCACCGGCTACCGCCCCGCCGACGAGGGCGAGGTGCTGTACGACAACCGCAACCTGTACAAGCAGTTCGCCGAGCTGCGCCAGCGCATCGGTCTGGTCCCGCAGGACGACATCCTGCACAAGGAGCTGACCGTCAAGAAGGCCCTCAAGTACGCGGCCAAGCTCCGCTTCCCCGCCGACACCACGACGGAGGAGCGCGAGGCCCGCATAGACGAGGTGCTGCGCGAGCTGAAGCTCGACATCCACAAGGAGAAGAAGGTCACCTCCCTCTCCGGCGGCCAGCGCAAGCGCGTGTCGGTGGCCCTGGAACTGCTCACCAAGCCGTCGCTGATCTTCCTCGACGAGCCCACCTCGGGCCTCGACCCGGGCATGGACCGCGATGTCATGCAGCTGCTGCGCGGCCTCGCCGACGACGGCCGCACGGTCCTCGTCGTGACCCACTCGGTGGCCGAGCTGGCGCTGTGCGACAAGCTCCTGGTGATGGCCCCGGGCGGCGCGGTCGCCTACTTCGGGCCGCCGGAGGAGGCGCTGAACTTCTTCGGCTACGACACCTGGGCCGATGTCTTCTCCGCCTTCGAGAACTACCGCGACTACGACTGGGCGGGCCGCTGGAAGGGCTCGCAGCACTACCAGATGTACGCCGCGGACATCGACGCCGTTGCCCCACAGGCCGTACAGATGCCTGCGATGCAGGCGATGAAACCGCCCAAGCCGCAGGGCTGGCTGTCGCAGTTCAGCACGCTCGTGCGTCGGTACGTGTCGGTGATCGCCTCCGACAAGGGCTTCCTGATCCTGACGGTGGTGCTGCCGCTCGTCCTCGGCTCGGTGAGCCTGCTCATCGACGCCGGCAAGGACCTGCTGGTCAACACGGAGATCAATCCGGCGACGAAGCAGCCCGTCCCGAACGGCACGGCCACCACGGTCCTGCTGATCCTGGCGGTCGGTGCCTGCTTCGCCGGTGCCGCGAACTCCGTCCGTGAGCTGATCAAGGAACGGGTCATCTACGAGCGGGAGCGCGCGACCGGCCTCTCCCGCTCCGCGTACCTGATGTCCAAGGTCTTCGTGCTCGGCATCGTCACGGTCCTGCAGGGCCTGCTGGTCGGCGTCATCGGCTTCGCCAGCCGGAAGATCCCGGCGGAGGGCGTGGTCTTCGGCCACCTCACGCTCCTGGAGCTCTGCCTGCCGGTCATGGCGCTGGGCTTCACCTCGATGATGTTCGGCCTGGTCATGTCCGCCCTGGTGAAGACCTCCGAGAAGACCATGCCGCTGCTGGTCATGTTCGCGATCATCCAGGTCGTCTTCACCGGCTGCCTGTTCGCCCTGAACGGCACGGTCGGCGTCAACCAGTTCTCGTACCTGATGCCGTCGCGCTGGGCCGTCGCCGCCGCGGGCGCCACCCTGGACTTCAACGGGATCGCCCCGCCCGGCAAGGGCAAGCCCGACGACCCGCTGTGGGCGCACACGGCCGGCGCCTGGACCCTGGACATGGTCGCCCTGATCGCCCTCGGCGTGATCTGTGCCTTCCTCGTGGCCCGCTTCCTGCGCCGCCACGAGCCCGAGGTCATGCGCAAGTAGCCCCGTGGTCCGTACGACGCCGAAGGGCGGCACCCGCAACGGGGTGCCGCCCTTCGGCGTGTGCGTTCAGAGGTCCGCGCGGCCTCAGTACGCGCTGTTGACGTTGTCGATCGAGCCGTAGCGGTGCGCCGCGTAGTTGGCGGCGGCGGTGATGTTGGCGACCGGGTCGTAGATGTTCCAGGACGTGCCCGAGACGTGGTACGTCGCGAACGTCGGCGGGATCACCTGCAGCAGGCCCTTGGAGGGGATGCCGTTGATGGCGTTGATGTCCCAGTTGTTGATCGCGTTCGGGTTTCCGGAGGACTCCCGCATGATGTTGCGGTGCAGGCCGCTGTAGGAGCCCGGGATGCCCTTGGCGTTCATGATGTCGAGGGCCTGGCGGATCCAGCCGTCGAGGTTGTTGGCGTAGTTCTTCGCGGCGACCTGCTGGATCTGCGGGCGCTGCGCGGACCGGCTGGCGGCCTGCTGGGCGGCGCGCTTGGCGGCGGCCTTCTTGACGGCGGCGACGTGCTTCACGTGGGCCGCGTGGACGTGCTTCACGTGGGCGGTGTGCGCCTTCTTCACGTGGGAGACGTGGGCCGCGTGGACCTTCTTCAGGTGAGCCACGTGGAGCTGGTGGGCGGAGGCCTTCGTCTTGGCGGCGATGGCCTCGACCTTGACGTTCTGGAGGGCCAGCTGGTCGGTGACCTTGCCCGTGACGTCCTGGATCTGCGCGGTGCCGTGGGCCGCCTCGGCGGCGGTCGCGGGGGCACCGGACGTGATCGTCTCGGCGCTGCTCGGCACGGCCGAGATGGCGAGGGCGGCGGCGCCGAGCGTGGCGACACCGGCGAGCGCGATCTTGTGGCGCTTGGTCAGGGTGGGACTGTGGGTGTGCTTGGGCATGGCAGGACCTCTTCGAATAGCGCGGAGGTCGCTCGTTGTCCGCGGGGGAGACCGGCTCCTCCTGCACGAACACCGCGGGGGGAACCCGCGGTGCTGAGCGACGGCAGCCATTCTTAGCGGCCGCAAAATGCTGTGGCAAAGGTGTGACGTACGATCCCCGGTAGTGGAGCCCGGATGGGCAAAACGGGACAGACTAGAACGTCTGCCCCGTTCGGGAGGGGACCCTTTATCTCCTATGTCCGTTCGTACGTGATGTGCGCCCTATGTGCGGCCTCACATGGCTCGCACATGAATCTCACTCGTGGTTGCTGTCGCAATGCTCTGTGTGAGGGCTCTCCTCCGGGAGGATGAGGTGCACGTCCCCGAACTCGTGCCACAGGTAGAGCCCGCGCAGCGCCTCCTCATAGCTGCGGTCGACCGCGGCCCGCCCCGCGACCGCCTCCAGCATCAGCAGATGCGAGGCCTCCGGCTCGTGCAGCCCGGTCAGCAGCCCGTCCACCACCCGCACCCCGCGCTCGGGCGTCACCACGAGCTCCGTCCACCCCTCGGCCGCCCGCACCACCCCGTCGGGCCCGGCGGCGGACTCCACGGCCCGCACGGCGGTCGTCCCCACGGCGATCACCCTGCCGTCACCTGCTCTCACGTTGTTGATGAGCCGAGCCGACGCCTCCGGCACGGCGAAGCGCTCCGCGTACGGCGGCTCGTGCGCCTCCGCCGAGGACACCCCCGTGTGCAGGGTGATCGGCGCGAACTGCACCCCCCGGCTCACCAGCTCCGCCACCAGCCGAGCGGTGAAGGGCCGCGCCGCACTCGGCATCTCCGCACTGCCCGCCCCGTCCGTCGGCGGCAGCGCGAACACCGTCTGGTAGACGGACAACGGCTGGTCCCGCTCCGTATAGGAGTAACGAATGGGCCGCCCGTGCTCCCGCAGCAGTCCCCGTACGTCCGCCGACACCCTCGCCCACCACAGCCGCTCGCCCCGCGCGCTCTGCGGCTCCTCCAGGATCAGCCGTACGCCCCCGGGCAGCCGCACCTCACTACCCGCACGCGTGCCCGCACGCGCGCGTGTGGTCCCGTTCCCGTCCGGCTCCCGCAGCTCGACCGCCCACCGCCCGTCGTCCCCGCGCGTGGAGAAGTGCACCACCACGCGCGCGTGCCCGGCCCGCCCGTCCACGGCGGCCGCCAGGGTGGGAGACGTGTTCACCACCAGGAGGTCCCCGGCCCGCAGCAGGCACGGCAGCTCGGCGAAGGCGTGATGCGACACCGCCGTCCCGCGCGACACCAGCAGCCGTACGGCGTCCCGCTCGAGACCCGGCCCGCGCTGCTCGGCCGGCACCCGCGCGGACAGCTCCTCCGGCACCCTCACCACGGTCGTCATCGCCCCTCCACCAGGGCAGGAGCGCAGTACCGCCCACTGGCCGGCCGCTCGTCCAGGAGCCGCAGGAACGCCGGGACGACGGACTCGGGTGCCGGCCGCGGATCGT
The DNA here is from genome assembly GCF_042721035.1 of Streptomyces sp. NPDC058464. NCBI lineage: Bacteria > Bacillati > Actinomycetota > Actinomycetes > Kitasatosporales > Streptomycetaceae > Streptomyces > Streptomyces sp. NPDC058464. The sequence continues at coordinate 417,450 of NZ_JBHXMA010000003.1, forward strand.
CGTCGTCCGGTACGGCCGCCGCGTACAGGTCGGTCGCCATGTCCCCGGGATCCACCGCCCACACCCGCAGCCCCGGCTCCTCCACGCCGAGCACCGCCGCCAGCTGGTCCAGGGCCGCCTTCGAGGCGCCGTAACCGCCCCAGGTCTCGTACGCCTCGGCGCCCGCGTCCGAGCTGATCGCGACCACCGCACCCGCCGCCGACTCCCGCAGCAGCGGCAGCGCCTCCTGGACCAGGCCCAGCGCCGCCACCACGTTCACCTCCAGCGCCCGGCGCAGCCCCTCCAGCGGCAGCTCGCCCAGGCGCACCAGCGGCTCGGCACCCAGCGCGCTGGCGTTGCTCACCAGCAGGTCCACCCCGCCCAGCTGCCACGCCGCGGCCACCAGACCGGCCCGGTGCCCGGCGTCCGTCACATCGCCGGGCAGCGCCGTCACCCGCGTCCCGTGCCCCGCGACCGCCTCCGCCGCCTCCTTCAGGACCGCCGCGCTCCTGGCGTCCAGCACCAGATCCCAGCCGCGTGCGGCCAGCACCTCGGCCAGCGCCCGCCCCAGCCCCTTCGAGGCCCCCGTGATGATCGCTACCGGCATGACAACCGTCCCCTCGGCTCCGTCCGCCTGCCCCGGCGGTGCCCCCCAACGTAGGAAGGGGACCGCCCCGGCCGCCTCGGACGCGGGCCGCAACCCGGCGGGTCCTTCGGACTACGCCCCTGGTCCGGGCCCCGCGCCCTAGGTCCGAGGGCGTACGGCCACCGGCCCGGGCCCTGCGCCGTCGGCCCGATCCGCGGTGTCGGACCCCGCCGGTACCGTGAGGGCATGAGCCAAGGTCCCCGGTCCGGCCTCGCGGCGGTGAGCTCCGCGCTGCTGGCCATGAGCAGGCATCTGGAGGTGCGCGACGTCCTCAAGACGATCGTCGCCTCCGCCCGAGAGCTGCTCGACGCGCAGTACGCCGCGCTCGGCGTCCCCGACGACCACGGCGGCTTCGCCCAGTTCGTCGTCGACGGCGTCACCGACGCCCAGTGGAAGGCCATCGGCCCGCTCCCGCGCCAGCACGGCATCCTCGCGGCGATGCTGCGCGAGGCGAAGGTCGAGCGGCTGGCCGACGTCCGTACGGACCCCCGCTTCGAGGGCTGGCCCTCGGCCCACCCCGACATGTCCGACTTCCTGGGCCTGCCGATCCGGGACGGCGACGAGGTCATCGGCGCGTTGTTCCTGGCCAACAAGAACTGTGAAAAGCCAGAGGGCGGCTGCGGCTTCACCGCCGAGGACGAGGAACTCCTCTCCATCCTCGCCCAGCACGCGGCCATCGCCCTCACCAACGCCCGCCTCTACGAGCGCAGCCGCGAGCTGACCATCGCCGAGGAACGCTCCCGGCTCGCCCACGAGCTGCACGACGCGGTCAGCCAGAAGCTGTTCTCCCTGCGCCTGACCGCCCAGGCCGCCGCCGCCCTGGTCGACCGCGATCCCTCCCGTGCCAAGGGCGAGTTGCACCAGGTGGCCGTGCTCGCCGCCGAGGCCATCGACGAACTGCGCGCCGCCGTCGTGGAGCTGCGCCCCGCCGCCCTCGACGAGGACGGCCTCGTCGCCACCCTGCGCACCCAGATCCAGGTCCTCGACCGCGCCCACACCGCGCGCGTGACCTTCGCCGCCGGCGGCTTCCGGGCCCTGCCCGCCGCCCAGGAGGAGGCGCTGCTCCGGGTCGCGCAGGAGGCACTGCACAACGCCCTGCGGCACTCCGGGGCCGAGCACGTCGACGTGACCGTGAACCGGCGCGGCGGCGGCGCCTTCCTGCGGGTCGCCGACGACGGCGGCGGCTTCGACCCGCACCTCACCCGCAGCGCCGGACGCCACCTCGGCCTGGTCTCCATGCGGGACCGGGCGAGCGGCGTCGGCGGCACGCTGAGCGTGGAATCGGCGCCCGGCAAGGGCACCACGATCGAGATGGAGGTCCCCGGTGGCTGACGTGATCCGGGTGCTGCTGGTCGACGACCACCAGGTCGTCCGCCGCGGGCTGCGCACCTTCCTGGAGGTCCAGGACGACATCGAGGTGGTCGGCGAGGCCGCCGACGGCGCCGAGGGGGTCGAGCGCGCCCAGGAGCTGAGCCCCGACGTCGTCCTCATGGACATCAAGATGCCCGGCCTGGACGGCGTGGCGGCGCTGCGCAGGCTCCGCGAACTCGACAACCCCGCGCGCGTGCTGATCGTCACCAGCTTCACCGAACAGCGCACGGTCGTCCCGGCCCTGCGCGCGGGCGCCGCCGGGTACGTCTACAAGGACGTCGATCCCGACGCGCTCGCCACCGCCATCCGCTCGGTGCACGCCGGGCACGTCCTGCTCCAGCCCGAGGTGGCCGGCGCCCTGCTCTCCCAGGAGGAGGCCAACACCGGCCAGGGGAGGGGCGGTTCGCTCACCGAGCGGGAGCGCGAGGTGCTCGGGCTGATCGCCGACGGCCGTTCCAACCGCGAGATAGCGCGCGCCCTGGTGCTGTCCGAGAAGACCGTCAAGACGCACGTCTCGAACATCCTCATGAAACTCGACCTCGCCGACCGCACCCAGGCCGCCCTGTGGGCCGTTCGCCATGGCGTGGCCGGCTGATTCGTGACCGGCTGAAACGCCCTCCGCAACGCTTCACCGACGGCAACTCGGAGGGTCGCCTTCCGGGCTGAGATTCATACCGTCGTGGGAATGTCACCCGGACGGCGCATCCTCTCCCGGCCGTGGCCGTTCTCCAGTGCGTGCCGCGGCGACCGCCGTGGCGATCGCCAAGGAGGGCTCAAGAAGTGAAGAACCTGAAGAAGGCAGCGGCCGTGACGATGGTGGCCGGCGGGATCGTGGCCGCCGGTGCGGGCATGGCCTCCGCCCACACCGGCGGCGCCGGTGCGGCCGGCGCCGCCCACGGTTCTCCGGGCGTCGTCTCGGGCAACGTCATCCAGGCCCCGGTGGACGTCCCGGTCAACGTCGTCGGCAACAGCATCAACGTCGTCGGCGTGCTGAACCCCGCCTTCGGCAACCTCGGCCTCAACCACTGAGACCGCGCGCTGCAC